>JABUFB010000008.1:600000-900000 GCA_013314775.1 Armatimonadota bacterium | reverse complement strand
GGCAAACGGTGTATCCCGGGTTGTTCCCGTACTGCTCGTGAGACAAGCTCCCATCCAGCCGCTTGAGGAGCGGTTCTTCACCTTCTCGTTGGAAAGTCGGGCCCTTGGGGTCGTAGCACCACCAGGTGGGGTTGGTGTAGGGCATGATGAGGTGCCCCAGTTGGTGGGCCCGGTCGAAGAACGCCCGGAAGTCCGCACCCGTCCCGAAGTTGGGGTTCGGCGGGAGATGATCCGGGTATTGCTTGTCGAAACCGCCCTTCAGATACTCCGCGAAATGCAGCAGCGTGGGGACGGGGAGTCGGTCCAGGTATTCGGTCTTGTCCACGCAGTTCCCCGCGTAATACAAGAGGACGGCGTTGCGGAACTTCTCCAGCACTTCCGGGCTCATCTTTTCGTCGAGACGGCGCGAGATTCCGTTTGCTTGGCAGTACGCCGCAAGTGCAGCCCCGGGATCCGCGCCGACCTGGAGGATCACGGTCGGTGCGCTCCAGGCCTGCTCCGGTAGCACATAGGTCGCGAATGGCCGGTCAAAGTACCCGCCGCTCTGGTCGCCGCCACAGGCTAACCGCCCCGGGGTGAACCAGGATGGTGTGCCCCTTTCGGCCTGCCAAGGCTCATCCAGTAAGGGTTGCGCCCGGTAAACCGCGAGCTGGCCGCCTTCGGTCTCCAGATGGAAGAAGTCCGCGAAAGCTGCCGGGTAGGTGCTCTCGGTGCTCATGTACCGCATGGGCCGCATCTCGTAGAAGAACGGGTAGCCGCCCACTTCAAACCAGTTCCCGCCGGCTTTCACGTACTCGCCCACAGCCCTGACGGTGGCGTCCATCCCGCCCTCCTCGGGCACCGGAGCCCACTCGCCATACGGGTTCAGAATCGCCAGGAAGTCGCCGGATTGGACTGCCTGGATCATCGCAGCCGCGCTGTCGAGTTCCACGAACTCGATCTTGCCGGCCTTCACCGCGCCGACCTGCCGCAGTTCGTCGCGCCAGTCGTCTAGCGACACATCCGACCATCCGCCGCGCATGGGGGAGTTCACCAGCGCCAGCAGGCCGAGCTTCGTCCTGCCGCCGGGAGCTGAAGCAGCCAGGCGCTCCACTACCCGGCGGATCATGGCCCGGGACAGGTTCGCCTCATCGCGGCCCACACCGCCGCCGATACGCCACAGAAAGCCCTCTCCGCCGAGATGCGCCGCCGATAGGTAGGGGCCGTTGGGAGAATCTACCAGCACCAGGTCAACCTGCTCCCGGGTGGGGGGCCGATTCACGCGCGCCTGTGTGCCTTCGGCGCGATCGGCCACCGATGCCCCGAGCCACTCTCGGCCCTCATCCGTGACCTTCAGGGTCGTGGGAGGGTCCCTGTCCGGTCGCTGGTCCAGGGGGCCTCCGAGCAGCGCGATGTACCCCTTCGGACCGGATGCCTTGGGACTCCATCCCGAGGGTCGGTCCGTGGGCTGCTCGCTGAAGAAACGTCCATTCAGCGCCATTCCTACGGAGCTGTTACCATTGGCCGGGCTGATAAGCCGCTTCGTGGTCTTCGGGTCAAACCGCATGCGCGCAGGGATGGCGAAGTCCATGAGCACGGCTGTGTGGGGCATCATGCGGGCGCTCAGAGACACACCGTCCGCGGTGGCCCTCGCCCGGACCTCCACATCGATCTCCGGGCACCGATAGGCCAGCCGCAGACCGTCGCCATCCGGGGTCATCCGGAAGCTCTTGCTCGCGGCCGGCTGGGCGAAATCCGCGGCACTGATCACCGTCCCGTCCTGAAACTTCGCCTGCCACAGGCCGAACTCGCCGCTTCCCGCGATGGCCGGGCGCGATCCGATGCACACCCGCAAGATGGCCCCATCGCGCGCACCGAAAACCACCGAGTAGCCCTCGCCTGTAAGCGCCGCCCCCTCGGCCGTCCGGGTCACTGCCGAGCCGGCCGCTGAGCACATGAGCACCACCGATACCATTGCCGCCCAGAGCGTAGTCGCTTTCATTGCTTGCCTCCCTCGTGGTAGAAGAGCAATTCCCGCCAGGTCGTCGGTCGCCCTCCTCAGTCTGGGCAGAGGTTCGCGGCCCACTCACGGGGAAAGGGACACTCATTCCGCCCGAACGGGCGCTTGGAGGTCTGAGCCAAAGGTGACATCCCGCGAGATTGTGCGCAAGAGCCTGGAATTCGCGTCCCCAGACCGCATCCCCTACGCCATGGGCGGCGGTTTCCCCAGCGACGTCCGCCATGTCGGTCGTGCCGGGGCCCCAAACTCCCGGGCCCGCGGCTGGGAGCAAAAGCCCGATGGAACCTGGGAGATGATCGACGAGTGGGGCAACACCTGGGGTCGCTTGGAGAATATCACCAAAGGCGAGGTCACCCGCGGGGTGATCCAGGATGACTGGTCGCAGCTGGATGACTACGACTTTCCACGCGTCGATGATCCCGCGCTCTACCAGGCCGCGAAAGAGCGGGCAGCAGCCTTCCACGATGAAGGCTACTATGTTCTCGGTGGGACGAACTGGCCCTTCAATGTGGCCCGGTACATGCGGCGCATGGAGAACTTCCTGGCCGACGTTGCCGGAGAGCCGGAGCGGGTGCGCCGCCTGCTCGATCGGGTTGCGGATGTGGTAGAGGCCGAGATCATCGGTCTGGCAGATGCCGGCGTGGACGGGATCATGACGGGGGAAGACTGGGGCACCCAGGACCGGCTTCTCGTATCGCCACGGTCATTCCGTGAGATTTTCAAGCCCGTGTTCAAGCGCCTGTGCGATGTGGCCCACTCCCGCGGCCTTGCAGTCTGGTTCCACTCCTGCGGCTACGTGAAAGACGTGATCGCCGACTGGTTGGAGGTCGGGATCGACGTTTGCCAGTTTGATCAGCCAGAACTGCACGGGATCGACTTCCTGGCCGAAAACTTCGGCGGGAAGATGCATTTCTGGTGCCCCGTGGATATTCAGACGACCCTTCAGACCGGGGATGCAGCGATCATCGAGGCCGCAGCCTGGGAGTACGTGGACAAGCTGGCGGCGAAAGGAGGCGGGTTCATCGCCGGCTACTACGGTTCCAACGAAGCCATCGGCGTGGACCCGGAGATGCAGGCGGTGGCGTGCAGAGCCTTCATGGCGGCGGGCGATCCTCCCCCGTGGCGGCGCTAAGGAACCCCGGGGGATCGGCCAGGGCCCCGCTGGACGACGGGCACCTTTGCCATCAGCAGCGGCACCACTGCTAGCGGGGCGCCATCAGCACGCACCCGATCCCGATTTCGGTCCCTTCGGCCGAACTGTGACCGTCCGGAAATCGGTATAGGTCACGAATCCCGGCGGGGCTCCGGGAGGTTTGCGCAGGTGCCGGGCCTGGGTGTAGTTGACATCAGCCCGGCTGTCGGTGCGCCACTTGCTCAGGCCCGCCGCGAGTTCCGCCGCCTCTCGAATAGTGTTCTCCGGGACGCTCTCTGGCCGTCCGTTCGTGCGCACCACCACGTGAGCGCCAGGGCCCTCCTTGACGTGGAACCAAAGGTCATCCGGGTTCGCCGCCCGCATGACGGCGTCATTCTGCGGCCCGGTTCGCCCGTACAGGATTGCAAAGCCGTCACTCGATTGGGTGCGTGCCGGCTCCACCGCCCCCACCCGCGGCGGCCTGCTTCGCTTTCGGGCCTGGTCGCCCACGTAACCCTCTCGCAACAGTTCGTGCTCGATCTGATCCAGTTCCTCAGACGTCCGCGCCAGGGCGATCTGCTCCAACACGCCTTCCAGGTAGCCGCGCTCCATCCTTGCTTGCTCCAGCAACGGCGGGACGCGCTCCAGGATGCGCTGGGCCCGCTTGTACCGCGCGAACAGCGCTTGTGCATTCTGCTGGGCTGAGTAGTGTGGATCGAGACTGAGGGTCACCTCCGGAGCGTTCGGCTCGTAATAGTCGTTCACCGTCACTTCCGCCGCCCCCGCCGGGATTGCATGTATATTCGCGAGAATCAGCTCGCCGTGCCGCCGGAGCTTCCCCGCATCCCCGGCTTCGCTCAGCGCTCGCAGGCGCTCGTTTTCCCGTGCCTGGGCCTTCTTGAGCGCCTTGCCGGCCAGGCTCCTGAGACGCTCCCTGCGGTCCCCGACCGTCCGGGCGACCTGCCGCAGGTGCACCAGTTCTTCCAGCGCTTCGGACAGGTCATCCGTCTCCACAGGCACCAGTTCGGGGTGGCTGATCAGCCGGATTGGCCACGCGAATTCCGGGAGCTCCGGCCGATCTTCACGGATGTATACGTATCCCGGTCCCTCGGCCTCTGCCACCCCGAGGAGCTCCTGCATTGCCCGGCAGACTGCTTCTGCCCACGCCGGCGGCAGATCCGCGGGCCGAGCCTTCGGGTCCAGCCCGCTGCGCGCGCAGGTCTCGTCCAGGAAGATCTCGCTGGCGCCCATCAGCGTGGCCCGCAGCATGTCCCAGACCGTTTCGCCCGAGCCGGTCGCGCAGATTAGCCGGTCCGGGGTAACCACATGCGGGTCGATGCGGTCGAAGGTCGGCGGCGGCACGTACTCCAGCCCCGGCAGCGTCTCGCGATAGCGGTTCGTCCGCGCGGCAACGTGCCTCGCGCACCCGGTGACCTCACGGTCCCCATCAAGCAGGATCAGGTTCGAACGACGCCCCATGATCTCGGCCACCAGGGTGGCTCGCGAGTGCGGTCCCAGGCCCGCGCAGTTGGCGAAGTCGATTTCCAGGACTCTGTCGAACCCCACCTGCCGGCAATCAGTGATCGTTGCGCCGCGGATGTGTTTGCGCAACAGCTCGTTGAAGGGGAGTTGGATCACCGGCGATGGCTCCGCATCCCTGCACAAATGGACGCGGCCGAACTCGGGCGACCAAGACAGCAGCAGGAGCGGCCTGGGCAGCCGGCGCCGCAGTTCCAAGGCAACCTCGCTGCCGGACACTGCAAACACACGCTGTACCCGGGTGCCCGTTGCCAGGCGCCGGATGTCTGCCGCGATTCGCTTCAGTGTCAGGGAGTCGAATGCCATTGCGCTCAGCCCGGCACCTTTTCGATGCCCAAGAGCACAGGGATGAAGTCGAGGCTATGCACGACCGCCTGGCATTCGGTGTGCTGCGCGGTACGGAATGCGCTGGTCTCCCCGCGATCAACCCAAACCGCGAAGATGCCCTGCCGTTGCGCGCCCGGGAGCTCTTCGCTGTCACCGTCGCCCACGTAGACCACTTCGCGCGGGTCTGCTCCGAGACGCTCGCAGGCCAGAGCGTAGATCGCCGGGTCCGGCTTGCGCATGCCAACGACGCACGACAGCACCGGGTCGGGCACGAACTCGGCCAGCGGTGATTCCAGCCACAGCGGTGGGGTCTCGGGGGAGCAGTCGCTAATCACCTGCACCGGCACCTCGGCTTCGCGCAGACGTGCCAGCGCCTTGAGTGCGTCCGGGTGCGGGTTCATCAGATGCTCCCGGGTATACGCCGCACGGATGTCCGCTGCCTGCCGAACCGTATCTGCGCTTACCTCGTGCCCGAGCCGCCGTGCTATGTCCGCGAGATTCTGTTCCAGGTTTGTCCACTGTCCTTTGGTGCGCATCGCGGCATCGGCCCGGAACGTGTCCCGAAAAATCTCGCGCTCAATGCCCAAGGCATCCGCGCAGTCGTCGAGTACCGCGAAGTAGCTGGCGCGGTCGAACACTGGCACCAGCGTGCCGAACAGGTCGAAGATAACCGCGCGCCGGCCCGCAAGGGTGAGGATCGGCACCGTCGGGCCGTCCAGTTCCCGCGGGCTGATGAAGAACTTGGCCGTTGAGGTCGCCGCCGTCGTCCCGTCCGCGAGCATCAGCAGACCTTCGGTTTCTGCGAACTTCCCGCGCACCCGGGAGAACCGGGCTTCCACCCGAAGGGGCTCGCCAATGGGGATGCGTGCTTTCAGCCGCACGGTCATCTCCGCCGTGACCGCGTCGAACCCGCGCCGATAGATGAGGTGGGTCATCACTTCGTCCAGCAGCGTTGAGGTGATGCCGCCGTGAAGGATATCCGCCCAGCCCTGGTGCCACTTCTCGGGTGTGAAGGTGCAGACGCAGGAGTCGTCTTCGAGGTGGATGTCCTGCAGGTGCAGGCCGTGGGGATTGTGATGCCCACAAGCGAAACACCACCGGTCGTCCTTGAGAAGCAGTTCCATGGCTCGCCTCACCAGATTTGCCGATCATCACACACTGCTCTCCGAAGCAGTGCCACTTGTACGCTACCGTTTACCCAGCCAGCCCGCGGCGCGTGCAAGACAGTCTTCCAGGGGCTCGCGGGTCAGTTCGCACCGCTGAATAGACTGAAAGAATCGGCGCCCGTACCCCTTGGTCAGGACGCGCCGATCCAGCACGAAGACCACGCCCGTATCCGTTCGGGTGCGGATCAGTCGTCCGAAGCCCTGCTTGAACCCCACCACCGCCTCGGGGATGTAGTACTCGTTCATGGGGTCCAACCCACGCCGCGCGGCATCTTCTTGACGCGCCTGGATAATCGGGTCGTTCGGCACCGCGAAGGGCAGCTTGGTGATGACCACGCACCGCAACGCACGCCCCGGCACATCAACGCCCTCCCAGAAGCTCTTCAGGCCGAACAAAACCGCTCGTGGATCGGCTTTCAGACGCTCCAGAAGCGCAGAGCGCGGGCCGGACACATCCTGGCACAGTGGCGTCATGTCCAACGAGCGCAGGTCTTCTTCCAGCGCCTCGAATGCCTGGATCATGCGGTTCCGAGCGGTGAACAGCGCGAGCGTGCCGCCCTCTGTCACCTGGCAGATCTGGCCCAGGGCGTCGATAATCGCCTGGTTGTAGGCCGGGTCGGATGGCTCCGGAATATCCTGCGGGATGCACAGGAGCAGTTGCTCGGTCAGATCAAAGGGCGAAGGTACGCTCACTTCGACCAGCTTCTCGTGGTGCTCGTCGAGGCCAAGGCGCTGGCGGAAGTAACTGAAGGCACCGTCAACGGTCATAGTCGCGGAAGTGAAGACGATGGTCTCCTTGGTGGAGTAGAGGGTCTCTTCCAGCACCGGGCCCACATCCACCGGCGCCGCCTGCAGCGCCCAGGAATCGCCTCGACGTCCCGTCCAGGCCTCCGCCCAGACCACATATTGCACATGGTCGCCCGGGGAGTGCAGGACCGTGTGCAACGCCCGTATGGCCTCGGCAACCCGCATTCGGACGGCTTCGGCGTCGGTCTTCAAGCCCTCGCTTCCCAGTGTGGCGGACACGTCGAGATCTGCGAGCGCCACCGAGAATGCGTCCAGCCGCGCCGCAAGTTGAGCCCCGGCCTCGATGGCGGCGTCGCCCAGCTCCAGCACTTCCAGCCACTCATCTGCCGCGAGGATCTCATCCACCAGCCGCACCGTCGCCCGGTCGCGCGCTTGCTGATCGGTGCCGGCGATGAAGCAGAACTCGAAGAGCATCTCCCCGAACTGCCCCACTGCGTCTTCAAAGAGGCTGACCGCGGGCTTGACCAGCTCCAGCGCGTCGAGAGCGGCCTGTCTACGGGGGCTGTCATGCTGTTCCTCAAGCCTGCGTCGGGAAGCGGGGACAAACCCGCCGGGCTCTTCCACCAAGGACCGCACCAGGCGGTTCGCACCGTAGCTGGAAAACTCCAGACTCAGGTTCTCGGTGGCCACATTCTCAAGGTTCTGTGCCTCGTCGATCACCAGGCGCGTGTACTTGGGCAGGATCGGCGCCTTGGTGTCCTCGAGAGTCAGCGCGTGATTTGAGACGATGATGTCTGCGCGACGTGCCCATGCTCGCGCCACCTGAACCGGGCAACAATTGAAATGCGAGCAGTTCCGGCCGATGCACGCGTCTGCCTGCGACCGCACTCGATCCACTGCCCGGTTGATCTCCGGCAATAGTTCCAGGGCATGAGGGCTGAGCTCCGCCACGTCCCCGCCCTCAGACGCAACCAGCCAGGACATGACATACGCTGCGGCCAGCCGTTCCCCGCGCATGAGCGAGTTCGCTGCGTCGCTCGCGAAGGCCATCAGCGCCCGCAGACAGGGGTAATTGCCCCGGCCCTTGAGCAACGCCGCTTCGAAATCGATGGGCAGGGCCTGATGAAGTAACGGGATGTCCTTGTCGATGAGCTGTTCCTGAAGGTTACGGGTGTTGGTCGAGATAACCACTGGCTGATCTTCGCGTCGGGCGCACAGTATCGCGGGGATCAGGTACGCTAGCGACTTACCCACACCGGTGCCCGCCTCCACCACCAGGAACCGGCTGTCGCGCATGGCGTCGGCCACTTCCGCCGCCATGTCCACCTGTCCCTGCCGATGTTCGTACGCGGGGTGAACTTGCTCCAGCATGCCCCCCGGAGACAGCATCTGGATGGTGATGTCCCGGATGTCGCCAGGAATGTCGTCATTGCGACCCTCGCGCTTACGCCGCTCCGGAACGTCCGGGAGCGCCTTCGCGAGCTGCAGTACGCTGGCCGAGGTCGCGGCGCCCCGTGGCCAGGGCACCCGCGCGAAGGCTGACTCTGTCGCGAGTACCGGCGCCATCGCCTCCAGCAGGTACGGGTCAGCGGCGCTGACCGCTCGCTCCACCAGAGCCAGCACTTCCACTGTGCGCGCCAGCACCTCGGGCAGACTGGTCTCGGTGATCCGCGGCACGAGGGCTTCCAGGCTGTACTCGGGCTCCAGCGGCAGCCAGATCATCGCCTGTTCGCGAAGGTCTTCCAGACGGCCCAGAAGCCTCCGGGCCAGGGGCAGCACTTCTGGCCGCGACAGGTGCTTCGACAGCTCTTCCGCGTGGAAACAGGCCAGCCGCGCCTCGCCGCATGCCAGAATGAAGTCGCGCAGGGCACGGTCCTTCTCGCCGTCGCTGCCCCGGTTGGGAAGGGACCAGGCGTGCAGATCACCGCCCACGTCGCGCAGGTGCAGAATCACCCGTCGCGGCTCGGACTCCAGCGCGGCAACGCAGATTTCGGGTGCCGTGTCAGTCATGGTGGGCAGTCGGGGTGGATCTGGAGAGATGCCGCCGCTTCCGGCCGGCCGCACGTGCGACCGCCCTTAGTCTACACCAAAACGAAGCGGCCGCCTACTGTATCGCAGGCGGCCGCCAGGGTCAAAGCGTGGATCGATCAGTACTCTTCGCTGTCTTCGTAGTCTGCGTCGGCGGAGGACCCATTGGCGCCGAGCAGCGCCCCTTCGAGCAGTTGCACCGTGGTCACCAGCATGTCGCGATCCCAGCAGTCCTGCTTGAGCTCCTCTGCGTCCACCTGGCCATCCAGAAGGCTCTCGCCCAGAGGGCGGATGTACTTGGCCTTGACGATGGTCAGGTGCTCGCGGCCGCCTCGCGTGGTGTAGCTTTCCTTGTTCAGAGTGCCAAGCACCAGGAGACGAGTGCCCTCACGGATGTTGTCCACTGCCCAACGCCCCAACTCCTCCCACACGTCCACGAGGAACAGATCGGACACGGGTTCGCCGGTGGAGCGGTAGAAAGGCCGATCCACCTCAAAGCTGAACTCCGCCTTGACTTGGCCGGACGACTTCTGTCTCAGTGTGGCATCCCGCGTCGCGAAACCGGTGAGAGCAACGAGGTTCAGGTCTGCCACAACAGCCACCTCCGCTTCGGTTTGGCCCCAGTGCAACGACTGTGGCGAATGGAGTACTGCAGTACCTGTCTGCAACACAGCGGGGCGACGGCCAAGCCAATCGCCCCGGTACTCGGGCAGATTACAGCATAGACCTTCGAAAAGTCAAGAATGAAACTACACTCTGATTTGGCTATCGCTAAGCTATGATTCCGTCTCCCCTTTGGGATCGTAGTAAGAACAAACACAGTTTCACCCATGTTCCAAGGGAATTTTCTGTGAAACTGCGTCGTCCAAACTTGGGGAATGCTCAATTGTATCCGCCGGGTTCCGGAGGGAAGAGGGCACTCCGACAAGGGCGTCGAAACTACCCACTAACCCACGCTACGGAGGACACTCGCGACCATGCATATCGTCCCCAGCATCATCCGCCGGCGGCTTTCCGAGAACCTGCCCGTGGTACTGTTCGCTCCGACCCCAGCTGTCGAACCCCGGTTCGTCGAGATGGCGGCGATGGCCGGCTACCACGGAATCTGGATCGACCAGGAGCATCAGAACTACACGGACACGGTGATCGCCGGACTGTGCCTCGCCTGTCGCGCCGGGGGAATCGACCCCATGGTCCGCGTGCGAAAATGCTACGCCGAGAGCCACTGCCGCGGGCTGGAGATGGGAGCGACTTCGCTCATGCTCCCCCACTGCAATACCCCGGAGGAGGCTGCCGCCTTCGTGCGAGAGGTGAAGTTCCCGCCCGAGGGCAATCGCAGCGCCGATGGCGTCGAGCCCCCGGCACGCTTCGGATGGATGCCCCTCAAAGACTACGCCGAGCAGGTGAACCGTGACATCGTCCTCAGCATCCAGATCGAGGAACCCGCAGCAGTGGACAGCGTGGATGCCCTCGCAGCAGTGCCCGGCGTGGACCTGCTTTTCGTCGGACCAGGCGACCTGAGCCTGCGCTATGACGAGTGGAGCGCAGACAGGCCCCTCACCGAGGCTGCGGTCGAGAAGACCGCCCGTGCTGCCGAAAAGCATGGCAAGTGGTGGGGCATCCCGGTCGCTGACGCAGATGCGGCCCGCAGGCGCATGGACCAAGGCGCCACGTTCTTCGTCTGTGGCTCCATGTGGGGCTTCGCGTACCAGGGCTTCACCCGGTTCCGCGAGACCTTCACGGACCTGCTGGACCTGGGGTAGCCGCTCACTTCAGTTTTCCGATCCACTCCACCATCCCGGCGCGGATTGCATCCAGATCGCCCGAAGGGTCCACCGCATCCAGCCACTCGCGCGCCTGCCGAGCAAGGTCCGCCTTGTCTGCGGGCGCATTCTGGATGGCCAGTTCCAGCGTGGTAGCGTAGCGAACGTCATCCACGCCTTCCCGAAACCCTTCCCACTGTACGGTGCCGATAACGCCGTTCACCGTGGGGTAGGTGAAGTTGTGGTCCCGGTAGTGGGGGCTGTCAAAGTCGTTCCAGACGTGGCCGAATCCGTGCTGGTAGGCGTAGTCCATGGCCCCGTCGAACCCGGCCTTCCAGAGAGCGAGGCCGAAGTTGCGGCGGTACGTCTCCGGCTCTTCATTGCCTACCTGCGGAAAGGCGTAGGTGAATACCAGCGAGCCGACGCTGTGCCACTTGTCGCGCTCTTCGATGTCCGGCTTCCCCGCGAGGACCGCGCAGTTGAGCAGCGCGCCCATGGCTTCGAAGGTCTTCTTGTAGCCTGCCACGAAGGTCTTGCCGCCTGCGTCCTGCACTGTCTTCCAGGCGGCTCGCTGTGATGTGAGACGCTCACCGGTTGCCTCATCAATCCCGTAGAAGTAAATGTCGCGGTAGCCGAACCGCCGGCACTGATCGAGCCATTTCTGCACGTCCTTCGCGAGCGCCGCCAGCCTGGCTGGTTCAACCGAATTGCCCGTACCGAGGCCGAGGTTGAAGAAATGCTCGGTGGGTAGACCGGCCTTCTGGCGCAGTTCGAGCACGCGTGGCAGCAGTTGGTCGTCCCATCCCTGATAGTTGGTGGGGTAAAGCACCCCGTGGTCTCGCATGTCCTCGATCTCGGCCAGGTATTGCTCCTCTGACTTGAGTTCCGAACCGATGGTAGGCTCACCGTCGGGAGACAATCGCCCCCGATAATAGATGGAGTAGATCAGCCGCGATGGCGCAAGCACGAAGGGGTGAACGGTGATGCTGAGCGGGATCGCCTGCTCACCGTCGCCGCTCTTGACGCTGACCTGCCCGGTGTACACTCCCGCCGCCGCGTCTGCCGGGATCTGGATGCGCAGCCAGAACTGCTGCAGATCGTCGGCGTCGAGGTCCACGGGCTGGAGGGTGGTAGCATCCACCGGTCGCGCTCGATCAAGGTCGGGGTTCGCAACGTCGCTGCACAGCAGGTACTCTTCGGTTCCATCTTCATGGGTGCTGCGCAGGAGGTTCGTCTCGGCTTCGCGGTCCACGCGCACGAGGTCACTGTCCTTCAGCAGCAGTTCGGGCGCGAGGGTCTTGTTCTTCAGGTCTCCAATCCCGCGCCCGGCCTGGTACCAGACTTTCACCGCGTACACGTCCACGACAGACGCTGGGATTGTCCCCGCCGGGCCGATGAGGTCGGACACCGCTATCGTCAGTCCTGCCACCGGCTTGAGCGCCTGGACCGCGATCGACAAGGATTCAAACTCACCCGGACAGCCTGCGCAGGCCAGGTCCGTCGCGGGCCGCGCGGGGATGGGAAAGACCTGGGAGATGAGGCGCTCATTGGTGATAGGTTTTGGGGCGTACAGCAAGTACGGCTGGTTTGACTCGATCCCGCGGATCATGGCAGCGACGGTCTCGGGGCCGTGGCGAAGCACCCGGATAGCCGCCTCTATGCTGTCCACTTCTTCGCGGGAGCAGTAACCACGAGCCGCAACGTCGTCGATGAGCTTGCTGCCACGGGCCACTTCATCGCGGATTGCTTGCACCTTCGGCGCCAACTCTTCCGGTACCGCCGGGAGTGCTGCCAAGGCCTTCTCGGCTTCGGCGAGGCGCGCCCGCCAGTCTGCAATCAGTGCCGAGAAGCGTTCCTTTGCTTGCTCCCAGCGCTGCCCAATGTAGCGGTTGTAGTCTGCCTCCGAGGGCACTTCCCCCTCGATGCGAACGTCGTCCACGTAGACGACCGCACGCTTACCCTCGCCCCCGAGGATGAACAGGGACCAGCGGTCAAGATATGCGCCCACGTCTTCGCCGCTTGTGGTGGCTGTGTGTCTGGCAATGACGCTATTCTTGCCGGAGATACCTTTGTCCACGAGGTCGATCTCCACAAGCTGCCAACCGTCGGTCGGCTTGTCCCAGCTCCGGTCCGGGCCGCAACCCGAATGGTGTGTGGGCGGATAGGTCATGTTGGTGCCGAAGCCCACACTCGCCGTGGTTCCTGGTGCCACCAGCACCCGGGCCGTTAGCTTCAGCTTCCCCGCCGCTGGAACGCGTACGGGCACGCCAAAGTAGTGGTAAGACCCGCCCTCCAGAGTCACATCCAGCTTCAGCGAGCGCTTCCCATCAAAGGCCATCTCGTCGGTGGGACCACTGAAGTTGATGGTGGACGGACCGTTCTTCGCCCACAGCCCCAGAGTTGGCGCATCTTCCTCGAAGCTCTCGTGGTAGCTGAAGGGCTGGAGGACGAGAGGGTCCTGCGCAAGACATACGCAGCAGGTCAGGGCGCAGATCACAAGGGGGTAGATGCGAAGGGCCATCGTCTCACCTCAGAGCCTTGTATTCCTGTCCAGCTTGGCGTATTCTTCGCCGAAGTGCACGTCGGACCTCCAACATCGTATCAGCGGAAGTGACCCAGCAACCATGCGAATCTTGGTCGTCGGGGCGTCGGGACGCGTCGGGAGCCTTCTCGTACCTCTGTGGGATGCCGCACACGAGGTCGTCCCCGCTGATGTGCGGCCCATGGACCATCCTCGATTCATGGGCCTGGACGTTCGTGACCTGGACGCTGTTCGGGTGGCCGTGGCCGACGTGGATTGCGTTGTCTATCTGTCAATCGCGCGCTCCGAAGACCTGGGGCATGGCACCGCGGAGTACGCAGACGGGGCCTTCGATGTGCACGTCAAGGGCGTCTACAACGTCCTTCGCGCGGCACATGAGGCGGGTGGCAAGCGGGTGCTGTACACCGGCAGCGTGTCCTCTGTGAACCACTATCCGCCCCACGAACTGGTAACCTCGGACCATAGGCCCGACGGCGGCGGGCTGTATGGGATTACCAAGGGGTTCGGCGAGGAGCTCTGCCGCATCTTTCACCGCGACACCAAACTGCCGGTGGCTGTCCTACGGCTGGGGCATGTCTACATCGAGGCCCACGGTGGAAAACGCGGGCCCGTCGCAGACCATGTGCTCGTACACGGGTCGGACGTCGCCAGGGCTTTCGATGCGGTGCTGAACGCGCCCTTCCCGCCTTACGCGGTGATTCACGTTGTGGGCGATGCCGTCCCGCGCCGCTGGGACCTGGAGACCGGCGCGCGCCTTTACGGCTGGCGCCCGAAAGTGAGGTTTCTGCCCGGAGGCACGCCTGACCCCGACACGCTGCCGGGCTGATGTCGAGTCGCCCCCTCAACCTTCCGGCCCCAGGAAGTCCAGCATCTCCGCCCAGTCCACTCCGAGGATGGGCGAGTCATGGTGGCCGCCGTCGATCTCGTGATAGCGGACCTTGCGGCCTAACCCCTCCAGCCGCTTGACCAGTTCCCGGGTTGAATCAACGGGAATGACCGTGTCCGCTGAGCCATGCACAATGTGGACGGGGATTGTCAGTCCGCCGGCATTGGCCAGCGCAGAGCGCTGTGCGAGCTCGTCGGCCAGGTTCCTTTCGCCGGCGGTGTAGTGGTGGCGTATGGCCTCGGCGATGTTCCGCAGCGTACCGTTGCTGGATGCTTTCGCGAAAGCGTAATAGGCCTCGATGTCACATGCCGGGCACCGCGCCGCAACACCATCCAGCAATGCCGCGTTGCGCGCTGCGAACACCATTGCCGACGACCCGCCCATAGAGCCGCCCATGAGATGCACCGGCACTCCCGGGTGCTCTCTGCGCAGGATCCCAATCAGCTCCACCATCCCCGCTTCTGCAAGTGGGCCCATCCACGAATTGCCGCCGTAGAAGGGGCAGACGTAGGCCCACGACCGCAGGAGAAGTTCCCGGCGAAGTCTCCCGAAAGCATCCTCGTAGATGCCGGTGGTCATGCCCTGGTACTGGTCGCTGTAGTGGCCATGCAGATAGATCAGAACCGCACGCACTGGTGTGGGCGGCGTCTGCACCAGGTAGGGCCAGCGCGAGCCGTCGGGTGGGCAGGTGAAAGTCCGGCGTTCGGCGTTGGGCAGGGGCGAAGACATGGCGAGCCTTCCGTCTCTCGTGTTCACGCGACCCCGCCTGATTCGACTGCGACAAGGCATCCTCCTCCGTCGGGGAGGGTGCTGACGGATGCGGGACGAATATCCACCAGTCTACATTCCACACGTGAGGGGCGATATGTCGCTGCGCCGCGGTCTCACATCCAGGCAGCGTCTCGTGCTTGTTGCCGCATTCGCGACGGCGGCAACGCTGTGGCTGGTCATCGTCTACTGCCACTCGGCTCCCATCATCTGGGCGGATTCTTGTGGCTATTTGTCGGCGGCCCGGACCATCCACAATGAGGGTGTTTTCGGATACAGGCTGGTACAGCTGAACCCGGACACACTGGCTGACCCTCCCGACACGGTGCGCGGGGGCTGGTGGCCACCTCTTTACCCCTTCGTGATTTCCCTGATCGCGGGGGACAGCATCAACACAGCGGAGGGCGCTGAGCGCGCATTCTTCGGACTCAATCTTGCCGGGCAACTGGCGTCTCTCGCATTGCTTGGATGGCTGATTGTCTCGGCCACAGGCAGTCTTCCCGCCGGGTTCGTCGCGGTGGGCGTGTATGTTCTCAGCGCACCCAGCATATGGGAGGCGCCCCGTGTGGTCTCCGAGCATCTGTTCATGCCCCTGCTGCTGGGAGCTATGCTGGCCCAGCTCCGATCCATACATTGCGGGCGGGTCTGGCCGGCACTGTTGGCCGGAGTGCTGTGGGGGCTTGCCGGGCTTACGCGCCACAATGCCCTGGTGCTGCTTGCCTGCGCGTGTCTGGCGGCGCTCATCATCCAGTGGAAGGGCGGCTTCCGTCCGGTTCTGGTGAGCGCCTTCATCCCTGGTATTATGGGAGCGCCCATATGGGGAGCCTGGGCTGTGCGGAACCTGATGGTTACCGGCGAGGTCATCGGTGGCTACTATGCGCCGGGCACGGGCGACCTCTTCCTCGAGACAGTGAGGACACTCAGAGGCTTCCTGGAAGGCTTCGCGACGCTTCCCTGGCACGCTTCCCTCTGGCCTGCATATCGGACCGGGCTCAGCCTGTTCACGGCTCTCCTCGTGATAGTCGCCTGGCTGGTGTCGATCCGGTGGATAGCCAGGCAACGCAACATCCCTAAGCCGCAGAGGTGGCTGGTTGCGGTGGGTGCACTCATGACCGCGGTCTCGCTGGCCATGCTGATCTCCACCAATGCGAGGTTCCACATCAACAATCCGCTGGGACGGTTCATGTTGCCGCCGCTGACAGGCACGCTCTGTGTGCTTCTTCCTGCTGCAGTGCGTGAGAGAGTCAGCCGGGCAGTCCTTGTCGTGCTCTCAATATGCGTCGCCCTGGGCGGTCTGGAGTTGGGCATATCGCGCCTCATGGAGCCTGGAGGGCGGGCGCTCACCAGGGCCTGCAGGCCCGACGTGATGGCGCCGCTGGTCGAGAGCATCCTCCAGGGGCGTCCCGTGCTTCTCTCGGAGGGACCCAACATTGCGCCGGCGTCGGTCATTCTCACGGTCTCTCTCTACATTCCGCGGGTGAAGACGCTCTACTGGATTGACTCCCCTTCGTACAGCGGTGTGACCGTGGACTCCGGCCACGTAGAGCAGTTGGCAGCGAGAACGGGCATGCGTCATGTGCTTCAAGGCCCGCCAATCCCGATTGTCTTCGAGCGCTACTGGCCGGAGAGCCGTCGCGTGCCATTGTTCCCGGTGAGCTGGCAATTGGCTTTTCGCGAACGGGTACGCGCGAGGTTTACTGCCGCCGACGAGTTGCAGCGCGACAGCACCCGTCCGCTTGAACTCAGAAAAAGGGTGACCGCCGCGGGCGGTGTCTGGAGACTACTCGAACTGGAACTCACGGAATCGCCTGGCTGATTGCGCAGGTTCGCGGTTCTGGTGCCGAACTCTCCACTATTCGCCTCTCTCGCCTGCCCTATGCCCACGGAGGCACGTTGTACCAGGAGGACTCAATATGGAGTACGCCGGACGCTACCCGATGTTCGACTTCTCACGCGTCACCACGTTTCCGCTGGCTGAGAGGAACAACACACTCACACTGGATCGCATGAAGCACCCTGAATCTGCCGGCGGAGCCGCTGACCATTTCCCGCACGATGATCTGCGGCGGGTGGTCGAGCACGTGCTTGCCGCGCGCGAGCGTGACTTGCCGGTGATCTTCTTCACCGGCGCTCACCAGCTGAAGCTCGGTTTCTCGCCTCTCGTGATTGACCTGATGAAACGCGGGATCATCACTCTCCTGGCCTGCAATGGCGCGGTGACGATCCACGACTTCGAACTCGCACTCATCGGTGAGACCAGTGAGAATGTGCCCAATGCCCTGCCCGAGGGCAGCTTCGGCATGGCTCACGAGACGGGCCTGAACATGAACGCGGCACTGATCGCGGGCAACGAAGAGCGCATCGGGTACGGTGAAGCGCTCGGGCGACTCATCGCCACCGGCGAGCCCCTGGGTCTGCACTGTCCGCACCGGGACATAAGCCTGCTGGGTAACGCCTGGGAGCTTGGGGTCCCGGCGACAGTTCACGCCACAATCGGCACGGACATCATCGACCAGCACCCGAACTTCGATGGCGCGGCCAAGGGTGGCTGCAGCGGCCGGGATTTCGGTATCTTCGCCCAGCATGTCACCCGGCTCGCGGGCGGCGGGGTGGTTCTCAACGTGGGCTCAGCGGTCACCGGTCCCGAGGTGCTCCTGAAAACAGTGTCGATGGCCGCGAATATCGGGTGCCCACCCACAGGGCTGATCACCGCGAACTTCGATCTTCGCGCCGCGAACTGGGATGCCACCATCCATCCCTCCCAGGCGGGCTTTTACTACCGGGACATGAAGAGCGTGGTCACGCGTATTCCGCAAGCCTTCGGCGGCCACGGGTACATGGTGCAGGGGAACTTCCTGGACACAATGCCGGCGTTGTATGACCTGCTCACGCGCTGACCTCCATTCATGTCTGTCGCCCATACTTCGGGCCGTGCGAGGCAGGAGGAATGACGCATTCCCACCGATCTGCTGCTCGTCAATCCGAACCGCATCAAGCCCGCCGTCGGCCCTCTGGCGGTGGAGTATCTTGCGCAGGCCGCCGAGGACGCGGGACTGTGCGTGAGCTTCTGCGACCTTTGCTTTGCCGATGACGCCGCGGCCGAACTGGCCCGGTCCCTCGGCGAGACCACACCGGCCCTGGTGGCCGTCACGCTGCGCAATACCGACGACTGCTATATGGCAACCAGGCACTCATTCCTGCCGGACCATGCCTCTGTGGTACAGACCATCCGGCAGCACAGCGACGTGCCGGTTGTTCTGGGCGGGGCGGGCTACTCGGTCGCGCCCCGTGAAGTGCTCCTGAAGACTGGCGCGGATTACGGAATCGTGGGCGACGGGGAAGCCGCCATCGTCGCCCTCGCGCGGTCGATACGAGACCACACATCATTCGACCATATCCCGGGGCTGCTCTGGCGGGAAGATGGCGAGATAAGGACTAATCCGCCATCGTGGCCGGCCTTTGGGCAAGAGCCCCTCCGCCGCCGGACCATCGACAACCTGCGCTACTTCCGTGGGGGCGGGCAGGGCAATGTGGAGACCAAACGCGGCTGCAACCAGCAGTGCATTTACTGCGCCGATCCTGCGGGCAAAGGCGCCCGTCTCCGCCTGCGTCCGCCGAAAGCCGTGGTCGGTGAGGTTGGTCATCTCCTGACCCAGGGGGTGGACGTCCTGCACCTTTGCGACAGTGAGTTCAACATCCCCGGTGATCACGCGCGCGCGGTCTGCGACGAGATGATCCTTCAGGGCCTGGGAGAGCGCGTGCGGTGGTATGCGTACCTGTCACCGACGCCCTTCGACGCGGACCTCGCCAGGACCATGCGCCGCGCGGGGTGTGCCGGGATCAACTTCGGCACCGACAGCGGCAGCGCCCGAATCCTCAAGTCTCTCGGCCGCGCACATTCGCCGGAAGACATCCGGGTGGCGGTGCGTGCCTGCCGGGAAGCAGGCCTGCCGGTGATGATCGACCTGCTTCTCGGCGTACCCGGTGAGACGCTGGAGTCTGTCTCGGAGACTATCGCTCTGATGCACGCCCTTGAGCCCGATTGCGTCGGCGTGGCCGTTGGAGTGCGCCTGTACCCGGGGACAAGAGTCAGCCGCCAGGTGCTGGGGAGTGGGGAAGAAGCGGCCCCACCCGGCGTCACCTGCTCCGGCGACTGGCGCGACCTGTCCGAGCCCGTCTTCTTCCTGGAACCCGCCATCGCTGACGACATCATGCCCCACATCAAGCGACTCATAGCGGGCGACCAGCGCTTCTTTGTGGGCGGACCGGATGAGAGTCAGATGGACTACAATTACGACGACAACTCGGCCCTGAGTAATGCCATTGCTGCCGGAGCGCGCGGGGCATACTGGGACATTCTGCGGAAACTGAGTGCCTGATCACGTCACGCGCTGACCAATAAAGAAAGAGAGATTGCCAATGGGCCACACATACTACCCGGTGCTGTGCGTCTTTTTGTTCACACTCGCGGCAGGGTCCTTTGCGGCGCCGCTGCCCCCGCTGGAGGACATGGGTACAAGGGAAAAGCTGCGCATTGTCGTGGACAAGGTGATGCAGCCGGTAGAAGGCTGGGTCACCAAAGAGTGGATGATCACCGAATCTGCCGAAGCCGGGTTCAATGTCTTCTCTCCCCGGCGCGGCCATGAGAACCTGGACGAGGTGCGCCAGGTCGCCCAGTGGTGCGAGAAGGCCGGCATCTACTTCATGCCCTGGATGCGCGGCAGTCTTAGCGCGCCCGAAGGCCCCGAGGCAGACGGCAAGCGCTTGGTCTGGGAGAACGGCGGGGAGCAGCCCCTTTACAGCCCGAACTCCGACGCCTTCTGGGAGTGGACCACACGGTACATCGTAGAGTATGCCAAGATGAGCGTGGAGCTTCCCGCGATCATGGGCGTGTTCCTCGACTACGAGAACTACGCGCCCGGGCTGCGCATGGGGAACCTGTACTCCCTGTCCTTCGACACCGACATCCTTGCGCGCTTCGGGAAGGACAAGGGGCTGGAGATTCCCGAGCTCGAGCCGGCCAAACGCGCCCAGTGGCTTCGGGACAAGGGGCTTTTCGAGCAGTTCGAAGAGTACCAGGTGAACCACTGGCGCGAGCGCTGCCGAACCTTGCGCGAGGCCGTCGATCAGCACAATCCGCGCTTCCGGTTCTGCATCTACCCCGCGCCGGGCACGCCCTTCATGCTCAAGGCCTGCTACCCGGAATGGGCTACCGAAAAGGCCCCGGTGATCGCTGCCGACCCGTGGGTTTACGGCAGGCCTTCTCGCTACATGCCCCAGAAAGAGGCCCTGGAAGCGAACCTTGCGCGCCTGGAGAGCGGCATCAAGACCGTTGAGGCCCTCGGGGTGCCTTTCATCTACTCCGGTGGAATCGATCCTGTGGTCACCGGGGCTGACCCCGAGTTCTGCGGCAAGAACGCGGTGATGATCTCCCAGGTCACCGGCGGCTACTGGATTTTCTACGAGGGCCCTACTTACGACACCACCCACAAGGACTACTTCAAATGGTTCTCTTGGGCGAACCGCGAAATCGCGGCGGGGCGACTGGACTCGTGGAAGATCCCCCGCGAAGAGCCCGAAGAGTGGTTCCTGAATGTGTTCGCGAAAAACACCGGCGGCGACCTCGTGCTGCCTGAGTTCACCGGTGAGACGGTGAAGTTCACGGAGTTCCAACTGCGCAGCGACAACTTGCTCTTCGTGGTCGGGCGGAAGGGGGAACCGGTGCGGATCGCCGTCCGGCACCGACAGGTGGGCAAGTACGAGGCGCCCATCGTCTGGAATCTGCGCGCACCGGACCTCACGAAGCAAGCGGAAGGGACGATACCAGCCGGCGAGTCCGGCGTCATCGAGTTCACACCGCAGGCGGATGGAATTGGCCTGCTGGGCATCTCCGCCGGCTCCTGTGCGGTGACCATAGAGAGTTCGAACGCGCCCATCGGCCTGGCTGCGAGTGAGGGCGTGACCCCTATCCTGGCCGTGCCCCGTCTATACTTCCATGTTCCCCCGAAAACGAAGGAGTTCAGCCTGATCGCCTCCGGCGGCAGCGGCATCGAGACCGTGAGGATCAACGTCTATGCCCCGGATGGCTCCCTGCGGGCATCCGCGCAGACCACCCCCCAGCAGAACACGGCCGAACTGAAAATCGCCGCAGGGGAGGATGCGGGCAAGACCTGGGCATTGGAGGTTGCGAAGGCTGACGAAGGTGTGCTGGAAGATTCCCGGATACGCCTGATGCCGCCGCTCCCGGGGGTGCTTTCGCTCGCGCCGGAGCATGTGTTCCGGGTGAAGGAAAAGGCGGCGGAGTAGAGGATTGAGCCGAGGTCCGCAGTGTCCGGGCGCTACTTCCTGTTTCTGTCCCGCAGGTAGTAGCGCCCGCCGATTTCCACGAACCGTTCGCGGAGGCCCTGGTAGAACGCGCCCGAACTCATGGGGACCCGCTGGCCGTTCATCAGGCACCAGGCAACCATGCGGTTGAACAGCATGTGCGGGGTCCGCTCTGACAACCGGCCGTCATCCTCGGGCAGTGCCCCGAGGTGCTCCGCCACAAATTGCCAAACATCCAAGTTCCCGCAATTTGCGGATCTGCAGAGGGGCGGCTTTTCCGGGCCGGGTCTGAGGGCCGAGATCACCAGGTCCTTGCGCACCGCAACCTGCGAAACCGCAGCTTTGAAGGCCTCGGCCTGCTTATCGAGAATGCGCACATCCGCGACCTCGAAGCCCGACTCCTGCAGGGCCGACTGGATCGCGGCCCAGATGGAATCGTCGGAGTTGTGGAACTCCACGGTAATCCAGCCTCCGGGCTTGAGCACCCGGTGGAACTCGCGCAGGCAATCGGTCATCAATGCGGCGTACTCAGCCTGCCCTTTGCGCTGGGTACGGCTGACGATGGCCTCGGGGTGCTGGTTGGTGGTCACGCCCAGCCAGCTCTCCCACAGGTAGTTGACCTCGGAATAGATGATATTGCCCCCGAAGGGCGGGTCGGTGAAAATGTAGTCCACCGACGCGTCCGGGATGTTCCGCAGGTCTGTTGCCGACTGGGTGGAGATCATCACGGAGCGCTGGTCTCCCTGGGGCAAGGTGGCCATGGCCCTGCCGATTGCCCTGAGCTTGCGCTCAAGCACCAGGATGGCGTTGCATTCCCGTCGCAGTCGGGGGAAATAGAGAACGAGCGGGATGACGCCCTGGTAGGCCCGGCGCATTCGGGTCAGGTTGAGCGAGGTATTGATCACCGTGGTCTGCAGCGCGTGCCGCGCCTCATCCGAGCATCCGGCCCTTCCGATCCAGTCCAGCGCCGCCGCCAGGACCCACAGAGTGCGCGGGTAGTAGAAATCTGCCACACGATGAACCCCCGAGTGGTATCCCCGCCGCCACATCTGCCCCCACCCGTCAGGACCGGGTTCGCGCCCCATCATCGGCCCCTCGGGGTATCCGAACGGGATTGCGTCCTCCCTGGCTCGTGCAATCAGATCAAGATCCGAGTCCGACAGGTCCCGCTCCCCGGGCTGCCCCGCGTACTTGATGCGCACGGGCCGCTCCACCGTCTTGCCGGCCTCGTCCAGCACGCGGCGCAGGTCACTGCGGCCAAGCTGAGCGCCACAGTCAGGACATTGGATCGCCTTGCGAGGCTTGCGCGCTGAGAGATCGAACCCCATCTCGGAGAAGGGCGACTGCGCCGAACATCGGGGGCACCGGTACACTTCGGACCAGATCACGTACTCCATCTCACTGCGCCCGTCAGGCGGCGTGTACAGGTGGCCGCACACCTCGCGCAAGTGTCTGACGAGCTCGGCAGCGAGTGCCGCGAACTCTTCGGCGCGGACGGGCAGGCACAAAGACGCCGCGATTGCCGTCGCGGCCGGAGACAGGTCGCAGAGGATCGCCCGTCGCCCGGTGAGCCTCGCGGCAACCCCCGTCATTCCCGAGCCGCAGAACCCATCGAACACCACGCCTCCGGGGGGGCAATAGTGTTCGATGTACCGTGCAACCGCCGCCGGCGGTACCTTCGTGTGGTAGATCTGGCCGCGGTAGATCGGATCCGCTTTGCCCTCGCTCACGTCCGCTGCCAGTGGCTCACAGGTCACGGGTGCATCGCGCGCCGTGCCGGCTGCTTCGAGCCAGTCGGCGATGAAAGGGTTGGGGCAGGCGGTGTACTCACGCGGGATGGACAGGGCCAGAATACGCTGCACATCGCCGCCAGGGAATCCCTGGATGCCGCGCATCCCCTCAACCTGCTCCGCCAACAAAGCGCGCAGCCGCCTTTTCCGCTCGCGTCCGTCGCTGTCGCCCACTACGCCTCTCCCGCGAGGCATTTGGTCTTGAGTTCCATGTAGTACTGGAAGTCGTCGTACGAGATATCCGGTGGGAATGTGTGATCCAGCGTCGGGATATACCCGCCTTCTTCTACCAGAGGCGGGATCTTCTTCATGATCTCCTGCCTTATCGCATCAGGCCCCTTGGCGATCTCGCGCTTGTCGATCCCGCCCCAGAAGGCCATGTCCTTGCCGTACTGCGCCCTGAGCTTCACCGGGTCCATGCCGGATGCGGCCTCAAGCGGCCAGTGGACATTGATCCCGACCTCGATGAGCTGCGGGATGAGGACCTCTGTATTGCCGTCAGAATCCAGGGAGATGATGCTCACGCCGTGCTCGCGCAGGAACTCATTGAGGCGCCGGTAATGGGGCGCGAAAAACTTGCGGAAGATTTCAGGGGAGAACAGCGGCCCGCCCTTGCACGCGAAATCCTCGAAGTAGTTGAAGTAGTCGATGTCCACATCGTGCAGCGCCCGGTGCAGAGTCTCCATGGTGAAGTCGGCGACGAACTCCACCATTTCGTGCACCAGTCCCGGCTGGTCGTAGAAGGCGAGAGACAGGTTCTCGGTGCCCATCCAGCGACGCAGGTTGGAGTAAAGCCCCATGGCGCAGTTCACGCACAGGCAGATCGGGTGATCCCGGCAGGCCCAGCCCACGCAGCGGCTCTCCCAGTATGTCGGGTATCGCAGCGGGTGTGAGGGCTCATAGCGCCGCTTCATCGCTTGAAAGTCTTCAGGCGTCTCCACAGGGAACTTCAGGTACTGGTCCATGGACATCCGCGTTCCGTGGGCAGTGCCTTCCTTGAGCGCCTTGGTGATGACCCCCTCTCCGTTGCGCGCGACGACGTACCTGTCCGTCTCCTCCAGCACCTCATAGTCGAAGCCGGGAATCATCCAAAGGTTGACGTGGATGAACTCGCGCCGGTCCAGCCCGAAGTACTCGTTCCCGTCGAACCAGCTTTCGCGGATCGCATGGGCCGGCATGCCCTCGCTGATCCAACGGTCATGGGTCTGGCCCCAGATGCCGAGCTCATGATTCGGCACGCGATCAACAGGCTGGAACTTGTTGCAGTTGAGGAAACGCTCGCGCGCGGTCATAGCCTCAGGCCTCTCGCGAAGATGGCGGATGCCCGGAGCCATTCGCCATCCGCGCGGTGATTCCTGCCGACCAGTAGCCTCCGGCACACACAGACAGGGCCCTCGTTGTCCGAGGGCCCTGCAGTCCGTGAAGCGGTCACGTCGGCTCAGTACTTCAGCTTGATCTCCTTGCCGGCAGCGCTGCTGCGGTACAGTCCATCGAGGATCGCGATGACATCCATCGACTGCTCCGCGGGAACTGGGGACGGCGCGCCGTTTACGATAGCCTCGGCGAACTCTATGCACTCCTGCGCGTGGGGCTCGCGGCCGTCCACCTTGCCAAGCTGCAGGTTCATGAGCTGCTGGAGCTTGTTGTCGGAGTAGAGGATCTCGTTACTGGGCCAATGGGCGCCGGCTTCGTCGCCGTACAGCCACATCTGCATGTCCTCGCCCTCGGTCTTGTGGTGCAGGAGCCAGCTAACCTCAAGAACAAGCGTGGCGCCGTTCTCGAAGCGTACGAACGCGGCGGCGAAGTCCTCGACGTCGAACTCCTTGGGGATGGCCCCTCCCCACTTGCTGAATGCGCCGGGCTTGTGGGCGAGAATGTCCTTGGTTACGCCGCTCACGGAGACAGGCCGCGGGTTGCCAAGCATCCAGAGAGTCAAGTCCAGAATGTGCACCCCGATATCGATGCAGGGCCCTCCACCGCTGTTCTTCTTGAGAATGAACCCGGGCCGCACGGGAGCGGCACTGCGGCGCAGCATCCAGCTGCGCGCGTGGTAGACCTCGCCGAGAACGCCCTTGTCTATATGCGCCTTGAGGGCCTTGGCGGTTGCCTGGAACCGGAAGTGCTGCGCGGTCATGAGCAACTTGCCGCTCTTGTCGCGGCTGGCGATCATCTTCTTGATATCTGCGGTGGTTGGGGCCAGAGGTTTCTCGCAGATCACGTGCTTGCCCGCGTCCAGCGCGGCGCAGGTCAAAGACGTGTGATACATGTTAGGGGTGCACACGTCGACGATGTCGATGTCGTCGCGTTTGATGAGCTGCATTGGGTCGGTGTAGAGGCTGCTGATGCCTCTCTCCTTGCCCACGCGCTGCACGATCTCCTCGCTCACGTCCGCCAGCGCCACAACCTCCGTGTGCGGGCTGGCCTCCCAGCCGGGGAAATGGCTTCCCGCGATACCGCCTACGCCGATGATGCCGACCTTGAGCTTCTTGGCCATGACCGGGTTTTCCCTTCCCTTTGTATGAAACGGTGGGCAGCTTGCCACACCGCTCTGGAGCCTGACGTGTGAGCCTCTATCGGCTCTCCGCCGCCAGTTGCTCGCGCACTGACTCGTGATACTCCTGCAAGGTTCGAACGTCGATGTGTCCCTTGATGACCGCTTCGAGACCCATGACCGCCACCATCGCCCCCGAGATCGTTGTGATCACCGGGATGTTGTACATGACCGCTTCAGCGCGGATCGCCCGCTGGTCCACTCGGGGCTCTTCGCCCGCGACCGGAGTGTTGATAATGAGCTGAATGCGATTCTCGCGGATCAGGTCGATGACATTGCGCCGGCGACCGCTGGGATCACTCACGCGGTCCACCACTTCAGCCTTCACACCCACACGGGACAAAACACCCGCGGTTCCTTCCGTCGCCACGATGTCGAAGCCCAGTTCTTGCAGGCGACGGGCGAGGAAGATCACATCGCGCTTGTCGCGATTGCGGACGCTCAGGAATATTGTGCCGCGCGTGGGCAGGTTGTGACCAGCGGCGATGTACGCCTTTGCGAAGGCCGCACCGAAATTCTCGTCGATTCCCATAACCTCGCCCGTGGACTTCATCTCCGGGCCGAGGAGCGTATCGATTCCTGCGAACCGAGAGAACGGAAACACCGGGCACTTTACGGCGGTGTGTTGAGGGATGATTTCCTCGGTGAAACCGAGCTCCTCCAGCGTCTGTCCCGCCATCACCCGGGCGCCCAGTTTCGCCAGCGGAACGCCGATGGCCTTGCTCACAAAGGGCACGGTACGCGACGCTCGCGGATTGACCTCGAGCACATGCAGGTGCTCGTCCTTGATCGCATACTGCACATTGATAAGCCCGACCACGCCGAGTTCCGCTGCAAGAGCCCTGGTCTGCTCGGTAATGAGCGCCAGTTCATCCTCCGCGAGGCTGAACGCTGGCAGCACGCAGGCCGAGTCGCCCGAGTGAATACCGGCTTCCTCAATGTGCTCCATGATACCGCCGATGACGCAGCGGTGACCGTCGGCGATGGCGTCCACGTCGATTTCGATAGCATCCTGCAGGAACTTATCGATGAGGATCGGGTGGTCCGGGGATGCCTCCACCGCCAGGTCCATGTAGCGTTCGAGCATCTCGCGGCTGTAGACGATCTCCATGGCCCGGCCGCCGAGAACGAAGGACGGACGAACCACAACTGGGTAGCCGATGTGCTCAGCTTTCGCCACCGCTTCCGCCGTGGAGAACGCCGTGTCGTTCGCAGGCTGGTGCAAACCGAGTCGATCCAGCACCGCCTTGAACTGCTCGCGGTCCTCGGCCCTGGCGATACTGCTCGGACTGGTGCCGATGATTTTCACCCCGCGCTCCTCAAGGGCCTGCGCGAGGTTTAGCGGTGTCTGGCCTCCGAACTGCACGATCACCCCGCTGGGCCGCTCCTTGTCGCAGATGTTCAGCACATCCTCAAGGGTGAGAGGCTCGAAATACAGCTTGTCCGAGGTGTCATAATCGGTGCTCACCGTTTCCGGATTGCAGTTGACCATGACGGTCTCGAAACCGGCCTCGCTCAGCGCGAAGGCGGCATGGACGCAGCAATAGTCGAACTCGATGCCCTGCCCGATGCGGTTGGGGCCGCCACCGAGAATCACGATGTTCTTCTCGTGCGGCTCGCGTGATTCGTCGTCGCGCTCGTAAGTCAGGTAGTAATACGGGGTGTAGGCCTCGAACTCCGCGGCGCAAGTGTCCACCAGCTTGACAACAGGCTCAACACCCATCTCCTTGCGGAGGGCGCGTACCTGGTCTTCGGAAGTCTGCGTGAGCACTCCGATCTGGCGGTCGGAGAACCCCGCCTGCTTCAGCCGCTTCATCGCTTCCGGTCCGATGGGGGGGAACTCTTCCACCGTCGTGCAGGCATCCCGCAGGCTCGCAAGTTCGTCCTGCATCTCCACCAGCTGCTTGAGGTGCCGTAGGAACCACGGATCGATCCCGGTCACAGCGTGCAGGTCATCGGCGCTCATCCCAAGCCGCATGGCACTGCGCAACTGGAACAGGCGGTCGGGGTGGGGGATGCGGAGCTTGGCCTCAAGCTCGTCCAGAGGCATTTCATCGTAGTGGCTGCCCTTGCCGTCAGCACCGAGACCGAAGCGGCCGATTTCCAGGGCGCGGATCGCCTTCTGCAGCGATTCCTTGAAGGTACGCCCGATGGCCATGGCTTCGCCGACTGACTTCATCTGGGTCATCAGCGTGGGATCGGCACCGGGGAACTTTTCGAAGGCGAACCGGGGGATCTTGGTCACGACATAGTCAATCGTTGGCTCGAAGCAGGCCGGGGTCTCACGGGTGATGTCATTGGGGATCTCGTCAAGCGTGTACCCAACCGCCAGTTTCGCCGCGATCTTCGCAATGGGGAATCCGGTGGCCTTCGATGCCAGCGCCGAAGACCGGCTGACGCGCGGATTCATCTCGATGATGACCATGCGTCCGTCGGCCGGATTGACCGCGAACTGGATATTGCTGCCGCCGGTATCCACACCAATCTCGCGCATGACCCGGATCGCCAGGTCACGCATGTGCTGGTACTCGTGATCGGTCAAAGTCTGGGCCGGCGCGACGGTGATGGAGTCTCCGGTATGAACCCCCATCGGGTCAAAGTTCTCGATGGAGCAGACAATCACCACGTTGTCCTTGGAGTCCCGCATCACCTCAAGCTCGTACTCTTTCCAGCCGATGACGGACTGCTCCACCAACACCTCGTTCATCGGGCTGGCGTCGATGCCCTTGGCAACCGCGACCTCGAGCTCCTCCATAGTATAGGCGATGCCGCCTCCGGTGCCGCCGAGGGTGCTCGAAGGCCGGATAATCAGCGGGAAGCCTATCTTCTCGGCGATGTTTCGGGCATCGCGGACGCTGTGGGCGAAATCACTCAGCGGCAGGTCGAGGCCCGCGGCGAGCATGGCGTCTTTGAAAAGCTCCCGGTCTTCCGCCTTCTTGATGGCCTTCCGGCTCGCACCGATGAGCTCAACATTGTGCCGCGACAGGACGCCGCTCTCGGAAAGCTGCAGGGCCGCGTTGAGCCCCGTCTGGCCGCCGAGAGTAGGCAGCAGCGCGTCCGGCCGTTCGCGGGCGATGATCTTCGCGATCGTCTCCGAGTTGATCGGCTCAATGTAGGTGCGGTCGGCGGTCTCCGGGTCGGTCATGATCGTCGCGGGGTTGGAGTTGATGAGAATGACCTCATACCCCTCCTCGCGCAGCGCTTTGCAGGCCTGGGTGCCGGAGTAATCAAACTCGCACGCCTGACCGATCACGATGGGACCGGAGCCGATGATGAGGATTTTCTGGATATCTGTGCGCTTGGGCATTTAGTTGTCCTGGCAGGCTGGATGTGGGCGAAAGGGCACTACTGTGGCGCCACGGGCGGCGCTATGTCCTTCATCTTGATGGGCAGGACCTCGCGCGGGTCCGGTACGATGTGCCAGCTGTGGAATTTCACCGGCGCCGCGCTGGGGAAATACGCGGACACGGCGACGGGGTCGGCGTACCAGGTTGTGCCGTCGGAGAACCGTACCGCTGACGGGTACATGACCGTGGTCCACACCGCATCTGGGTACCTCAAAGGCATCGACCAACGGCCGTAGTCAGTGCGTTGGGGCGCCAGCGCGGTAACCGAGCAAGCTCTCAGCGTATCGATATACTGCCCGAAGGGATCATAGCAGACCACCTGAATTTCATAGGCGTACACCGTCTTCGGGCTGATGTTGTCAACCTGCAGGTAGATTGGAAGCACGGCGGGATCAGGCACTTCGGCTTTGTGGGCATCCGACGCCCAACTGGGCGCGACCGGACCCGCATGCAGGTTCTTGATCTCCACGGGTGGGGCCAGGAAGGAGATATTGATGAGACGCTCGTCGATGTTGGCGATCTGGGCCACTGCGGATGCGGCGATGCACAGGAGCACGGCGGCGGTCAGTGTTGCTCGCATGGGCGTTCGGCCTCCGTTCACACAAAGAACGGCGCCCGCTGGGTAGCGGCCACCGTTGGTTGTTGGTTACGGCTGCTCAATTCGATCAGCCTCCGACTTTGCACTTCACCCCGTACTTCTCTACCGTCCCACGCAATTCCTGCATCAGTTCATCGCTGGGGGGCTGCTCGATCCGCTCCGGGCAGACGAGGCCCAGACTCTCGTATTTTCCCTCGCCCAGCCGGTGATAGCGCAGCAACTCCACGTCCGGCACCGGAGACAGGCTGCCCACCAGCGCGCCAATGCCATCCATCGCCTCCGCGGAGGCATTGTGTCCGGGAACAACCGGCACTCGAATCTGGATCATTGCGCCCGCTGCGGATAACTTGTGCAGGTTCTGGATGATCAGGTCGCAGTCCACGCCCGTCGCGCGCAGGTGTTCCGCCGGGTCGGTAGACTTGAGATCGTACAGAAACAGGTCCGTGAAGGGGAGCGCGCGCTCCAGGTGGGACCACGGCACGTAACCGCAGGTGTCCACCACATTATGCAGGCCGGTCTCCTTCGCTTGCCGCAGGAGCTCTTCAGCGAAGTCGATCTGGCAGAGCGGTTCGCCGCCGGACAAAGTCATGCCGCCGCCCGAGTTTTGGTAGAAGGGCCGGTCCTTTTCGACTTCTGCTAGCACTTCCTCAACCGTTACCGTACGGCCGTGCAGGACCAGCGCTTCGGCATAGCAGGTGCGCGTACAGGTCCCGCAACGGATGCAAGCCTCGCGGTTGATCAGGATCTGCTCTTCGCCGCGCGTAATCCCGTGCTGGGGGCACACCTCGATGCACTTGAAGCATGCGATGCAGTTGCGTGGGAACTGGGCCAGAACGGGTCGCGGGTCCTGGGATTCGGGATTGTGGCACCACAGGCACCGCAAAGGGCACCCTTTCAGGAACACGGTGGTACGAATCCCCGGTCCGTCATGGATCGCGAACTTCTTGATATCGAATATGACGCCGGTCACCGACAAGCCAACAGCCCCCTGGGGATTTCGCGCTATTCTACCCGCGCCCCGCGGGGGAGTCAACTTCCTGGGGGCTGCGTATGCCGCCTCTGCTGCCCGCCCTTACGGCTTCACGGTCCTGCCGGTCCGCGCCGACTCGTAGCACGCATCGATGACTCGGTGGCTCCAGAGGCCGTCCTCGCCGGTAATCGGCGGCTCGGTCCCGTTCACAATGGCCTGGCAGAAGGCCTCAATGTGAGCCTGGTACATATTCACCACGTCGGGCGTGATAGTCTCCTTGGGCGTTGCCACATCTCGCACCTGGCCGGCGTCGTATTCCTTGTCGCCCTTTTCGAGAACCGCGGTGAGGCTGCCTGAGGAATCCTGCCCGATGGTCCCGAAGGCGGCCACGCTCCCCTTGCTGCCGTAGACTTCCAGAGCATTGCGTGCTGCGGCGTCAGGCACGTTGAAAAGATTGTCCACGAAGCCCACTGCGCCGCTCTCAAAACGCAGCATGGCTACGCCGGTGTCCTCGCTCTTGTAGTCATGCACGAGATTGCCCGTGAAGCAGCTGACCTCAGTGGTCTTCCCGAAGAAGAACTCCAGCAGGTCGATGCAATGGTTGCCCATGTCAATGAGCGCGCCGCCGCCGCCAAGCGCGGGGTCTTGACGGAATGCCCCCGGAATTGGTGGGTACCAGCAGGTGAGCTCCGCACGCCCGAAGACCAGTGTGCCCAGTTCCCCCGCCTGGATCATGTCCCGGAGCCGCGCGTGGCACGCATGGAACCGCATCATGAAATTGGTGCCCAATTTCACACCTGCATCCCTGCAGACCTGGATCTCCTCTTCGACTTCCTGGATCGTCATGCCCAGTGGCTTCTCGCACAACACATGCTTGCCTCGCGTTGCCGCGGCTTTGACCTGAGCCGCATGTACATTGGTCGGGGTCGCAATGTACACCGCATCAACATCGTCCAATTCCAGCAGATCAACCTCAGACGTGAACACCTTGTCAACGCCGTACTTTTCGCCAACACGCTTCGCGCGGGCCTCGTCCACGTCCTGCACCGCAACCAGTTCGGCTCCCGCTGCCGGGATAATGCCCTCGGGAATGGTCCTGCGGTCGGCAATGCCCCCTGCACCGATGACTCCCCAGCGTACCGTCATTGCACTGCACCTCCAGCGGATGTGTCTCGCGATGTGATCTGCCCGACCTGTCCATGGGCAGGCGCAGCCTACAGGCGCCCTTCACCAGCGGAGGCAGCGGCCTGCACAAGTTCGTCCGTGCTTGCGGCGGGAATGCCAAGCTCAACCTGCGGTCTCACCAGCCGCGTTGTGTGGCTAAGGATATTTCCGGTGGTCTCCCCGATCTCAAAGCCCGCGTCTGCACCCATTTTCCGCACCGTCCATGGGAACACGTAGTCCGGGTCGAGCACCAGTTCGTTCACAATCAGTGCCGCCCCGGGCTTCAGGCACCGCAGCATCTCTCGGAACATCGCCGGACGGTCCTGCACTTCACCAAGCACGCTCACCAGCAGGGCGGCATCGAAGGCCGCGTCTGTGAAGGGCAGCATTTCACCGTTCCCGCAGACCAGGTGCAGGGCATGAGCGGGATCGTGTACCTTCTCCTGGCATTTTTCCAGCATTTTCGGGCACATATCCAGCCCCACGAGTTGCCCTTCGGGCCCCACTTCCCGCGCCGCTTCGTGGGTAAGGAACCCCCATCCCGGGCCAAGCTCAAGCACGCACCAGCCGGGCTGAATACCGGCCTCGAGCAGCACCCGCGCGGGGCCGAAAAATCGGTTCCGCAAGGGGGTGCGCAGGCCCAGGTTTGCCAGCCCCGGCAGCGCACCGGGCCGGAGTTTCCGGATGGTGCGCAGGATTGCGGTGAGAATGATGGTCAGCAGTATGAGCTCGGTCATTGGGTGCGCTGATGCCTCGGTCGTGCGTCATTGCCGGGCGCGGGGGCATCCGGCGTTGGGCTGATAGTGCTCTCTTGGCTAACGCCCTTGGCGCAGGACCGGTTCCGGATGGCCTCCATTGGGCAGCGGTTCGACACCTGCCCGGCGCATCATGTCGAGGGCATTGAGCCCCAGAATGCGCCTCTTGTCCTCCTCAGGGATGCGGGCGTGGAGGATTGGGCCCATCCCCAGCGGAATCGGCAGGTCGGTCACGTCTGAGCCGTACACGATCTTCGCCGGGTCAATGGCTTTCACCAGCGTTTCCATTGAATCATACATCAATGGCTCGCATGTGCACTGATAGACGTTTGGATAATTGTTCACCACCGGCGCGTAAGCGGTGGAATAGTGACCGACGATGAGCGTGGTGTCGCTGAACCGCTCGGCAATTTCCCGGAGCCTTCCCAGTGACCCCCAGCCGTGGTTCAGCACAATCATCTTTCGCTCGTTCGCCCACTCCAGCGCCAGGTCAATGTTGGGACCCTCTTCGGGGTACCCCTGGTATTGGGGGATGAGTTTGATCCCGATGAACCCCTTGTCTTCGCAGCGCTCAAGCTCCGCCATCATCTGTTCGGGGTTGTTGGGGTTCACCACGATCAGCCCGAAATACCGATTCGGGTGGCTCTTCATGGCTTTCGCGACCAGGTCATTGTCGCAAGTCCAGTCCCCAATGACGCCGGAAAGCCCGAAGACGATGGAGCATTGCACGTTCAGCCGCTGCATCTCCTTCTCAACCAGCGCCGGGGTGCTGTCCGCGAGGTGGTAGATCGCTGCCCTGCCCAGGTGGGCGTGGGCGTCGATGACCAATTCGCCTGCCGGGGGCTCTCCACGCAGGGCTTTCGAACGCAGGGAGTCTCCGGTCGCCGCGCTCAGTTTGACGCGGTGAAGCGCGGTCTTCCGCAACTTGCCCCTGTGGGCACCAGCCAGAAGTTCCCGGAGATTGTCGCCTCCGATGAGGGCCTTCTCCCGGTCGCTGATGTCCGCCATTCGGATGGTGGCGACCAGCCCACCCACCTCACGCACGGGCCACTTGCTCCCGAACAGCAGGCGGTTGGCCCCGAACTCCCGGCAGACGAACTCGATCCCGTGGTGCACCCAGAAGCCCGACAACTCAATGTGCAGATTCGGGCAGGCCTGCAGGGCCTGGTAGATCATGCGGTTGGCGGAACGGAAGCGAGCTTCGCTGACGATCACCGGCAGACGCGGGAGTGCCTTGCAGAGGGTCACGATGGCGTCCCAGTCGGTGCTGTCGGGTGGCCAGCCGCCTACGAACTCCCGGTTGCAGTCGATGAAAGTGGGGATGCGCCCCTTTTCCAGTGTTTCCAGCAGGTCGCCCACACACCACTCGTTCAGACCGAAGGTGTAATGCCCCGGGAAGAGTTTCGCCGCTCGCACCCCGGCTTCGCGCATGCGGTCCAGAAGCGTATTCAGTGGGCCGATCTCTCCGGCGCGCGGGGGAATCAGAGACCAGCAGGGGTGCAGGCGCGGTTGCCCCGAGGTGAGCTCGATGATCCGCCTGTTCCCCGGTTCGCAGTGGACTTCCCGCGACGCCGTGTCGCAAACCAGCGCCTCGGCAATACCGAAACGGTTCATGTCCGCGATCAGCTCTTCGCGCGACCAGACGGCTCCCGGGCCCATCTGGCGGTAACGTCCGATATAGGCATTCGCGTCGAATAGGTCCATCGCTGTCGTCCCTCGCAAATTGGTGGAGGAAAGTTTTGGGCGAAAGCCCACGCCCCGTATTCTACACGTCAAAGTACAGCCGCTTCCCGGCTGCGAAACTGAATGCTTTGCCGGTCACGAAACCCACGATCACCGCCGCCACGGTCGCGAACATGTACCCGAAGCTGATGCCCAGGAAGAAGGGGATTGCGCGGGCGTGAGATTTCGCCCCCCAGTAACGCAGGATGATCTTCTGTGCTGCCCAGGTGATCATGAAGCTCGTCCAGTAGGTTGTCCCGTAGGTCGAAGCGATCAGGTAGCCCCAGGGTGTGAAGGGGAAACCACCATATCGGGCGCGCAAGTTCGCAAGCAGCAGGACCATACCCGCGCCACCCAGCCGAAACAGGTTGGGGATGATGTCGAACCCGGTACGCGACTGGCCGATGGAGATAGCCTTTGCGTAGCTCCCCCGGGCCCACTTGACCTCATAGTAACCGTCACCCTCAGCGCCGATGGCTGACAGTGCACCCATGTCGTGGAAGGTGCGCAGATGGGTCCAGTAGGCAATCACAAGCCCCGCGATGATCGCCAGCACGTTCACCCAGAGCATCGCTGACGGGTTGATGCCCGTCTCGCGCCCTAGGCGCACGTTTTCCACGTGGTAGGCGCCGGTCTGCGGGAACTGGCCCGTGGTCATCCAGCCAAGAACGCTGAAGTTCGCCAGCCCCGCGAACCCCTTGGGGGTTGTGAATGGCCGCGAGCCGGTGATGTCCACAATCATGTCCCGTTCCTGAAACAGGAAGGGCAATGCCCAATAGCTTGGCAGGCCCGTCTCCGCCCGGATCCTCGCGTATACCAGCGCCTCGGCATAGAGGATGATCATGAGGCAGGCGGCCATCCACCATGGCGCCCCCATGTTTGTCGTGAACCAGACCGATGCGATCAGCCCCACACACGCGCCGATGAGCCTCAGGCGTTGTCCCCAGGACGGCGAACTCGCGGCGCCGACGATGGCACTGCGATTGGACCAGATGAGAACCATAGCCAGGGCTATGATCGCGCCCATCGATTGCTGGTGTTCCTGCCCGATGTGCCAACCCGGCCGGCGGAAACCATATGCGGTGAACAGCACCCACATGAACTGCTGGGCGAGATACGTCACCCAGATGGTGAGCAGGTTGTCGGTGCTCATCAAATAGCCGAACCCAATCAGGTGGGGAAGAGGCCGCATGTAGATGCGACGCAATTCATTCCACGGCGTCGCGTTCATGGCCTGGAAGGGGTAATAGGTCACCTTCCAGTCGGGGAAGTTCGGCCAGAATGGACTCACCACTACAGGCAGGGCGTACAGAAACCCGATGGCGAACCCGACCCACATGAGTGCACTGCGTAGGAATGTCCGCCGTGCCTCGCCGCTGTCCACGGACAGCTCCAGGGGCAGGTACAGCAGCGGGAACCGCAGGTGCTCCTGGTCGGCCCAGCGGGTGCGGAACAGGTCCAGCAGACAGAAGATGCCGATCCACGAGACCACGAGGAAGAGCGTCCAGGCGGTCAGGGGGCCCGTCCAGGCACTCCAGGGGACGAGGCCATCTCGCGAGGACTCGAAGAACAGGCGGATCACTTCAGGGTCCGAAGGCGCATACCACTCCTGCATCGCCCCGGCAACGTCTTCCAGGTTCTCGTAATACCGCGGGCACGCCAGAAAACCCAGAAGAATCCGGACCATCCGCCGGCCGCTCATGGCAACAGCCAGAACGAGCATGGCGTAGATCGTGAGCATCTCGCCACGGCCCAGCTTCAAACGGTGGTGGATGCACCCGAGCAGGGGATTCAGGGCCGCGAGCAGCAACAGGACCATCACCGCTGGTACCGGCGGCACGCTGCTTTCGATCTCGCCCGCATTGTACACGAGCGCGATTTGCTGCACCGCGAGGCCCGTAAGAACGACGAAAACGAGGCCGAGAAGCAACGCGCGCCCCGACGGCAGGCGCGAATCACGAACACTGTGATCGGGGTTGGCGGACATGTAGCGTCTCCGTTGGTTACTTTGGCGGCGGCATGTTTCGCTGTCACGGGCGCTGTGACCTTCCCCGTGACCGCCCATTCATCAAACCCAGTAGCGCCTGCGCCACATGCTGTCGGCGGCAGGTCCTTTGCCTGTCCCCGCGGAACGACTCCCGTGCACACTGACCTACTTCTCACACAAAGAGGCACCGACATGCCTGCATACACGATCAGCCGCGAAACATACCGCCGCAAGGTCCTGGGCTGCTGGCTGGGCAAGAACGTAGGCGGCACTCTCGGCCAGCCCCATGAGGGCAAACCGGGACCGCTATCACTGACCTTCTACGATCCGGTGCCCGAGGGCGCCATTGCCAATGACGACCTGGACCTGCAATTGGTCTGGCTGGCGAAACTGCGACAGGTAGGCCCGAAGATCACTGAGCGCGACCTTGGGCAGGCCTGGCGTGATCATCTCACCTACCCCTGGGACGAGTACGGTCTGTGCAAGGCCAACCTCTTCCTGGGTATCGAGCCCCCCGTTAGCGGCCAGCATAACAACTGGTTCACCGACAGCATGGGGGCGCCGATCCGCAGCGAGATCTGGGCCTGCGTGGCTCCCGGGAACCCTGATCTTGCCGCCGCACTTGCCTATCAGGACGGATGCGTGGATCACGGCGGCCAGGGGCTCTTCGGCGAGATCTTCTTCGCAGCGCTGGAGAGCGCTGCCTTTGTCATCGACGACCGAGAAGCGCTCCTGGACCTGGGCCTTGAGTTCCTGCCGCCTGACTGCCGCGTGTATCAGGGCGTCGTGGCCTGCCGGGAAAGCCACGCACGCGGGGATGACTGGCTCCAATGCCGCCAGGCGATCATGGCTGCCGTCGGCCACGAGAACTTCACCGACGCCCCGCAGAACATCGCTTTCACCATACTTGGCTGGCTCTACGGCCAGGACGCCGGGGACGCCATGTGCAAGGCCGTCAATTGCGGCCAGGACACGGACTGCACGGGCGCGACCCTCGGGGCAATCCTCGGACTCATCCACGGGCCCGAGTACTTCGACGATAAGTGGACCGCGCCTGTGGGCAACGAGATCAAGATCATGTACGGAACCATCGGCTGCGAGATTCCGGCGACCCTGGATGAACTCACAGACTGGACCTGCGAGGCCGCCGAAGAGATGCTGGAGGCCTACGACTGCCCGGTGCGGATCGGCGACGTGGATGCCCTGAGCGGTCTGGCGTGCGAGCATCTCACTGGTCAGGGGCGGGTGAAGGCCAAACTGAAGAACCTGGACTGGAAGTTGGTTGTGGAAGATCAGGGCCTGCGCCTTGTCACCGACTACGGCGGCGACTGCACCATCGCGCCGGGGGTGAGCATTACGCTGACCCTCACCGCGACGGGGAAACTGCCTGAAGACGCCGCATTCAGCCTGAACGCCCCAGACGGTTGGGCGATCGAGCCCGGCGCGAGCCACCGCGAGCACGGCCTCATGCGCCGCTGCTTCACCCTGAAACAGCCCGCCGGGGCCGTCCCACAGGCCGTATACTTCGTAGATGTTGCGCTCACCGGGAAGGACTGCAATCTGAAGGACCGGGTGGCCATTGCGGGTAAGCGCTCGTGGCGCATTGTCGGACCTGTTGTGGTGGAGGGGGATCTTGCGGACGCGCTGGACATGGCCCTGCCCGAAGACGGCTGGCGCACGGTGCGCACGGACGGTCACGCGCTGGTGTTGGACCCCGGCCTGGATCACGACCGCATCTACTTCGTCCAGACAGTACTGCACAATAATCTACGCGAACCGGGCCGGATCGTTTGCGCCACACCGCAGTTGCAGCGAGTGCTCCTCGAGGGCGAAGAGATCATCCGCAAGAGGGAGCCGACCCGCTTCGTTCCCGCTCCGCATCGGTCGGGTCCGGGCACGGTTTTCGAGATGCCCGAACTACCTGCGCGGATTCCGCTGACCGTGACCCTCGCCGTAAACGCGGGGGCCCGGGCGGAACTGCACTGCTTCCTGACCGAGCGCAATGATCCGCAGCACATCAACCGTAACTGTCCGGTTGTGGGCGTGGTGGGCACGGACGGGTGAGTGGACTTCAGCCGTCCGCCTACACGGTGATTGAGGGCCATTGCTTCCCGAAGCAGTCCTCGCCGCGGAAGCTGTCCGGATGGCTCGCAACTGTCTGCGTAGCACCTGCCCAACCAGTCAAAGGACGTGATCGACCTTGCATTTCCTTCTTGGTCTCGCCCTTTCTCTCGCCGCTGTGTGCGCCCTGCATGGGGCGGAACTGGCCACCGACTTCGAGAAGCCCGAGTCGACGGAGCCGTGGATTCTCCATCAGGAGGGCGACGGCGTTGTTTCCATCGACCATGGCTCACTGCTCATGGACATGACCGCTCCGCGCGTCGGAAAGCACGCCTGGGTGGAACTGGATCGCACGGTAAAGCTTCCGCTCACACTTCGATGGGATCAGCAGATCGCCACCAACTCGCCCCACCTGTACTTGGCTGGTGTCTGGTTCGGGGTGCCGGAGATGTTCCTCGCTGTCGCGGGGCTTTCGGGGCAGCCGCTGGGCAATGTCGCCCACTGCGCCGGGGCCAGGGGGGATAGGGCGCTGGAGCCAGGCCGCTGGTACCGCCTGGAGCTTCAGGTGGGCGCCGACTGGAACGCGCACCTGAAGGCCATCGATCGTGCGACCGGGGAACAGGTCGCCGAGTTCACGCGCCGCATCGGAGGTCTCGTGGGACGCCTGTGCAGGCTGGGCTTCTACCACAACCAGGAGCGCGCGGTTGGTCCCGACGAGTATCCGCAGAACCGCGGCGCAAGCCGCTTCGACAACATCAGCCTCACCGCGGACGCCATCATTGCGGGGCGCATGGAAGACTACCGGGATGCCGAACTGCGGGGCTTTGACCCCCGCGCGCCCATGACCTTCAACCGCGCCACGCGCTGGCTGGGCGAAGGGGATGGCCTGCGCGGGACGGTGCTCGCCTATGACGGCGGCCCGCTGCTCACTCTCACCGGAACCAGGCAGGCCGGGTCGTGGCATCCCAACCGGCTCTGTAAGGTGGAACCCGTCTCCGATACCGAGAGCATCTTCACCCGCCCCAATGATCTCGACGGCTATGACGTTGCCGCCGTGCGCACTTTCCAGTGGTGCATCCGCCAGCGGCCCACGCTGGAGTACCGGATGACCCCTGAAGCGGGCCGCTGCTACCTGTCCATCACCCAGGTCTGCCCATATCTCGGCAACGGGATCGAGCTCTTCCGCACCGAGCCGACCACCGACTCAATCAATGGCTCCGTGGACCTGGACAAACTCTTCGCCGAGCGGGGTCTGGGTGACCGACAGTTCGCGGAAATTGGGGTCTTCATCTATCAAGATCGACCGCCCGCAGGTATGCCGGAAGGTCGCGCGAAGCTATCGATCAGCCTCACCGGGCCCGGCGCGCTCGTGACTTCCCCCCAGATCGTGCGCACATCCGACCGCGCGGCTGATGGGGTGGACATTTACGCCGTTCTCGCTGGGCCGGACGGACAACTCCGCCACGCGCCGGATGCAAGCTTACGCGCGCAGGTCGGCGATAAGCGGATCGCCATGCATGAGCTGGCGGACACCGGCGTCTTCACCTGTCGCCTGCAAGGGCTACCGATGGGGGACACGCCGGTCTCCCTGTCCGCTAACGGCGACGCAGGCAATGAGTACGCGTCATCACTGATCGTTACCCTCACGAACCCTGATGACTTCCTGCGCTGGGCGCCGCCGTTCAGCACCTACCAGACGGGTGACGGTCGCGTATCGCCCTGTCTGTTGGGCGATCTCTACGCCTGGACACCCGTATTGGGCCCCACCGAGGTTGGCCGCCGAGTTGTCGTGTCCGCAGACGACTGGCGCGCATTGTCAACCGAAGAGCAGAGCCGGGTACGCTTGCTGAAACTGCGCACTCTCTCGCGTAAGGAGATCCACTCCCAACTCGCTGCTCATCACGCGGCGGGGATGCGGGTAATCCGGCTGGCGATGAATGTGACCCCGCATGAGGCCTACCTTGACGCTGGCGGGCACGTGTCCATGCAGGGCCTCGAGACCCTCCAGATTATTCTGTCGGAATGCCGCGCACTGGGCATGAAGGCGGTCCTCAATGTCTTTCACTACCCGTATGGCAGCCCAAGCACGGGACGTTACCCGCCCTGGCAGCAGTACGTGGACGCGGGCTACAAGTCCACGGCATCCTTCACCGACCCGGTGCTGCGCCCGATGCTGAAGAGTTACCTGTCGGAGCTTCTGACCGTCTTGCGCGATGACCCCGCGATGATGGCGTATTCCCTCACGGGAGAGAACGACCAGACATACGGACCGGAGTTCATCAACGATCTTTTCGATCACGTGAAAGCGTACGCGCCTGCGCAGATGGTGACCCAGGAACAGGGCGGCGGGGCACAGAGCATGAGCGGCGGCAACCCGTGGGGCGCCGACGAGTACAAACCTACCCATTCCGCGGGTCTCGGATACCGCACCTACTACACGGCGGGCGCAAGATCCGACGCCTACTTTATGGCCTGCGCCCGGGCATACCGCGCGAATCCACCGGTCTTCTGCGCCGAGTTCGCCAGCGGACCGGGCTGGTACCCGGGTTTCGCGGCTACCTGGACTCACCCCGACTTCATCACAAAGGTCCGGGATAACTGCTGGGCTTCGCTCCTGTGCCAGCAAACCATGTGTATCTCCTGGTCTGCGCCGTGGACCCAAGAGGAGCGCACCATACCCCAGGCCTGTGCGGACCTCATCGACTGGACCCGGTTCGTCCGCGCGAAGCCGGACATCGCCGTGAAGCTTCAGAAGCTCACCCCCGACCTTCTGTCACGTCTGACTGACCTGGAGAGCCGCCTGGCCGCGTTTGGTCTGGACTGCGACTACATCTGGGAAGGCCACGAAGATGTTGCTGCCCCTTCCGACTATGCCCTGGTGCTTGATCCGCAGGCCGACTTCGCCCCGGATTCAGTCCCAGCCGAGATTCTTGCTTCGCGCCCGCTACTGACCACCGGCGAGTACTCGGTTAGTTACCTGATGAACTCCGAGCGCAGCGCTCTGGTGGCTTTCGTGAAGAACACCGCTGAGTACAAGCTTGGGCCGGGGTACGGGACCGCAGTAAATGAGCTTCACCGCCAGCGGGTGAGGCGGTCCCCGCTCGCTCTGAGCCTGCGCGGCCTGAAACCTGGCAGCCGTTGCCGGGTGTACGATGTCGACCAGCGGAGCATTGTGTTCGAAGGCTCATGCGCACCCGACCTGACCATTGATCTGGGCGACACGAACCACGATTTCGCCGTGGTAGTCTGGTAACTCAGGCGGGGGCATGACAGCCCCCAGGAGCCGGCCGCACCACCATTAAGTGGGTGTCCAGGAGGTGTCGCTGATCAGTCCCGAAGCCCTGTCCGAATACCTGCGCCGTTCCTACCATGCGGTGGACGGCCTCTGGTTCATGATGGTCGAAGAGGAATTCGATTTCGACCGCGCGCTTGATCTCGATGAGCGGGTCTGGCGGGTGCTCGCGAAGATCCAGGCCCGCAAGGCCCGGGAGCTTCTCCAGTGCGCCGGGAATGAACCCGAAGACTTGCTGCGCTGTTTCAGCCTGAAGCTCACCGCGGATGGACACCAGTTCGATGCGCAAATTGACGAAGATCACGTCACCTTTCGCATCGCCCGATGCCCGTGGCAGGACCTCCTGAACAAGAGCGACCGCCAGCATCTCGCGTCGCTGGTGTCGAAGCGTATCTGCCCGGCGGAAGGCGAGGCCTGGTGCAGGGAGTTCGGGGAAAGGTATGCTTTTGAGATGACCTGCATGATGTGCGACGGGGCGGGGAAGTGCGAAATGGTCTTTGGGCGACGCTGACCCCAGATCACGAAGAGAGCGGGGACCTGCTCCGGTCCCCGCTCCTGTTTTCCGCGCTGACGTGCCCGAAGTCTACTCGTCAAGCATCCCCGGGAGCAGCCCCATGGGCAGCGGCGCCGGGCGATCAACACGGCTGCCCAGGTCCACGTACGCCCGCGCCCTGGCAGCCTCGTAGAGAGACTCCATAATGTCTAGCACGTGGAAAGCCAGTGCCCCGCTGGCACGATGATCGCGGCCGGACTGGAGAGCATAGGCCATATCCGCAGCGCCAATGCCCCGGCTCTGGTCCGCGTAGCCATGGCTCAAGGGCATTTCCGTCCAGCCCTCCGCGCCCGCTCTCTTCAGCCGCACCGGACCGCCGAAAGTGTTTGGGTCAGGAACGCTCAAGGTGCCCTCCGATCCGTACACCTCGATGCGCGGCAGTTCGCAGGCCCAGACGTCGAAGCTGGTGGTGATGGTCCCCACTGCGCCCGTCTCGAACTCCAGTATCCCGTTCACGTGGGTCGGCGTGGTCACCTGGATGGCCTTGCCGAAATGCTCCTTGCAGGTGGCGATGCGTTCAGAAAAGCTGATGGTGGCGGATGCGGCCACGCTCTTGACCGGTCCCAGAAGATTCACCAGGGCAGTGAGGTAGTACGGGCCCATGTCAAACAGCGGGCCCGCTCCCGGCTGGTAGAAGAAGAACGGGTTGGGGTGCCAGGCTTCCGGTCCGTGCCCCAGCATGAATGCTGCCGCGCCGATGGGCTGGCCGATCCAGCCGTCATCGATCAGCTTGCGGCAGGTCTGGATGCCGCCGCCGAGGAATGTGTCCGGCGCGGAGCCTACCCGTAGTCCCTTCGCGGCCGCCAGCTCCATGATTCGCTTCCCGTCCGCACGCGAAACGGCCAGCGGCTTTTCAGCGTAGGCGTGTTTCCCGGCCTGCAGAGCGGCCAGGTCGATGGTGGAATGGAAATGCGGCGGCGTCAGGTTCACGACAATCTCGATTGCCGGGTCGGCCAGGAGTTCGTCCACCGTGCAAGCTCTCGGGATCCCGTATTTCTCAGCCTGGACCCGCGCGGCATTCATATCAATATCGGCGCAGGCAACGATATCGAGAATGGGGAACTTCTGCGGCGCCTGCAGGTAGACGCCGCTGATATTGCCGCAGCCGACGACGCCGATCTTCATCTTGCGCATATTGTGTGTGCCTCCTGCGGGAACGACCGATGCGGGGCCGGCCATTCCGCGATCGTGATCGCTTTCCCGCTCACACCGGAGCGGGCCGTTACGGTGAAATAGAGTACCACAGACTGCTGTCGAATGGGAGAGTCACGATGGACAGGCTGAGAGTGGGAATCCTGGGCCTGGGGCGGGGAATGACCCATCTGATCAACTTTCTGAATCTGGAGACCGCCGAAGTCATCGGCGCCGCGGACCGCTTTCCGCGCTTGCATGAGCGGGCGAGTGAACGCATTGCTGCGGCGGGCGCGCAGACCCGCCTGGTCTGGGAGTTCGATGACCTGCTGGCCATGCAGCCCGACGCTGTCGTTGTGGCTACCAATGGCCGTCTGCAGGTTGACCATGCTATTCAGGCGATGGAGGCCGGTTGCCATGTGCTTTCCGAAGTCCCCGGAGCATTCACGGAGCACGAACTGATACGCCTCAAGGATGCTGTAGAGCGCACCGGGCGCACCTATATGCTTGCCGAGAACACCTGCTTCTGGGACTTCTTCCGCTACTGGCGCCGGTGGATCATCGAAGACCGGTTCGGACCAGTATCCATCGCCGAAGGGGAGTATCTGCACTACCTGCCGAATACCCTTTGGACGCCTGAAGGCGTGCGAATGACCCCCTCGCAGGCCAGGGCCGAAGGCCGCACCGACTGCAAGCCTACCTGGCGCGCGGACCAGCCGCCTATTCAGTACCTGACCCACGACATCGGTCCGCTGCTGGAAGTCCTGGACGACCGCGTGGTCTCGGTCACTTGCCGAAGCGCGCCGTGGCGAAACCCCGAGTGCCCTCTGCGCTCGGATGGGCAGATCGCACTCTTCGAAACCGCGAAGGGCACGTTGATCAAGATCATGGTGACGCTCAACACACGCCGCCCGAGCGAACATCGCTACCGCATCTTTGGCACAATGGGTGGGTGCGAGTATTTCCTGTATGAGGACATGTGCCGGCGCATGGACCGCGACAGAGAGGAGAGCGACGGGTGGGAAGTCCTCAAGATCGGCCTCGCAGCCCGGGATGATGACACATCCACGGGACACGGCGGCGCCGACTCCAAAGTAGCCCGGGCCTTCGTGGATGCCGTGCTCAATGGCCGCCCGTCACCTATCGATGTCTACCGCTGCATCGAGTATTGTCTGCCGGGCATCGTCGCCAATCGTTCCGCGGAGATGGGCGGGATTCCGCTGCCGATACAGGATTACCGCCCGACCCCCTATACAACCACCGGTTTCTGGGACGTAGTCGGTCTGCCCGAGGAGGACCCGCCCGGCCAGAAGTACGCGAGTGCGGACTGGATATAGGCTGTTGCATGCCACAGCCTCCCGCGCTGCCTTTCCCCTCATCCAGGGTGGAGCGACCGCCCAAGATCCACGCGACGGGGAGTAGGCAGGAGGGAGTGGCAGGCCGTCCTTACGGCTAATGCTGGCCGCTGATTGCGTTCAGGATCCGCTGGAACAGGCCGGGATCCGCGGGGGTAACGTCCTCGCCGCATTCCGACGCGAAAGCGAGAAGCAGTTCGCGCTGGTGGGGAGTGAGGTTGCGGGGGATCTGGACGTTTGTGCGCAAGCGCAAGTTGCCCCGCGCCGTGGAGTTGAGATGGGGGAGGCCCCGGCCGTGAAGAACGAACTCGCGCCCCGGCTGGGTGCCCGGCGGCACCTCGACCTGCACTTCTCCGTCGAGCCCCTCGAACACGACTGTATCGCCTAGAGCCGCCTGGACCATGGAAATGGGCAACTCGGCAAGGAGGTCATCGCCATTGCGCACGAACCGCTCGTGATCCCTGACAATGAACCGCACATGCAGGTCGCCCGCCTGACCTCCGCCCACAGGAGCTTCGCCGAACCCCCGCAGCAGGAGCTCATTGCCGGTCACGACCCCCTGCGGAACGCGGATGGTCAAGGTCTCCTCGCGCCTCGCAACCGCCCGCCCGTGACAGGCCTCGCAAGGTTCCTCGATCACCTGCCCCGCGCCCGAGCAGTGGGGGCACGTCTGGACGGTGGAAATGGTGCCGATAAATGTGTTCCGCGCGCTGCGAACCTGCCCCATCCCACCGCAGGTTGGGCAGCTCTTCGGTGAGGTACCAGGCTTTGCGCCTGTACCGTCGCAGGTTTCGCAGGCTGCCTGCCGGGTGAAGCGGATCTCGTGCTCCGCGCCAGTCAACACTTCCTCCAGGTCGATTTCGAGATCATAGCGCAGATCGCGACCAACCTGGACCTGCCTGCCGGTTCGCGAGCCGAAGCCGAATGGGTCGCCACCGAATACGCTGGCGAACATGTCGAAGATGTCCACCGTGGCGGGCCCGTAACCGAACTCGCCGCGACCATCGTGGCCATAACGGTCATATCGCGCCCGGCGCTCCGGGTTCGAGAGGACCGCGTACGCTTCGCTGATCTCCTTGAAGCGCTCTTCGACCTCGGGGTTGTCAGGGTTTACATCGGGGTGGTACTGCCGGCCCAGCTTTCGGTAGGCGCGCTTGATCTCAGCATCGCTCGCGTCGCGCTCAACGCCCAACACTTCATAGTAATCGCGCTTGCCAGTGGTGCTCATCGTAACCGGGTATTGCGAAACTGGTGATGAACAAGTGAGCCCAAGGGAACAGTTTCCATGTCCCCCGCGGGCTGTGCAACTGTGAGAGGTCCGCGAACGGAACTTGTCGCCCGAATTGCTACGCACCGACTCCGGGGCGCGCAATCGAGCACGCGCGGTCAGCAGACGTCCGATATCTACTCCTCGTCGTCTTCCAAATCGTCGTCGAGATCCAGGTCATCGTCGAGGTCCAGATCATCGTCTTCCAGGTCCAGGTCGTCCTCGTCCTCTTCGCTGTCAAGACCGATGGCCACCCGGCTCTCATCGGCTCGCCGGAAGCTGAAAGCATCGTCGCCCGCCCCCTCACGCCCGGCGAAGTACTGGTCAAGGGTGGCTACGCGGATGTCCTCTTCCTCCTGTCCCGGCGCCTCGATGATCACCTTGCCCATGGCGATTTCGGTGAGCGCTATGGTCAGGGGGTTGTTGGATTCGATCTCCACCAGGGGGGGCGACCCGTCCTTGATCTGCTTGGCACGGTTGGCCGCTGCAACCACCACCGCGAAACGACTCCCAACCTTTGCCACGACTTCTTCGAGAGGGAACTGGTCCACGTATCTGCCTCCTGGGCTGCATACGACGTCAAAGAGTTCGTCGACGTACATGCACAACAAAAGGACGCCTCGGCTGAGCCCTGGGCGTGGTCTGTCTCAGGCCGGGCTCGAGACGCCCTCACTTTCGTAGGATATGAAAGTATACAGACCCACGCGGCACGTGTCAACACCGCACGCACGCAAATCTTGAGCAAGTAACATACACGGGTTACACCGGGAAGTCCAGGTGTGCGCCGCCCCCGTTCGGGGCATACCAGGCGCAACATCGTCGCTGACCACGCGGTCCGTTTCGCCCTGCTCCGCGCCACCCGTGGCTATCGATTGTAGTCGGCCATGGGGCTGTGACAGTAGACCCCAGGGGCACAGGCCCGGAAAGGCTCAGGCCGGCACTGAGACGGCATCCAGTCTCCGGCAAGACGGAAAGGAGCGATGGCGACGCTAAAGCCTCACTCGTATCGTAGGGCTTCGATTGGGCGAAGGCTGGAAGCCTTGTGGGCCGGGTAGGCACCGAAGATAACTCCGACTGCGAGCGAGAAGGTGAACGCGAGGAGAATTGAGCCAGGGCTTACGATGGTGCGCCATCCGGCGAGTTTGGCGATAATCACGGCTCCGCCGACACCCACGGCAATGCCAATAACCCCGCCCACAAGGCAGAGGGTAACGGACTCAATAGCGAACTGCATCATGATGTCATGGCTTCGCGCACCCACTGCTTTCCGAATACCAATCTCCCGCGTGCGTTCAGTCACGGACACCAGCATGATATTCATGACGCCAATGCCGCCCACCAGCAGGGACATGGCCGCGATGCCGCCCAGGAGCATGGTGAAAGTCTTCGCTGTCTCGCCGAAGGTCTGCAGGATCTCGGTCTGACCACGCACGTTGAAATCGTCTTCGCGGCCTTCGCGAATTCGGTGCCGCCGGCGCAGGAGCTTGTTGATCTCGTTTGTTGCGGGTTCAAGCTGTGCCGGGGTCTCAGTGGTCACAAAGATGCGGTCCACGTAGTTCCGTCCCCACAGGCGCGTCATGCCCACATTCAGGGGGATGACGACGATCTCGTCGGGATCCCGGAAGCCTCCCGCGCCACCTTTCTCGGTCAGAACCCCGATCACCTCGAAAGGGATGTTCTTGATCTTCAGCTTCTCACCGACGGGGTCGCTGCGGCCGAAGATATTGCGGACCACAGTGCTGCCCACTAGACAGACCATCTGGCGGCCGCGATTCTCAGCCTCGGTGAAGTACCTGCCGCGCTCAGCGGGATGGTTGTTGACCGTCTCATACTGGGGCGGGACAGCGAGGATCTGGGCTTCGGCACTCTTGTTGCGCCACTTCACCTGCTCATTGCTGCTGACCTGGGGCGCGACATCCTTCACGGAGGGGCAGTCCTCGCGGATCGCCTGGACATCTCCCATCTTGAGGGTATCCCGGCGCCCGGCACCCCCGAATAGCCGGCCTTCGCGCGCCGCGCCGGGCCAGACGATGAGGATGTTGGTGCCCATGGCGGCGATGCGCTCGGTCACGTCCGCGCTGGCGCCCCTTCCAATGGCAAGCATGGCGATGACCGAGCCCACGCCGATGATGACGCCGAGCATGGTGAGGATGGAGCGCATCTTGTTGGCGCGGATGGCAACCAGCGCCACGCGCAGGGCCTCAATCGGGCTCATGAGGGCTCCTCATTCGGATCGGCAGTGACGGCGCACTTTCCGGTGTCTGTCAGTTCGTCCCTCTCGACGACACCGTCCAGGATATGCACGATCCGTTTGGTGCAGTGTGCGACGTTGTCATCATGGGTGACCATTACGATGGTCATCCCTTGCTCATTGAGTTCATGCAGCAGTTCCAGGATACCCGCGCCGGTGCGGGAATCCAGGTTTCCAGTGGGCTCGTCGGCGAGTAGGATGCGGGGCTCATTGATGAGCGCCCTGGCAATGCCGACGCGCTGCTGTTCGCCGCCGGAAAGCTGTGACGGCAAGTGGTAGATGCGGTCACCCAGCCCCACACGCTCCAGTGCCGCTCGGGCGCGCTCGTGGCGGTTGCGGCCATTGCGCGAGTACAGGAGCGGCAACTCAACGTTGGCGATGGCCGGGGTGCGGGGAAGCAGGTTGTAGGACTGAAACACGAAGCCCAACTTGCGGTTGCGTACCGCCGCCAGTTCGTCATCATCCAGGCGAGAGACATCCTTACCGTCGAGCAGGTAGGTGCCGGCCGTAGGCTTGTCAAGGCATCCGAGAGTGTTCATCAGCGTGGACTTGCCGGAGCCTGAGGGCCCCATGATGCTGACGTACTCGCCTTCTTCCACCACGAGGTTGATGCCGCGCAGGACGGTCACCAGTACTTCACCGGTGCGGTAAGTCTTCTCAACTCCCTGCAGTTCGATCACAGGCATAGCGTTAGCGCCGTCCGCCTCCCGGACCGCCGCCCATGCGCATCATGCGCCGCATGTTTTCCTGTGAGCCGCCGGGGCGCGAGTTGTCGCCTGGCCTGCCGCCGGGGCCACCCATTCCGCCCGTCGACTCAAGGACCAGTTGGTCTCCTTCCTTCAGGCCCGAGACAATCTCGGTCCATTCGAAGTCTGCGAGACCTGTCACCACCGGGACCCGCTCAGGCGGCACATCCTCGCCCTTGTACAGTTCGGCGACCGACTGGCCCTCAATGCGGAAAATCGCCTCGGTAGGCGCGGCGAGCACCTGCCTCTTGCGGGCGCAGATGATTTTCACCTCGGCCGTCATTGCCGGCTTCAAGAGTGGATTTGGCTCCAGTATCTCCACGCGCACCATGAAGGTGACCACATCGTTTTCCACGGTTCCCCGCGGGTACATCTGGACTACCTTGCCGGCGAAGATCTTGTCGGGGAGGGTCTCCACCTGGACTTCCGCAGGCTGCCCGACCTTCACCTGTCCGATGTCCGCTTCGTCCACTTCGGCCAGGACGAACATGCGGCTCACATCGGCGATCGTGATGATGCTGGGCCCGGTGGCCACCGCGGATCGCCCCGAGGAGATGACCGTGCCCTCCTCCACATAGCGGTCGATAACGAGGCCGTCACGAGGTGCGACGACCGTGGTGTACGCCAGGTTCTTCCTGGCGTTGTCCAGCTGAGCCTTGCTGCTCAGGGTATCCGCTCTGGCTTGAGTGACCTGATGCGCCGCCGTGACTGCCGCGAGCGTATTTGCCCGCGCAACGGCCAGCTGTGCTCTTGCTTCGCCCGCGGCGGCCCGTGCAGCTTTGAGTTCGTCCTCTTTCACTGCGTCCTGGGCTCTGCCCGCCTGCGCCCTGACAAGAGCAGCCTCGGCCTCCCGCAAAGACGCCCGCGCGGTGGCAAGCTCCTCGCGGGCCACCTCAATGTCCACTGCCCCGGCGCGCGCGGTCTCCAGACTCGCCTCGGCCTGATCCACCTGTGCCTGGGCCTCCTGGAGCTCTGCCGCTTGTTTCTGGGACAATGTGTCCGCCGCAGCCTGCGCACTTGCGTAGCGATCTTGGGCGTCAGCGACCAGGCTCTGCTGTGTATCCAGCTCTTGCTGGGAAGCCCCGCCGCGTTGTAGCAGACGCTCGATCCGCTGCAACTTCTTCTCTTCCGTATCCAGCGCGATTTTCGCCGCTGCGAGTTGCGCCTTGACGGCAGCCCGTTCCTGAGGCTGTGTTGCGCTCGTGAGTTTGGACAGGCTCTCCTTGCTGGCCCGGAGCGCAGCCTCAGCCCGCGTGATTGCTGCGGTTGTGATGCCCGGTTGCGCGTTGGCCCGAGCCTCCGCTGCCCGGACCCGGGCCTTCGCAGTCTCCACGGCCTCCTGGGCCTGCCGGATCTCGGTCTCAGTCACCCGCCGCTGATATGCCAGCGAACTCTCGGCCTGTCGCACTCGGGCATCCGCCGAACGGATCGAACTGGATGCAGCGCTGACTTGTGCGCTGGTCGAACGACTCTGGCGCGTCTGGTCCGTGGCGCGTTCTGCGACCCGGGCATTGGCGGACTGGACGTTCGCCTGCGCCTGCTCAAATTGCGTCTTCGTCTCGGTGGGGTCAATGCGGGCGATGAGGTCTCCCTTCAGCACCGAGTCGCCGCGATCAACGGCCATCTCGATGATCTCCCCGGCCACGTTGGCCTTTACATCAACTGTGGTCAGGGGCTCGATGGCGCCGACTGCAACAACCGACACCACCAGGTCCCTCCGCTCCACTGTCGCCGTCGCCACCGGGGGGCCTGCCTCCTGCTTCTTCCTGCCGAAGAACCAGTACCACAGTCCCACCAGCACGAGGATGGCGATTGCGGGTCCAGCGGCCTTTCTCACGATGCGCATATTGCCTGACCTCCGCCGGGCAGGGAGCGTTGCTGCCGGCTCCGGGCTACTCCGTTTGCTGACCCCACAGACCCACCGCGGACCTCAGGCGGACAGTGGCCACCTGGAGGTTATACTGTGCGTTCACGACATCCGCGTCCGCGCGAGTCAAAGATGCCTGGGCGTCAAGCACCTCAATGCCCAAGGCGTACCCTGTCTCGTACCGTACCCGCGCGATCTCATACCGCTCGCGAGCCTCGATGAGGCCCTGCCGGGCCACTCGCAAGCGCTCGCGAGCGTCTTGCAGCAGAATTGAGGCGTCGCGCACGTCGAGCGCAATATCTTCCTGGACTTCCCGCAGACTCACCTGCGCCGCATCCAGACGTGCACGGGCCCCCAGAACCTCGCTCTCCTCCTGGCGGCCGTCGAAGATCGGCTTCGTGGCTGACACCGCAATCTGCCATTGCCAGTCGCTGGTGGAGAGCCCGATCTCGTCTCGCGACATGGACCCGGACACACCGACGCTGACATTGCGGGAGGTGAACGCCAGCTGCAGGCGCGCCGTGGCAACCTCCACAGCTGCGGCTGCTTCGAGAGCCTCCGGTCGTCGTTCCAGCGCGATTTTCACTAGGGCGTTCTCGTCACCCTGCGGCAGCGGAGGCTCTTCTCCGGGTATCACCATCAGGGGCTGATCCTGGGGCATCACGAGGAGACGGCGCAGACTGGCGAGGGCGCGCTCGTAATCGGTGCGGGCAGCGATCACGTCTCCCTGGGCTCGAGCCAGTTCAGTCTCGGCCTGAACGACCTCGAAACGCGCCACCGATCCCACTTCCAGCAGATCCTTGCTCACTGCCAGGTGTTCGGCGAGGGCATTGGCCTGGTCCACGGCCACGCGGATGATCTGTTCCGTGCGCAGAACTTCGTAGGCGAGCTCGCGGGCAGTGAGGTCCAGTGCGCGGGAGACGACGTCCCGTGAGAGTCGGGCCTGATCCAGGGATCTCCGCGCGACCTTCCGTTGGCGCTCAAGCTGTCGGCCGATGCTCAGCGTCTTGCTCAAAGACAGACGCTGGGTGGTGATCGTGTTGTCCGATTCGCGCACCCCGGTGGTGCCGTCGGGCTTCGTATAGACAGTCGACGTGGACGGGCCGGTGCGGCCCAGGGTCATCCCGGCGCTCAGGGTGACATCATCCAGGCCCAGGGCACGGAGAAGATCGGCCTCAGCCTGCTGGATCGTGGCGGTATTCAGGTCAAGCTGGAGACTTTCGCGAACCGCGATCTGCGCTGCCTGCTCGGGCGTGATCTGCCGGATCGCGAGGTTCGTGGAGGGAGCGTCTCTGCTGCCAGAGGTGGTGGGGCTCGTCTCGGGAGCGAGCAGATCCAGCGTCCACGCGGGCTGTTCCGTTCCTGTCGAAGGGTCGCCGTGCTGAGGGCCCAGCGAAAGCTGCTCCCCGGTCGGGGCAAGAGTGTCGCCGGCCGGCCCGACCACGAAGACTCCTACCTGATCATCTGCCGCAGTTGCTGTGGTCAGCGAGGTCAGTGCAGCGCCTGCAACGTAGAGCCACCACAGTGCTCGGAGAACATAGGCTCGGCTGATCGGGACGGGAACTCCCGCCCCATTCGTCGATGCGATTACTCCTGGCATCATTCCTCCCGGGCTACGTGCTCCGCCACGCGGTCGAGAAGGTCGGCCAACGTCTCCTGCTCCTCAGCAGTAAGACAGCTCATGATGCCGTCTATCCGCTCAGAATACCGCGGCGCGAGTTCGTTGAAGACTTCAGTGCCCGATTGCGTCAACCTCGCCATGACCACGCGCCGATCGCCCGGGTGCGGCTCTCGCACCACAAGACCCCGCTGCTCAAGTCCATCCACAAGGCTCGTGATATTCCCGCAAGTGACGTGCAAAGCGTCGCTGACCTCGCTGAGTTTCAACCCGTCAGCTCCCGCTGCATGCAGTACCCGAAGCACTCCGAACTGTGGCCCCGACAGGTCGTACTCCTGGAACATGGCACGCGTGCACCGGCGCACGGACATGGTCATCCGCAGCGTCGACAACCACACACGCATCGATAGGGTCAGCGCGTAGGACACCTGAGAACCTCCGGGTAACAGTATTTTACACGTGAAATATATAAATGACAATGGTACTTCCAACGGCAAGATTCGCCATCCGCCGCGAAAGACCTGCCCGGCCAGGCAGGAAACGCCCGGCGCCTGGTGAACAGTGCTTACCACGAACGCACTGACATCGGAGGGACGAGATGACTCCCCGCGAACGATGGCTGCGTACCCTCAACCACGAAAGAGCCGACCGCATCCCGGCCGATTACCGGGCGACCCCGGAGGCCACCCGTAAGCTCCTGGAGTATCTCGGGTTGGCCAACATGGATCAATTGGCCGAGCGCCTGCATTTCGACCCCATCGTGGATGTTGGCCCGCGATGGATCGGCCCCGACCTACCTCCGCACACCGACGAATACGGGATCGGATACCAGGCCACGGATTACGGCATCGGGCAGTATGAAGATGCGATCCACCATCCTCTTGCTCGGTTCAACTCGGTCGCCGAGATCGAGGCCGAGTACCAGTGGCCAAGCATCGACTGGTGGGACTTCTCTCACATCCCCGACCAGGTCAAGGGCAAAGAAGATCAGGTCATCCGCGGCGGCTGGTCAGAGCCCTTCGCCACTTACAAGTGGCTGCGTGGCGTGGCCCAGGGCTACATTGACCTCGTCGAGAACCCCGAGATGGTCCACTACGTCCTGGGCAAGCTGTACGACCACTGTTATCGGAAGGCCGAGCGCATATACGAAATGATCCCCGGCATGGTTATCTGGTCGTGGGTTGCCGAAGACGTCGGCTCGCAGAAGGGGCTGCTCATCTCTCTCAAGCACATTGAGGAGTTTTTCATGCCGCACATGAAGCGCATGGTGGACCTGGTGCATTCCGCCGGGGCATACGCCTTCCACCATAGTGACGGAGCGGTGCGGGAAAACGTTCCCAACATGATTTCCGTGGGAATGGACGTCCTCGATCCAATCCAGTGGCGCTGCGAAGGCATGGATCGCGAGGCCCTCAAGCGCGATTTCGGCGACAAACTGGTCTTCCACGGGGCCATGGACAATCAGCAGACACTCCCCTTCGGCACCGTGGATGAGGTCGCTGCCGAAGTCCTGGATAATCTACGCATTCTTGGTGCCGGCGGCGGCTATATCCTTGGGCCCTGCCACAACATCCAGGCTATCAGTCCGCCGGAGAACATCGTGGCCATGTATGACACCGCCTATGAGAATTCGTGGCTTTGATTCGGCCGTACCCCCGGGAGGGCAAACGATGACCAGCCGCGAACGTGTCCTTGCCGCACTCGACCACCGCGAACCCGACCGGGTGCCTCTCGACCTCGGCGGCAGTTTCGTCACGGGGATCGCCGCCACGTCTCTGGACCGCCTGCGCAGGCGTCTGGGGCTGGAGGACCGCCCGGTCAAGGTGTATGACGCCTATCAGATGCTGGGCGAAGTGGAGATGGACCTGGTGGAGCGCCTGAGCCTGGACTGCCTGCCTGTGGAGCCGCCGGCACTTACCATGGGATTGCGGGCAGAGAACTGGAAGCCCTGGACGCTCATGGATGGCACCCGGGTGCTCGTGCCCGGAGGGTTCAGCGTGGACACCGGGCCCAATGGTGACTGGCTGTTTCCAGCGAGCGAAGGGGGCACGGGAAAGTACACCTGCCGCATGCCCAAAGATGGCTTCTACTTCGACACCATCGGGTATGGCGACTGGCATCTGGACTGGCAGCCGCCTCCGATTGCCGAGGTTGAGAAAGCTTCGCTGAACTGGCGCGTGTCCGAAGGTGACCTTGAGTGGCTCTCGGGCAGGGCGAACAGCTTGCGAAAAAGCACCGACAAGGCACTGATCCTCGGCGCATGGCCGTACCTGGGGCTGCGCTACGTGGGGACGCTCACCGACTGGTGGACGCTGCTTGCGGCAGATCCCGGCTACGTGAAGGCCCTCTTCGAGCTTTCCACACAGGCCGCGCTGGAGAATCTTGAGGTGCTTTGGGGGGAATTGGGCAATGCGGTCGATGTGATTGCGGTTACCGGACTGGACTTCGGAACGCAACGTTCCGAGTGGTTCTCGCGCGAGACATTCGCCGAACTCTATCTTCCCGGGCTCGCAGCGCAGTTCGCGTGGATTCACGAGAACACAACCTGGCGCATATTTGAGCACTCCTGCGGCAGCATCGCCAATCTCATAGGGATGCTCGTGGATGCGGGCCTGGATGCTCTCAACCCCGTCCAGACTTCCGCCGCGGGAATGGATCCGGTGAAGCTCAAGCAGGAGTACGGTGATCGCCTCACCTTCTGGGGTGGGGGAGTGGAGACCCAGTCCACGCTGCCCTTCGGCACGCCGGAGGAGGTGCGCGATGAGGTTCGGGAGCGGATCCGCATCTTCGCGCCGGGCGGCGGTTTCGTGTTTAACCCCGTGCACAACATTCAGCCGAATACGCCGCCACAGAATATCCAGGCGGCCTACGAGGCTGCGCTTGAGTTCGGCTCGTATCCCATCAGCGTGTGAGCTTTGTAGCCAATGGAGGAGACCGGCATGATACCCGATGACATCGCCCTTCGAATGCTGCGCCAGATGATGCGCATACGGTTCTTCGAGGAGCGCCTGAAGGACTTTTATGACTATCGGGGTTACTGCTCCATCGCCGACCCCGAAGAGGAAGCGCGCACCTCCGACCAACTCATGTCTTGCGTGGGATACGACTTCGCCAGCAGCGGAATGATCGGCGGGGCGGTGCACCTGTCCATCGGGCAGGAGGCCGTGTCTGTCGGCGTCTGCACTCATCTTCGCCACGATGACCTGATCGTCAGCAGCCATCGATCCCACGGGCACGCCATCGCCAAAGGCTGCGGCCTGAAGCCTGCGCTGGCCGAACTGATGGGCCGCACCACCGGCCTGAGCAGAGGTTTCGGCGGTTCAATGCACCTGTTCGACGTAGAGCACGGCTTCCTGGGCGGCAACGGGATCGTGGGTGGACAGGTTCCGATCGCGCTGGGACCAGCCTTCGCTGCAAAGTACCGGGGCGGCGACCAGGTGTCGGTGGCATTCTTCGGCGACGGCGCTGCAAACCAGGGCACCGTGCACGAATCCATGAACCTGGCGGCCCTGTGGAAGCTGCCTGTCCTGTTCGTCTGCGAGAACAACCTGTATGCAAATACCACCCCATACGGCCTGTCAGCGGCCACCAACGATCTTGCGCCGCGCGCGGCGGGTTATGGCATGCCCGGCGTGGTGGTGGACGGTCAGGACGTGACCGCCGTATACGAGGCGGCCGGCGAGGCCGTCCATCGCGCTCGCACCGGCGGCGGCCCGACCTTCATTGAAGCGAAGACGTACCGCTACGAAGGCCATTGTGGGGTGTCCGCGGGCCATCAGAACCCGGCCGAATGTGAAGAGTGGAAGAAGCGCGACCCGATCGTCCTGTTCGAAGCCCTGCTGCGCGAGCGGGATGTCATCGATGACGAAGGCATCGCGGGTATGACCCAGTCTGTATTGGCCGAAGTGGATGAGGCGGAAGCCTTCGCCATCGAAAGCCCCCTGCCCGATCCATCCCTGCTGGACGCATTCGAGGTCTGACCCGCGCTGCAACCGCAGGTTCACAACAGGAGGACAACTCATGCGAGAGATCACATATGCCGCAGCCATCGGAGAAGCGCTCCGCGAGGAGATGGAGCGCGACGAGAGCGTGTTCGTTATCGGCGAGGACATCGGCTCGGTGCGGGAGGCCGACGATCTGTTCGCTGCTTTCCGGGAGCGGCGTGCATGGCAGACGCCGATCTCCGAGGCCGGGTTCACGGGTCTTGCGGTGGGTGCTGCCGCCGCCGGGCTACGGCCCGTTGTGGAGATCATGTACTGCGATTTCCTGGGCGTCTGCATGGACCAGGTCTGCAATCAAGCCGCGAAGCTAAGTCTCATGTCCGGCGGCGCGTACAAAGCCCCGATGGTCATCAAGACCCCGGCCGGCTGCGGCACTCGTGAGGGTGGCCATCACAGCCAAAGCCTTGAGGCCTGGCTTATCCATACCCCTGGCCTGAAGGTGGTCATGCCCTCCACGCCCTACGACGCCAAGGGCCTCATGAAAAGTGCGATCCGCGACGACTGGCCAGTGGTGTTCATCCAGCACCGCCTGCTGCACCCACTGGCGGGCGAGGTCCCGGATGAAGAGTATACGGTCCCGCTGGGCAAGGGAAGCGTGCGGAAGGAGGGCACGGACATCACGCTCGTCGCCTGGTCCTACGCCGCGATCAAAGCACAGGAGGCGGCGAAGCGGCTGGAGGGTGAGATCAGCGTTGAAGTGGTTGATCCACGAAGTCTGGTGCCCTTCGATCTGGAAACAGTGCTTGCCAGTGTGCGCAAGACCGGCCGCCTTCTGGTCGTCCACGAGGCTTCCGAGCGCGCTGGAGCGGGCGCGGAGATCGTGCGCCTGGTGGTCGAGGCCGATATGGGTGCGCTGAAAACCGCGCCGAGGGTGCTGGGCAGCCGCAACATCCCCATGCCGTACAGCCCGCCGCTGGAAGACGCCGTGATCCCGCAGGTACATGACATCACCCGGACCATCCGCGAGATGGCCGGTTGAAGCGCCCGGATTGGAGAACACATGATGAACGCGCCTATCGGCTGCTGTGTTATCGGCTACGGACCACAACACAATTTCGGCTGGGCGCACTCGGCCTGGATCAACCACACTCCAGAGCTGAAGCTGGTGGCGGTCTGTGATCGCGACCCGGCCCGCACTGAGGTGGCGAAACAGGAGTTCCCCGGCATCCGCACTTACAACGACCTCGCCGGCGTCTGGGCGGACCCGGATATCGACCTGGTGTCCATCGTCACCCCCCACTTCACCCACTGCGAACTCACCGAGGCAGCCTTCGCGGCAGGCAAGCACGTGGTGGTGGAAAAGGCTATGTGCCTGAACGTGGCCGAGGCGACGCGGATGGTTGAGGCGGGGAAGAGGGCCGGGAGAATGCTGGCGGTTCACCACAACCGCAGGCACGATGGCAACTACCGGCGCGTGCGAGAGATCGTCGAGAGCGGCGCAATCGGGCAAGTCTTCCACGTTGAGCTTACAGCGGGAGGCTTTGGGGAGCCCCAGAACGGCTGGTACCGGGAGAAAAGCCTGTCCGGAGGCGGGTTCTTTTTCTGGGGACCGCATGCCGTGGACTGGGTGCTCGCGATGATTCCTTCGCGCATTGTGGGTGTGAATGGGTTCTTCCACAAACTGGTCTGGCACAATATGAGCAACGAGGATCAGACCCGGGCCATTATCCGCTTTGAGAATGGTTGTGTTGCCGATGTGACGTGGTCCACCATCGCCGCGGTCGGCAAACCTCTGTGGCGGATTCTGGGCACGAAAGGCGGCATTCACGACACAGGTGCTGGCGGGAACGTGGGATACCAGCTTCAGGTATGCGGGCCTCCTGGAGGCGAGTTGACGCTGGTGACCATCGACGCCCATGGCCGCAAGGAACAGCAGGTTGCGTACCTGGACTCCGACTGGCATAACTACTGGCAAGGCGTGGCCGATCACCTGCTGCGGGGCGCGCCGGTGCCGGTCAGTGGGGAATTCGGCAGGAGGGTCATAGGCGTCCTCGAAGCCGCGGAAAAGTCCTGGGCCTCGGGACAGACGGAGCAGGTGCCTTTCGAGTAGACACCTACTCGAAGAGAGTGCTCACAGATTCGCCGTAATGTATGCGCTTGATCGCTTCTGCGAACAGGGGCGCCACCGAAAGGACCGTGTTCTTGGGGAGGAGTTTTTCCTTCGGGACGTGCACGGTGTTGGTGCTGACGACCTCAACCAGCGGTGACTCGGCGATCAGTTCCATCGCCGGCCCGCAGAAGAGCCCGTGGGTGCTGGCGGCACGAACGCTCTTCGGCCGCTGGCTCTGGATCGCCTGAACCGATGCGACGAGAGACGTGCCGCGGCTGATTTCATCGTCGAAGATGATGACATCCTTCCCCGAGACATCCCCGATCATCGCCTTGATCTCGACCTCCGTGTCGCTGACCCGCACCTTGTCGATGACCGCGATCGGCAGGTTCAGTCTCTGAGCATAGCCGCCCGAGCGCTTGTCCTGGCCCATGTCGAAGAGCGCCACCGCGTTGCTCAGGTCCATCCGGCTCAGGTAGTCGCAGATCACCGGCGCCCCCAGCAGGTGGTCGGTGGGCACGCTGAAGAAGCCTCGCACCTGTTCCGAGTGCAGGGTCATGGTGAGGAACCGGTTGGCCCCGGCGGTGACGAGAACATCCGCGATCAGTCGCGCCGCGATGGAGATCCTCGGCTTGTCCTTCTTATCCGAGCGTGCATACGAGTAGTGCGGGATAACCGCTGTGATGCGTTTCGCCGACGCGCTGCGCAGAGCGTCCAGCAGCAGCATTAGCTCCATAAGGCTTTCACTGGGCGACGGGTACAGCGACTGGATCACGAAACAGTCCTGCTCCCGCACACTCTCCTGGATCTGTACGAACACGTTCTCGTTGGAGAATCGCGAGATCGTGACCCCGCCCAGAGGCATATCGAGGTAGTCGCAGATCTCCTGGGCAAGGGGCAGGTTGGAGTTCCCGGCGAAAATCTTGAAGCCGTTGTTCATGGGTGCATCTCCCGCTGGCGGCAGTGGGTCCGGTCCGCGCCCATAATAGCCCCGCCGGTTGGTTTCGGCAACGGCGACCTTGCAGAAGTGCCGCCTGAAAAACCGGACGCCGCCAGGTTGACCCGGCGGCGCCCGAAACGGTCTCGTCTGGGGCGGCCTACATGATGTCTACGCAGCAGATCGCTTCCTTGTTGCGGATGATCAGCTTACCGTCTGCGATCACCGGCATGGTCCAGCTCTGCCCACCGAGGGGAGTGAAACGTCCCAGTTCCTGGTAGCTCTCGAAGGAGTTGGAGAACATGACGACCGCGCCGGAATCGGAGTTGATGCCGATCAGGACGCCGTCCACCGCAACGACGCCACCCTTCTGGCCCATTTCGCGGTTGTTCCACAGTATCTCTCCGTCGCGCGGGTTGATGCACACCAGACCGTAGCGATCGCCGATTCCGAAGAAGCAGTTGTTGGTGAACACAGGCGAGTTGAAGTGAGCCTGGAGGTTCTTGTTGGTCCAATGGGTCGTGACCCCGTCGGGGGTAATCTCGATCAGGCTGCAGCCTTTGCCATAGTTGCTGGAAAAGAACACAAAGTTCCCAGCGACGATGGGCTGCGCGGCGTTCACGTCGTAGCTCGTCTCCCACGGCACCGACCAGAGCACCTTGCCGTCCGCCGCCGCCGCGCCGTAGATGTGCTTGCCCGCGAATATGACGTATTGCTTCACACCCTGGATATTGGCCACTACTGGCGAGGCGTATCCCGGCACCCCAGGCTTGCCGCCCGTCCAAACGGTGTCCCCACTCCGGGCATCGAGCGCAACAATGCCTGTCTGCCCGCCGGGGCAGAGAATCACCTTGCCCTCATCTACGATGGGGGAAGCGGAGTAATCCCACTCCGGGGCCTGCCCACCGAAGTCCTGCCTGATGTTTACCGACCAGTATGGTGTGCCGTCCGTGGCATCCAGGCAGTTCACAAGCCCCAGGCGGCTCAGTGTGTATAAGCGGCCGTTGCTGTAGCAGGGGGTCGATCGTGCGAATCCGTAGTTTTCGCGCGCAGTGTCCGGGTAGGGGAAGCGCCAGACTTCCTGTCCTGTGTCCAGTTTCAGCGCCCGGACGATGTCCTTGTCGCCCGCGTGATCGATGATGAAGACCTTGCCGTCGGCCACGCACGGTCCGGCGAATCCCCGGTCGCCCAGCGCCACCTTCCACTCCACCTTCGGCGGCTTGGCGTTCCAGTCCTTGTTGATCCCCGTGTCCGGGGCGATCCCGTTGGCCGTCGGGCCCATATACTGCGGCCAGTCGGCGGAAAATGCTCCACACATCAGGCCCAGGAGTAGGAGTGTCGCACCTGCTCGGGTCATGCTGCGCATGGGCTCATCCTTTCGCGTGTTTGATGCGTCAGATATCGGCGCTCATTTAGCGCCCAAAACAGTGTACCTCACCGTCGTCAGTGCCAATCACCATCCGCGTTCCCTTCGCCCCGAAGGCAGGGGACGATGCTACTCGAGCCCCCGCAGTGAACTTCCAGAACTGATTCCCATCGCTCAGATTCAGACCGTACACAGCCCCGTCATCACACCCCACGAACACCCGGCTCCCCGCAATAACAGGTGACGAATCCACTTCACCCCTTGTTCGGAACACCCACCGGGTCGCCCCGGTCTCCCGGTCGAGACAGAAGACTGACTTGTTGCGCGAACCGAACACCACATAGTTGCCGGAGACAGCGCCGGAACCAAAGCTCGCGCCACCGTTCTTGCGGGAGATAACCCGCCACAGGATCTTGCCGTCACTCACCCGAACCCCGAAGTACTCGCCGTTCATGCTCCCCACGAACACAGCGCCCTGGGAGTATGCCGGGGATGCCGCATAGTTGCCACCGATCTCCACCGAATCCCTCTCGCGCCCCTTCTCCACATCGATCATGCGCAGGACGCCGTCGCAGCCATCGATGATGGCCGTGCCGTTGATGACGCAGGGGGTGCAGTGAACCTGGGCGTCGGTGCCGAAAGACCAGATCTTGCTGCCGGTGTCGGTGTCGAAACGGTACAGGTAGTTGTCATACGAACCCACCAGCACCGACCCGCGGTAGGGGGTGGCTGAGGAGATGATCTTGTCGCCTGTCGTGTATTTCCAGGCCAGCTTCCCGGTGGCGGCCTTCACGGCGTGGAAGACGCCGCCCTCGTCACCCACGCAGACCAGACCATTGGTTACGCAGGGTGATGCGGTGATCTTGTCCGTGGCCTTGTAGACCCACTTGCGGCTACCGTCCTTGAGGCTCAATGCCACCAGCTGCCCGTCCGCATTGCCCACGTAGACCACACCGCCAACGATGGCTGCCGTTGATTCCACGGCCCCGCCGATGTCTTTGGTCCATAGCAGCTTCGGCCGGTCGCTGAAAGGCCCACCGAGTTCGCCTTTGAGATAAGGAGAGCCCCGGAAGCACGTCCAGTCCGGCAGTAACGCCGACCAGGCAGTGGAGGCGCACACGGTCAAGATGAAGACGAACGCAATCGCGCGGGGCAGAGTATTCGGTCTGTGGTACACAGTCTCACCTCCACGCGGGGGAAGGTCCCGCGCTTCCATTCATTCCTCTCGCAGAGCGCCCAACAACGGTCCGCGCACAGACTGGACTGCAGTCACGAAGCTGGCGCTGGCCCCCACCGCGAGCACCAGTATGAGCAGGTCCGCAATGGCCACCCAGTTGACGGCCGCATCCACGGACGATAATCTCGGAGCGACAGCCACCAGCGCACAGAGGGTCCCGGATGCCAGTCCGGCAACGAGCAATGACCCGTTTTCGACCAGCAGCAACCAGGCCAGTCGCGACCGGGTGAAGCCGGTAGCCATCAGCAGGGCAAGCTCCCCGCGGCGCTCCAGGGCGGATCTCAGGAGCACCGCCGCGATGCCCACCGTGCCCAGCAGCAGCCCCAGCCCTCCCAGGGCAAGGAACATGGATAGATAGGCATTCTGTACCTGCATGAACTCATTCAACACCTCGCGGGTGGGTTTGACCTCCACCCCGAGTTCGCCCAGGCCGCGCCGAAGGGCATCCGCCACCCGATCCATGGTGCCTTCCGGGGTCTCCACGAGAAACCAGGATGGACCTGAGACCTGCGGGTAGATGCGTCGGAGCGCGGGCTCGGAGACCAGGAGCACGCCCTGAAAGATGCTGCCCTGGACTGTAGGCCCGAGCCGAAGGCGCACGTCTTCGCCGCCGGGCCCGGGCATGGTATAGACCTTACCCGGCGCCGAGTGCAGGGTCCAGCGGATGCTGTCCAAATCGCCGAGGGCAACCGCGGTGACATCTTCCGGGGAATCCCAGATCGAGAGCCAAGGGTTCTCGGCCGTGGATCCCGGCGCCGGGTTCGCGCCAAAACCGCCTCGTTCCGCGAGCTCACGGGGAACTCCCAGCAACCTCGGGTGTGTGGGCCGCGAGATGTTCAGGCAACTGATATCCTCGCCCGGACCCGTAGGCAGAGAGTAGATTCGCGCGCCTTTCAGCGCTGCCTCGTCTTCATCGGTGAAGCCCAGATTTCGGCGTCCTTCGGGGGTCGCGGGGTCGAAAGGCAGGGGGACCGATGCCCTCGCAAGCAGTGCGAAGCCGCCCGTGCCCGAATCTTTGCGGGTGACGTCGATACGGGAGAAATCCCGCGCGTTCGCGCCGACCGCCACCAGTATGAAGGTGGCGGCGGCCAGGAGGCCCAGCATCAGGAGGCTTCGCGCGGCGTTGGCCGCCGCATTGCGCAGGGCAAGACGGGGCAATGTACGCGTGACGGATTTTCCCGCCAGTGCTTGAGACAATATCACCGATGCCCCGGCCACTGTGGCTCCCAGGAGCGCGAATCCAATGCCGAAAAATGCGCCTTCGGCGGACATGCCCTCGCTCAGCGAGGGAGCGGCGAACAGCCCGGCGGCACACACCAGGCAGGCCACAAGGACGATCACCGGGCGTCGAGTGGAGCGGCCGATACCCGTGACGGCGATGCCCTGCGCTCCCGCGAGAAGCTGCAGGTCCGTGCGCCCCTTCGGCCGCCGGGTGCTCCAGACCGCCGTCCCGATGCCCACCACTAGGCCCGTCACACCGCCGGCGACCAACGAGCCCGGTACCAGGTGCAGCCAGACGGTCTCCGTCGCACCCAGGGCGCCGGCCCACCAGTTGGAGAGCCCTCGGATGAGTGCTCCTGCATACCATGCCCCCGCCGGGACACCGATGGCGACCCCGAGCACCGTGAGCACAATGCCTTCGGCAATGAGTGCCGTCCGCACGATCTTTGGAGGCACTCCGCAGGCGCCGAGTATCCCGGATTCTGCAGACCGTTGCTCTACGGACAGCTTCAGCAGCATTGCCGCCAGTGCTGCGCCCGCGAACACCAGGAACATGCTCAGGCCCAGGAACAGCTGCCCGAAGTCCGACGTGCCCTGAGACCCGCGCAGCGCCATCTCTCGCAGAGGACGGAAGGACAGCCCGGACACGTCAGGGGTCAATACGCGACGCAGGGTAGTGGCGAGGTTGCGCTGGTAGGCCTCCGGGTCCGCTCCCTCCGGCGGGTAGATGCGCACGGATGTGATCCAGTCCGATTCCTCCCCCTGCGGTCCGCTCTGCCACATGTCACTCGCCGCGGACATATTCACGAAAGCCTTCGGCGTGGCCCGGTACTTGTCCCAGTAGTCCTCGTCACGCTGGGTGACCTTGTTCAGGTCAACCGGAAACGGAGGGTCCCAGGCGTCAATGCTCACGGCATCCGTGATACCCTCGAAGGTCGGGACTAAGGCAGGGTCAGCGAACTCCCTCGCGAGGGGTACGATGCGCGTCAGCCGAAGGACCAGCTCGCGCTCCGGGTACTCGCCACTTTCCGCGGGCACCATGTATGCGATGCGTAGATCATCCCCCACGGAGACGCCCAAGTCCTTGGCGGCCCAGTCGTTGAGCCAGACCTCATCCGGCCCCGGGAACTCCCCACTCCCGGGCGCCAACGGCGCGTCGATCCCACACACCACACTGTAGGCGATAGATCGTGCTCCCGGCCTTCCCGGGGCCGTGATCTCGCTGGCCAGATACACCGACGTGGCGCGCGCCTGACCACCCGTAGCCTTCGCCGCGCTTTCGGCGCGGACGGCCTGGGTACGGCTGAGCAAGGTTCCCTTGCTCTCCAGCGAAAAGTACCCGCCGGCGGTCGCTGTGAGGGTGAGGCCGTAGTCCGACAGCTGCGCGCTCTGCTCGAGCCCTTTCTCCAGGGCGCCGGTGGCATACTCGTCCTGCGGATCGGTACTCGCAAGAATCACGTTCGCCTGGCCCGCACGGCCAAGACGCTCGGCCAGCCAGTCGCGGTCCACGAACACGTTGCGGGGAGTGGCATTCTGGCTGTCCAGCCGGAAGTCCGCTGGGCCTCTGCCAAGCACCTGTTCAACCTTGAGCCGCACCGTGGGCGCGGTGTCCCCGATCTCGCGCCGCGCGAAGAGGGTGTCCAGGGCAATCTCGGGGCGGTTCTCCAGGGTGACCAGAATCGAGTCGCCCTCTGAGACTCCCAGGTCCAGGGCAAGCGCCATGTTCAAGATGCAGCCGCGGTCGGACAGTGTCTTCACCGACATCGGCGCGATGTCGTGGTATTGCTTCCAGAAGCCCTGCGGGACGGCGTAGACCGCGACACGCGGGATGACGACTTCAGTCTGGGGCTCGCGTGCGGCACCGTCCGCGGCAAGCAGCGCCACGCAGTCAGGGGAGATCTCCTTCGCGAGATCGGCACGGAGATAGCGCGGAGATACCAGGGCATGGGTGATCCTGCCCAGTCGGCTCAGAGCCGTGTCGCGTAGGCTCCCGCTTACGGAGTCTCCGATAACCAGCGATCCGGTGATCACCGCGGTCGCAATCGCCAGCCCGAAGGCCGCCACCAGCCCTGTGCGCCGGTGGTAGATCAGGCTGCGAATCACAAGTCGCGCGAGGGTCAAGCCGGGGCCTCCGGAGAGGTGTCAAGCGGGGCGAGCTTCCCATCTGATAGCGCAAGGGTCCGGCCCATCCGCGCCGCCTGATCCAGATTGTGGGTGACCATCAACACCGTTGCGCCTTCATCCCGGGCAAGCTCCAGCAGCAAGGCCACAATCTGCTCGCCCGTATTGCGATCCAGATTACCCGTAGGCTCGTCGCACAGGAGCAGTCCGGGGCGGTTCATAAGCGCCCGGGCCACAGCCACGCGCTGCCTTTCGCCGCCCGAGAGCCGAGCCGGGAAAGCTTCTGCGCGCGCAGCAAGGCCCAGGCGATCCAGCAGCTCCTCTGCACGGGCCTCGGCACCGTCAATGCCGGGAGCGGCAAGGGTCGGCACCAGCACGTTCTCCAGGGCATTGAGTTGCGGCAGCAGATGGTGGTCCTGGAAGATGAACCCCACGCGCTGCGCCCGGTACCGGGCAAGCTCAGCCCCTGACAGCGAGGTCACGTCTGTCTCACCCAGCCTGACCGTGCCATTCGTCGGGGGCTCCAGGCCACCGATGATGTTCAGCAGCGTGCTCTTCCCCGAACCTGACGGGCCGACGATGGCCACCGTGTCGCCCGCCTCTGCCTCCAGAGAAATCCCGTCCAGCACTGTCAAAGGCGTGTTGTCGGGAAGCACGAAGCTCTTGGTCAGATTCTCCACCACGAGTCCGTCCCGAAGCTGGCTCATGCGGATTCTGACGCCTCCGTGTCCGGGCTGGTTCGGATGGGAACCGGCTGGTGGACGTAGACCAGGGCGCCGGTGGGACACGCCTGCGCGCATTCGAGAGCCAGTCCCGAGATTGCCTCGCGCATGTCCGCACCGAGGGGAGCGCCGACGCGCAAGTCAAAACCGCGCCCGATGAAACTGAGGCCCATGGCTTCCCGCTCGCCTTCGGCGATCTGCACACACAGCCCGCATGCAATGCACTTGCCTGGCTCGTAGATGAGATTGGGGTGGGAGGTCTCGCGGCGGAATGTGCGTTCGTTCCCGGACCAGTTGCGCAGGTCTGCCCCGTACTTCATGCCCCAGAGCCGCAGCGCGCACTTCTCCAGACCGGCGCAGTCACAGTGCAGGCAGCGGTCCGCTTCCGCCTTGGCTTCCTCGTCCAGGAAGCCTAGCGCCTCACCCGCTGATGGGTTGATGCGGCCATGTTTCGGGGTGTCCGCAGCGAACTCCGCCAACTCTTCGGGGCTCAGGCGGCCCATGCGCACCGTGTAAGGACGCTGTTCCCCCTTGGGTGCCCGACCGTGCAGGAACTCATTCACCGCAAGCGCGGCAGACCGTCCGCTGCCCACCGCCCGCACCGCCGATCGCGACGGTGTGAGCGCTGAACCCGCGACGAAAACTCCCGGCAATCCTGTCTCGTGAGTCGCACGTTCCGGGATGATCTCGACGCCGACCCCGGTTCCCTGAGCCGGGTCTCCTGTGGCAAGGACCACGGCGTCGAACTCGTCTCGCAGGGCAGCCAGTGGCAGGTCTGCGCCCACGCGGACTCCGGAGCGCAGCTCAACACCCGCCGCCAGGATCGCGCCGACCTCACCATCAAGCACCCGGGGCGGCAGGGCATCCTCGGTCACGCCATAGCGCAGCATCCCGCCGGGTTCCGGCCGGTCGTCGATGATGGTGCAGGCGTGGCCCATGCGCCGCAGGTACCACGCCGCTGAAAGCCCTGCAGGTCCGGCGCCGACGATTGCCACCCGCTTGCCCGACTCCGGCCTGCAGTGAACGGGACGGGGAGTTTCGCGGCCCAGCAGGTAGTCCCCCACGAACCGCTTGAGAAGCTTGATCGCCACAGGTGAATCCACATCCCCGCGCCTGCAGGCCTTCTCGCAGGGGGCCGGGCAGATGCGGCCCAAAATCGAGGGGATGGGAATGTGCTCCAGCACCACTCGCGCCGCCTCATCCATTTCACCCGTTGCGATGTGGCGGATCATCCGCGGGATATCCATGCGCGCCGGGCAGACGGTATGGCACGGGCCGAGACAGTCGCCCAGGTGGTCGCCCAGGAGCAGTTCCAGCGCGGTTTTCCGCGCTGCGAGGACCTCCGGGGTCTCGCTCTCCACCGTCATGTCATCGCTGACCTTCGTCGCGCAGGCAGGCACCAACCGGTTGCCCCGGTCCACTCGCACCACGCACACCAGGCACGAGGTCTCGGGACGGCAGCCATCGCGGTAGCAGAGGGTGGGTATGACAATTCCCGCGAGCCGTGCGGCCTCGAGGATAGTCGTGCCCTCAGGCACGCGAACAGTCCTATCGTCGATCGTCACAGTCAGCATCAACGGCTAACCTCTCCGGGCCTGTCGGCGGACAGCAGGCCGGTTGATATGGCGGTGGCCGGGTCCGATAGCCTTCGCTACCCCAGCGACTTCACGAACTCCAGCACTTCATCCGCGTGTTCCTCGACCTTCACCTTCGGCCAGATCTTCGCGATCTTGCCCTCTTTGTCGATGACGAAAGTGGTGCGCACGATGCCCATCGACTTCTTGCCATACATGTTCTTCTCCTGCCAGACGCCGTACTTCGTCGCCACTTCCGCGTCCTTGTCGGCAAGCAGCGGAAAACGCAGGTCGTACTTCGCTGCGAACTTGTCGTGGGATTCCAGGCTGTCGGTGCTGACGCCGAGGATCACCGCTCCGGCCTCCTCGAACTCCGCCTGCAGGTCACGGAAACTGCAGGCTTCTTTGGTGCAGCCCGGTGTATTGTCCCGCGGGTAGAAGTACAGAACGACGACGTTCTTACCCTTGAAGTCCTTCAGCGCCACTTTGTTCCCAGTGCTTGCAGGGAGCGAGAACTGCGGGGCTTTCTGGCCTGTCACCAGTTCCGACATCCATCCCATCTCCTTCCGTGATATCAGGGCTGACTACCCGCCGTCACCAGCGGGGAGAATACGGAAGTTGTCGAACCAGAATTGCTGGCCCTGCTTGCCGTTGGCATTGGTCCACAAGCGGAACATCTGCAGCAGGCGCACGCCCGGGTACACTTGTCGGATCGCCCGGGCATCAAGCTCGATTTCGTGCCACTGGTCGTCATCCAGCAGCACTTTCCCCGGCAGTGCCGGGGCCGCACCTGGATGCAGCGCCGGGCTTGCCGCCAGGCATACCTGCCCCGTGCCCCAGGTCGCTGACTTGAAGGGATGCACCCACATGCCCACAGGCACTCCGGGCGGGATCCGGTATGCTACACGGACCGTGGGGAAGCGATCGATATCCCACCAGCGCGGCTTGATGTCACATGAAAGTGTGGCTCCGTCGCCCGTGGCCTCGACGCGCATCGAGCGCCGACCCGAAGCTGCCGTCTCCGTCTCAAGCTTTGTCACCGTGGCGCGCTGGCGCGAGAAGTTCCAGTAGTAGTGCCAGTCCTCCTGGTTTTCCACTTCGAAGTCGGTGACCACCACCGGCTTCGTCGCGGTCTCCATTGTCTCCACACGCAGGCCCGGAGGGATCGTCGGCGCGCGGTGCCAGTCCCGTCCTTCCGCCCCGGTCTCATACGCGCCGAGGTCGGGTGCGGCACCGGCGTAGGCCACTGTGACGGCGTCCCCTTCCTGCCATGTCAGGTCCCGGTCCAGGGTGACCGTGTTTGCCTCAATATCCGCCTTCAAAACCACCGCTGCGGTTCTTCCGGCCCCGACGAAGACGGTGTCGCCGACCTCACCGGGAATCCCGAAACCGTCGTAGAACCAGCGGGCATCATCCACTGCGATCATCCGTCCAGAGCCGCCTGCTGTTGCCCTCGCCAGGGGCGCGCCTGCGTCAATCGCCGGGCTTCCGGTGCTCAGGCGGTAGTCGTCGGCCTCCATGTCCACGAAGAGGGGGTCTGCGTCGATGTTCCCCGCGAACTGTCCGGGCTTCATCTCGTTGGCCTCGTCCGCCGTCATGCGCAGGCCGTCCCACTTGTTGTGGGCAGGCCAGGCCCAGTCATAGCGCACCGTCCTGCAGCCGGGTCTGTCGCCGTACAGCAGGTTGTGCAGAAACCGATTGTCCTCGGCGATGTTGCTCACGAGATACAGCGCCAGGCCGTCGCCACCAGGGTCGTTGAAGGCGAAGACATTGTTCTGGAAGACATTCCCGTGGACCATGTGCGGATCGGGATTCTGGTTGAGGTCCACCATCTCGTACCCGTACTCGTGGTTCCGCGCCCACGTATTGTTGTACAGCCGCGAGCGCATCATGCCGAACGTGGGCAGGTCCTGATACTTGTAGGCGTTGATCACCATCGGCCCGTAATAATTGCGGTAGATTACATTTCGGCGGAAGATGGAGTCGATGATGAAGAGTTTGGCGCGTCCATCGGCTGAACCCGATCCGTCGAAGCCGTTGGTGATGACGCAATCCTCCACGAGCAGGCGCGGAGTGGAGAAGAACTCGAAGTTCCGCCCCCACCGGCAGTCGAAAACGCACCTTCGCACCACGTTGTTCGGGCAGTCAAACCACAACCCGAAGGGGCGATGTCCGGCGCGGCTGATGTGCACACGGTCGAAGATGCAGTGGCTGACATTGTAGTTGTTCCACATGTCCCCGCTCACGTGGCCGTCAGCGCCGATGTTGTTGGACCGCCGGCACTCCAGGTTTTCGTACCGATTGTAATGGCAGTCGGTGCAGGTGATTGGGGAGTAGTGGCCGGTTGCGTTCTCCATCCTACAGTTGCGGATGACGCAGTGGTTTGCGCGGTCCAGTTTCATCCAGCCGCGTGCGGTGGGCAGGAGGTAAAGGCCGTCCAAGACGATGTGGGACCGATCTTTGATGCGTACGCAGGTTCGTTCGCCGTCGGACGAAAGGCCGCCGGCGATCACTGCCATCAGAGGGTTTTCAGCGCGGTAGGTGACGGGGCGCCCGGGCTCGCCAGACTGCGCCGGCTCGATAACGCCCGCGTGGCTCCCGTCCAGGAGCGTAACCGCATCGCCCGGGGAAAGCGCGGCATTGGCCTTCGCCAACGTCCGCCAGGGTGCCGCGCGAGTCCCGGCGTTCTCGTCGTTCCCGTCTGGCGAGACGAAATACTCGGCCGCCGCGCTCACTCCCGACAGGCATACTGATGCAATCGCACTGATCAGGACAATTCTGAGCATGGCAGGCCTCGCATTCCGGACGGCATCTCTCCGGTTCGTCTCTACTCGAAGAACTCTGCGTGAAGCGCCTCCACGGCTGCGTGGAGATCGCGCTCGCTGATCCCGACCATGAGGCTGATCTCGCTGGCGCCCTGATTGAGCACCTCGATGTTGATCTTCCTCGCCGCCAGCGCGGCTGTGACCCTGCAAGCGATGCCCGGCGTGTCCTTCATGCCCTCGCCGACCACCATGATCAGCGCCAGCCCTGGCTCGGCCGACTCACCATTGTCGTCGACCGCCGGTATGATCCGGGCCTCATCCGGCTCCAGTTCGTTCTTGATGCGGTCCAGAATGATGCCCGCCTTGCCACCCTTGAGGTCGCTCTTGCGCAGGATGACCGAGACGTCGTCGATGCCGGAGGGCATGTGCTCCACCGGCACTTGTTCCTGCTCGATGATGTGCATCAGCTTGCGGACGTAACCTACTTCCCGGTTCATCAGGAACTTGGTGACCAGGAGCGTGCAGAAACCGTCTTTGCTGGCAATGCCCATGACCTGTCCCGGCTTGCTCTCTCTGCTGCGGGTCACCATGGTTCCCGGCGCGTCGGGGGCGTTGGTGTTGCGGATATTGATGGGGATGTCCCGGTGCATAGCCGGGAGTGGGGCTTCCTCCTGGAAAATGTTGAAGCCCGAGTAGGAGAGTTCGCGCATTTCGCGGTAAGTGAGATGGGCCACCGGTTTCGCATTAGGGACGATGTTGGGATTCGCAGCACAGACCGCGTCCCTGTCTGTGAAGTTCTCGTAAATATCCGCACGCACCGCCGCCGCAAGGATAGCGCCCGTAATATCCGAACCGCCGCGCGGGAAAGTGACCACGTACTGCCTGCCGTTCTCATCGGGTTCGGTGTAGCCGAAAAACCCGGGGAAAACCACAATTCCCTCAAGATCCCGCAGGGAAGCCAGCAGGTCATAGGATTTCGGCAGGACGCAGCGGTTGTCGTCCAGGAGCATCCCGGCCGCGCGCGGGTCGACGTACTGCGCGGTGTGCCCGAGCTTGTTGAGGATCGCCGCGAAGAGGCGCGCCATATTGTCCTCGCCACCCGCGATCACCAGGTCGCGGTAACGCTCCGGGCCGAGGCCAGGCTCGTCAAGCCGCGCCTGAAGGTCTGCCCGGATCTCCTCCGTCAGCTCTTCAGGGAGGTCGAAACCTGCCCGGATCTCGTCATACCGGGAAACGGTTTCGTCGAGGTAATGGCTGTAGTCGGTACCGATACTGTGGGCCTCGACGGCCTTGATCAGCAGCTCGGTGACCTTGGTGTCCTCGCCCCCAGCTTCCTTCACGCTCGGCCGCTCGCCGGGGGCTGAGACAACTACGATGCGTCGACTCGGGTCGCTGGTGACAATGTCCACCACTTTCTTGACCTGTACGAACTCGGCCAGAGAGCTTCCACCGTACTTGCAGGACTTATACGCCATGGTTTGTCACCCGTATCCAGGGATATCTGCAGAAGGCCCAACACGGGGCAGGACTATACATATACCCGGTTTGGAGGGGTCTTGTACAGGGGGAGATGGACCGGGGCGCCGTTCAATCGTCCGGCTCCTTTTCGCGCGTGATGAAGCCCTTCCCTCGCTGGTAGATGACCTCATCCACGGCTTCATCGTGAGACGTGGTGGCCTTCATGAGGACCCACTTGCCATTTTCCTTGCCCATATGAGCGATGCACCACGCGCAGGCCTCAGGCGGTCCGACTATGAGCTTCAGGTCCGGGGGCTCGCGATCATCCCACAGGTACACCCCCAGTTCGTCTTCCTTGTACCACTCGTAGTACTTGTCGGGCATCTGCCGGCTTTCCCAGAGCGGGGCGGGGAGCAAGACCAGTTCTTTCATCTCGCATTCGGTTCGCAGCCACTGTTCAAGAGCAGCCACTGCCTGCTCTTCATCCGTCGTCTGAGGGGCGTGGGGTGAGGTCTCACGGACCCATGCTTCGAACTGCACACGGTTGGAGGGTACCTGGTCGGGGCTCACGGCGGGCTTGCTCTCGGCCGCCACTTGCTCAGGTGGGGGGACATTTCCTGGCTCGACGGGAGGGCGGGCTTGTGTACTCGTGACCCGGTCAGCGGGAACCGGGCAGCCGGTCAATAGGGCACAGGCCGAAACAACCAGAATTATGAGCATAGTCGTCGGCATTCGGGCCACAGCACTCGCCTCCCCGATGATGTTCCCGTGCTTATCCCGAACCATCGTGCCCAGCTATCAATTCGTTTCGGCGAGTGCTTGCACCTGCAGCGGACTCACAGTGCCCAACCCGCGAGCCCGTCGCCATCGCCCCAGAGAGCATCTCGCAGCGCCTGGTGCTCGGGAAGGGCCAGGTCCGGGTCGGCTTCAATGATCGCAAAGGCCTCGGTGCGGGCCCTGACCAGCGCCGGGGTGTCCCCGATCAGATCAGCCATGCGCAGGTCCGGCAGACCGCTTTGGCGGGTGCCGGCGAGCTCTCCCGGACCTCGCCTGCGCAGGTCCTCCTCGGCGATCTCGAATCCGTTTGTGGTTCGCTCCAGCACCCGCAGGCGATCCACCACTTCGGGCGTACTGGCACGGGTCATCAGGATGCAGATGCCCGCCTGAGTGCCCCGTGCGACGCGTCCACGCAACTGGTGCAACTGGGCAAGACCGAAGCGTTCGGCATTCTCGATGAGCATCACGGTGGCATTGGGCACGTCTACGCCGACCTCGACTACGGTGGTTGAGATGAGTATCTCCAGGTGTCCCTCGCGGAATTGGGTCATCACCTGGTCTCTGCGCTCCGCGTCCATCCGGCCATGCAGAAGCCCCAGCTTGAAGGAGGCAAAAGGTCCCAGAGACAGCCGCCGGAACTCACGTTCGGCCGACGCCGCCTCGCCCTCCTGTTCTTCCACCAAAGGGCAGATGACGTACGCCTGGGCTCCCTGGACTAACCGGCCGACCACCGTCTCATACGCGGCATGGCGGCTCTTTCCCCACGCGAGGTGGGTGACCACCGGCGTCCTGCCCGGGGGCAACTCATCCAGCACCGAGACGTCGAAGTCCCCATATGCGGTCAGCGCGAGTGTACGAGGAATCGGGGTCGCCGACATGAAAAAAAGGTTGGGATGCAGGCCCTTCGTAGCCAGTTGCGCGCGCTGACGGACGCCGAACCGGTGCTGCTCATCCACCACCGCCACCGCAAGATCCCGGTAGGTGACCGCCTCCTGGAAGATGGCGTGAGTGCCGACGATGACCCGGGCATCGCCGCGCTGGATCTGTCCGAGGGCATATCTGCGAGCGGACTCTCCCATGGACCCTGTCAGCAGGGCGCAGGAGACCTCGAAGGGCCGAAGGAGTTGGGTCAGGGTCGCGAAATGTTGCTCTGCCAGCAGTTCAGTGGGAGCAAGGAGTGCGCCCTGTCGTCCTCCCAATGCAGCCGCGAGGAGCGCGAAGGCCGCGCAGATTGTCTTTCCAGCACCCACATCCCCGTGGATCAGTCGGCACGCCGGAGCGGTGGCCTCCAGGTCAGCGGCGACGTCATTGAGCACTCGGGACTGCGCCCCCGTTGGTGGGAAGGGCAGGGACTGCACGAACCGTTCGACCAACTCTCGGGCGGGCAGAACGGCGCCCGCGCGAGTTTGGACATGCTGGCGCCTGCGCTGCGCAAGAGCCGCCTGGAGGACAAAGAGCTCCTCGAAGACGATTCGCTCCCGTGCCTTCGCGCGGGCCTCCTCGCTCGAGGGAGCATGCACTTCTCGCAGCGCCTCGGGGTAGTCCATGAGCCCGTGCTCCCGGGCGATCCTCTCCGGAACAGCCCCGGATGGCAAAGGCTCGCAGGCCTTCAGGGCATGTCGTATCAGGCCGCGCATAAAAGTCTGTGTCAGCCCTGCACCCAGCGGATAGACCGGGACAATGCCCTCAGGCGCCTGTTCCGGCGCGGTTTCACCCGGACGTTGGATCACTTCCGTCTCGCTCACATGGAAGCTCATAGCGCCCTTGTGGATCATGGCCTGCCCGGTCACGAGCAGCACCGTTCCAGCCTCGAACTGGCTGGCTCGGTAAGGTTGGCCGAACCACACCAGCTTGACCTCACCCGATGAATCCTTCGCCGGGACCTCGGCGACTGCTATCTTGCCTCGGCGCCTGCACTCACCCGCACCGATCACCTCCACTTGCAGGCACGCACTCTCCCGGTGCTCCAGGTTCGCGGCCGCCTTCATGCGGGTGCGGTCTTCATAGCGTGATGGGTAATGGCGCAGGAGGTCCCCAGGGGTGCGTATGCCCAGTTGCGCCAATTGGGCCTCGCGTTTGGGGCCGACGCCTTTCAAGAAACGCAGTGGGCCTGGAGGTGGGGAAGAGGAGGCAGCGTCGGGCGCAATCCTGCTCTGGTAAAGGGTCAGCGCCTGGATGGTCCTGCGGCAGAGGACCTCGCGCTCCTGTGGGGTAAATGCGCCGTAGGCGCCGAATGCCTGGGCGATTCGCCCCAGGCGGGCCGCCAGCCACTCATCCAGCATCGGCGTCGTGCAGTCGGCCCATGCGACGATGAAAGCAGCCATGCCCCCTTCGACGGCATCATCCATGCAACCCCGCCGAACCTCAAGTTCCAGGGGCTTGATGGGCCGGGTGATGGCGGACGCCGGGTCTTGGTCGGTCCTGAATGGTCTCTTCGAGCGGGGGCTCTCCGGTCTCACGGGCTATTTCTGGACCGCGTCCGGGTCGATACTGGGAGTGGGCATCTCGCTCGAGCGACGCTGGGCGTCCCAGACACTCCAGCCCAGGAGCGAGACGTAGCCGATGCAGCCCACCAGCGCACCCACGATTTCCCCGGCGCTCATGGGGTCCGAACTGGTGATAACGGCGGATGTGAAGAACTCCATGACACCCCACGCCGCCAGGCCGAAGAGCACGAAAGCGATAAGCACGGTGACGACACCGCGTTCGTAGTCGCCATTGTAAAGCTGGCCCAGGCCTGGAAAGAGCACCGAACGCAGAGCTGCGTGTTTCGGGTCCTTGTGCATCGCGCCGCGGAGCATGCTGATGTCGCCACTTGTCAGGAGGTTGCGGGTGCGCTCCACCTGGCCGATAAACAGCATGGCCTCCGCGTACTTGCGCTCGGCGTCTGCGTTTGCCGGCTCGATCTCCATCGCCCTCTTGTACTCATCTTTGGCGCGGGTGCGTTTGCCGGCCAGTGTGAGGGCGTCGCCCATGAGTTCGTGGGCAGTGGTCGAATCGGGGTACGCTTCCACCAGGCTCTCGGCGGCGCGAACCGCTTCGGCCCCGTCATTGCGGGAAATGGCGGCGCGAACCAGATCGCACCGTTCCGCCATCAAATCCTGCTCGGCCTGGCGTTCCAGGTTCGCCTGTACACGGCGACGAATGATATCGCGCGGGTCATCAGCCATCTGAAACTGGCTCCCCGTCAGGCTTCGGCCACGTGTTCCACAACCGGGGCGTCTCCCCACAGGCGCTCAAGGTCGTAGAACTCGCGCGCCTCCTCGGTGAAAATGTGGGCCACGACGCTGCCGTAATCGAGAATCACCCAGGTCGATCCGCGCCCGCCTTCACGGTGCAAATGCCGCAGGCCGTGCTGCTCTGCCCACTCCTCCAGGCTCTCGGCAATGGCATCCACGTGGGTCTGGGATCGCCCGTGACAGATGACGAAATAGTCAGTCACTGTCATGAGTTCCTCCATGTGGAGTACCATTACGTCCAATGCGCGCCGTTGTTCCATCCCCTCAGCGAGAAGCAGGGCCTTCTCCAGCGGTTCGATCGCCAATTCGCACCTCCCCGGACCCTTCCACAGGCCCGGAATCAATCTCTGGTTCTATCGCCGGACGCGATGTCTCTGCCCACCGTGACCACGATCCCCGCGGCGCCTGGTGCGTCGAAGTCTTCATCCTCGATGAGCCTTGCTGACGCGGCCCCGAGCATTTGCCGGATTTCCTCTGCCGCGCCCCGGGATGCCGGATGGTAGCGGATTTCCGAGCGGGAATGGCCGGAATCCTCGGCATTTCCCACACCGGTTACCAACACCCCCTCGGCTCGGAGCCGGTCCGCAAGTCTTTTCGCCGCGCCAGTCTTGCCAGAACCATTCAACACCACGACCCCGCAGTCCTTCACCGAAACTGTGTTCGACTTCTCTCCCTGGAGGAACTCGCGCAGTTTGGCGAGCAACTCCTGAGCCTTTGCCTCATCTACCCGGCTATAGTAGACGCCATGTGCGGGTGCTGGTTCGACCGGCAGCATCTCGGTCATGATGTCTTCGGGCTTGATCCCCTTGAGAGCGGTGGCAATGGCGAGCGCGCGCCCTAAGGGGATATCGGTGTCCACTTTCCTGATCGCATGCTTCGCAGCCCCAATAGTACGCGGCCAGCCTGACGGCCGGAAATGCTGGCGCACCACGGCTTTGAGGAATTCCCGCTGGCGCTCGGCCCGCATGATGTCGCTGTCTTTGCGGTAGCGTACGAAACCTATGGCCTGCTTGCCGTTCAGTGTCTGCTTTCCGGGCTTCAGGTGAATGTGCAGCTTGCCCGCATTGTCATCGTAGTTCATCCCCCGGCCTCGGCCCTCCGGGTCGCCAACCGTGATCTCCACTCCGCCCAGTTTGTCCACGCATTCTTCGAAGGTCTCGAAATCCAGCTTCACGTACCCGTCCAGGCTCTGCCCGACCAGACGCTCCACGCAAGTTTTCAGCAGGGGCACGCCGCCAAACTTGTAGGCATGGTTGATCTTGTCCCGCCTGTGGCCGGGAATGTCCACAAGGGTATCGCGCTGGATGGAGAGCAATGCTGCCCGGTTGCGACGGGGGTTGAGGTATGCAACGATGATCGTGTCCGCTCGTCCCCGGGAATCGCGATCATCGGCGCCCACAAGCAGGATTCGCGCTGGTCCAACTCCGATCCCCGATAGCCGAGGCGGCGGAGTAAGCATGTGCGGGAAGCCGCTGGGGAACCGCGCCGGCGAATGGGGGTCGCGAACGCTGTCAATCGTTCCCGCCGCTATGGCGGCGAGAAGGGCGAAAGCCGCCAAGTGCACCAGGCTGTTGATGAAGGGGACGGGATAGGCCTGTCGCATGGGTCACCAGCCAGGCAAGCTGTACCGGGCGCAAGTCCGGTCAGTGCGAACCATACAGCCCGTGGGCGCGAATGTATTGATCGACCGCATCGGGCACCATGTAGCGAATGCTCAGCCCACGTGCCACACGAGCGCGAATATCTGTTGAAGAGAGCGCTATCATCGGCCCTTCGAGCACTCTCACCCGCCCCGCAAGCCTGTCGCCAAGCGCCTCACCGATGCGCCCGAGATCGAACCCCGGGCGTGGGAGAGTCACCACCGTAGCCTCACTCAGGATCGCTTCGGGCATGCGCCACATCGGCATTTCCAGCACCGAATCGGCCCCGGTTATGAACACGATCTCGGCGCCGGTTGCGGCCTTGAGCTCGCGGATCGTTACGATGGTATACGAGGGCCCGTCACGCTCGATCTCGCAAGACGAGACCTCGAAGGCGTCATTCCCCTGGATCGCCAGTTCCGTCATGTGCAGGCGGTGTTCGGCATCCGAGACCGCACGCGCCAGCTTGTGGGGTGGCCGGCCACTGGGGATGAACAGCACGCGTGACAGCCCGAGCTGCTCGCGGGCCTGTTCAGCAAGGAGCAGATGGCCGTAGTGGATTGGGTCGAATGTGCCGCCCAGGTACCCCAGGGCGCCACTGGCTGCAGTAGGGGCCTCAGTCAACATTGCCGCGATTTTAGCACAAAGCCCCAGGCCCCACAATCTACTCGCGCGGAATGCGCCCCCCATGCTTGACAGGTTCGCCTTGCGGTGGCTAATATCAAGGTGTGGTTGGAATGCGGGGAAGATCCGTCGTGAGGGAGTTGGCGAGCCCCGGGGCAATGACTGCCGGGGCTCGTATTGATTCTGATGTTAGAAGACGAACTGCTGGAGCAGGTTGAGAAGCCGGCCAGGTACACCGGAGCAGAGCACAACGTGGTCATCAAAGACCCCGCCGCGGTGGATCTGCGCATTGCCCTGTGCTACCCGGACCTGTATGAGGTCGGGATGTGCCACGTCGGCCTGCAGATTCTTCAGCACATCGCGAATCTGCGCGAAGACACCTTCTGCGAGCGCGTCTTCTATCCCCAGCAGGACGCTGTGGACCTGCTCCGGCGCGAGGGCATTCCCCTCGGTACGCTGGAGACCGGCGAGGCATTGTCCTCCTTTGACGTCCTCGGCGTCACTTTGCAGCACGAACTGACCTACACGACGGTACTGAGCATCCTGGAACTGGGCGGCATCCCGCTCCTCGCGGCTGAGCGTGGGGAAGACCACCCACTCGTGCTGGGCGGAGGGCCCTGCGCCGGCAATCCGGAGCCCTTGGCGCCGTTCTTCGACGCATTCGTGGTGGGGGACGGGGAAGAAGCCCTTGGGGATGTGCTGAACGCTGTGAAGTGTTCTCGGACCGGGGGACGCGAGTCGACCCTCGACGCGGTGGCCGCCATCGAGGGCGTGTATGTCCCGGCGCGCCACGACCCGGCAACCTGCGAGATCCGCAAGCGCGTCATCCAGAATCTCGACGCCGCCGAGTACCCCACTCGTCCCTTGGTGCCCTGGATCGAGGTGATCCACGACCGAGGACAGGTGGAGGTCGCCCGCGGCTGCACCCACGGATGTCGATTCTGCCAGGCCGGGTACACCTACCGGCCTGTGCGGGAGAGGGCGCCAGACACGCTCCTGAGGCAGGCGCGCGAGATCATCGCCTCCACCGGTTACGATGAGCTGTCCCTGGTGTCTCTCAATTGCCCCGACTACACCGACATTCACCCCCTGATCGACAATCTGCTTGCTGAACTTTCGCCGCAAGGGGTCTCCATCGGCCTGCCTTCCCTTCGCATCGACACCTTCAGCGTAGAGCTGGCTCGCAAGGTCCAGGCCGTGCGGAAGTCAGGGTTCACTTTCGCGCCCGAAGCCGGGTCTCAGCGCTTGCGGGATGTGATCAACAAAGGGGTCACGGAGCAGGACCTGCTGGACACCGTGGCGGCGGCTTTCGAAGCGGGCTGGAACACAATCAAGCTTTACTTCATGATTGGCCTGCCCACGGAGACGGATGAGGACGTGCTGGCCATCGCGGGGCTTGTGCGCGAGGTGGCGAAAATCGGCCGCCAGACCATGGGCAAGCGCGCGGGCCGCATGAAGATCAATGTGTCCGTCTCAAATCTCGTGCCCAAGCCTCACACGCCTATGCAGTGGGACGGGCAGATCAGCGTGGACGAGATACAGCGGCGCCAGAGATTGCTCGAGACGGCGATCCGCGACCATCAGGTGCGCCTGGCTTGTCATGACGCCCGGATGAGCTGTCTGGAAGCCGCACTGGCACGGGGCGACCGAGATACCTCGGCGGCGATTTTGGAGGCCTATCGCGCCGGGGCGGTGCTGGACGCCTGGAGCGATCGATTCGATTTCTCACTCTGGAACCGAGCATTCGAGGCCTGCGGGATGAACCTGCAGCAGCGCGCAATGCGGCAGTTCGCCCTGGATGAGCGGCTGCCGTGGGATCACATTGTTGCAGGTGCGGACAAGGCCTTTCTCTTGTGTGAGCGAGAACGGGGGCTCCGGGGCGAGTTGACGCCGGACTGTCGCCGGGCCGGCTGCCACGGATGCGGCGTGAACGAGTGGGCTGACTGCCCGGTGGTGTGCGGGGTGCGAAACCGTGAGTGATTCCACCCGAACCTGCGCGGTCATCCGGTTCGCAAAACGCGGTCCGGCGCGACTGGTTGGCCACCTTGATATGGCCCGCGCGTTCGACCGGGCCGTGCGACGGGCAGGAGTGCCGGTGACGTACACGCAGGGGTTCAATCGCCATGCGCGAATCGCCTTCGGTCCCTCATTGGCACTGGGGATGGAGGGCCTCGCAGAACTGTGCGTGATGGAACTTGACGAGCCGGCGGACGCCCAGACGCTGAAGCAGCGCCTTGGCGCGCAGATGCCGCCGGGGTTGGAGATCGTGGACGTGCAGGTGCAGGGACGGGGGCGGCGCTCTCCCCTTGCCGACCTGAGCCGGGCCGGGTACCGGGTCGAGTTGGCGTTGCGGGGCGTTGATTTCGAGAACCTGCGCCGGGCCGTCCAGGGCGTGCTGGAAGCGGGAAGCCTGGAGATCGTGCGGCGGACCAAGAGTGGGGAGAAGGTCGTGGACATCCGTCCCGGCATTCTCAGTCTCGAATTGACGCCGGGTGACCCGCCCATGCTCAACATGGAACTGGCAGTGGGGGACGGGGCGATCACCAAGCCCCAGGAGCTGTGCGAGGCCCTGAACAGGGCTCTCGGGACGGACGCAGTGGCTTTTCGCAGACCAGTCCGGACCACCCTGTGCTAACAGGCGCCGGGGTCTGCACACACAGGAAACTTGGACCCGTGGGAATGGGCACAGAGCGCCGGGGATGCCCTCATGGCATCCGGTGGCGTGTCACCGGCCCACGCTAACCCCGGTCCAGAAGGAAGCGGATCATCGCAGCAATGGGAACAGACATCGTAGTCAATGTCCACGGACGAGAGACGCGAGTCGCGATTGTTGAGAATAAGAGACTCGTCGAGGTGATGTACGAGCGCGAAGACAGCCTTGTGGGCAACATCTATATGGGAGTCGTGGAAAACGTCGTGCCGGCGCTGGATGCGGCTTTCGTGAACTGCGGCGTGGAGAGGAACGTGTTCATCCACGTTTCCGACGCTATGGAGGAAGAACCCTCCAGGCAGCAGATGCGCCACAAGATGAACGGGTTCCCGCCGATCCGCGAAGTTCTCAAGGAAGGCGACAAGATCCTCGTCCAGGTGACCAAGGGCCCGGTAGAGCTTAAAGGCGCCCGCGCAACGCGACGCATCGCCTTGCCTGGCCGCTACCTTGTGCTTACCCATGACGGGCGGGGGAAAGTGGGCGTCTCCAAGAAGATCACCGACGATAAGGAACGGGCGAGGCTTCGCGACATCGCCCAATCCCTCAAGCCGGAAGAGTTCGGGATGATCGTCCGCACTCGGGCCGAAGGCGCCCAGCGCAAAGACTTCGAGGACGATGTGAAGTTCCTCACCAAGCTCTGGCGCTCGATTCAGGGGAAAGCCCGCCAGGTGAAGGCTCCGGCCCTTGTGCATGAGGACCTCACGCTTGTGTTCGAGGTCGTGCGAGACGTGATGAACGAAGACACCGAGCACTTCTACGTAGACGACAAGGTCACGTATGATAAGGTGCTCAACCTGTTGGACAACGTTGCCCCCGAACTGCGCAACCGAGTGCAGCTTTACAAGGGTCCGGAGCCTATTTTCGCCCACTTCGACCTGGAGAAGGCGATTATGCGGGCGCTTCTGCCCAAAGTCTGGCTGCCCCACGGCGGGCACATCAATATCGAGCAGACTGAGGCCCTTACTACTATCGACGTGAATAGCGGCAAGTTTACCGGCGCCAAGACCCTTGAGGATACGGTTCTGCGCACCAACATTGAGGCTGCCGAGGAGATCGCCAGACAGTTGCGCTTGCGGGACATTGGCGGCATCATCGTCATCGACTTCATCGACATGGACAAGCAGAAACATCGTGAGAAGGTGATGACTGCACTGCGCGGGGCGTTCAAAGAGGACCGGATGCGCACCCGGATCATGCACATCACGCCTCTTGGACTGGTGGAGATGACCCGCAAGAGAACCAGCATGAGCCTGCAGCAGAAGCTCACCACAGCCTGCCCGTGCTGTCAGGGCCACGGTTTCATCCTGAGCGCCGAAACCATGGCAGGGCGGATTTCCGAGGAATTGCGCCTGCGGGCCGCACAGGAGGACGCCGAGGCCTTCGCGGTCGTCTCCGACCCCCGCGTCTGCCTCACGCTCATCGGTCCTCAGGGCGAGGATGCGGACAGGCTGGAAGAGGAGCTTGGTAAGCAGTTGCACTTCCGCGCCGACGAGGGCATCCACCCCGAACGGTATGACATCCATGCAGGCACGAAGAAGGAAATCGAGAAGCAGTTCCCAAGCTTCCGCAAGGGGCGCAAGCTGACGATCACCCCCGACGTTGTCTTGCCGATCCCTGGCGAAGCGCTAATCGCGGTGATCGACGGGATCGTGGTGGAACTGCCGGAGGTCTCGCCCAAGACAGAGGGCGAAGTCAGGGCCCGGGTGACCGCCAGCACTCGGTCCTACGCCAGGGCAACGCCCGTCGGGAAGTAGCGCGTCTTCGCAGGACAATGGCGTGGCGACGTTGAACCAAAGGGCGCGGAACGAGCGACGATAGGTTCGCAGGTTCGCGCCCTTTTCTCATGCCCCGGCGCTTAGCGACCGGGTGACACCGGAGTCACCGATGGTTGAACAGATCAGCGTAGATGTTCTCGTGATTGGTGGCGGGCTTGCGGGCCTGCGCGCAGCGATAGAAGCGGCCACGCTGGGCCGCAATGTGCTTCTCGTCTCGAAGACGGAGCCGGGGGTCGACAACTGCTCCGCGGCTGCCGGAGGGCATCTGTCCGGCGCTGTGGGTGGACGGGACGAAGCCGGCTACCTGGCGGCGTTGCAGGAGCACGATAGTGACTGCGCCGATCCTTGTCTGCAGCGTATTCTCGCATATGACAGCGGGCCGGCATTGACGGAGCTGCTGCAGAGGTTTGGGGTCGAAGCGAAGGTGAAGCATGGGACCCTCACCATGACCGGCCCCACGCGCTGGTGGGGTAGACCAATGACACAGAGACTTGCCGCCTTCGCGAGAAAACAGGGCGTTGAAATGCGCTGGCCAGTCTGTGTCTCGCGGCTCCTGATGCACGAGGGCGCCTGTGTCGGGGCGATTGGTCTTGACCTGGAAAAGGGAACGACCGTGGGCATTTCTGCGAAGGCCACGATTCTGTGCGGTGGAGGCCACTCCGCCATATACCCGCGGCATGACAACCCCGCCAGTCCGATGGGCGACTGCCTCTTGCTGGCCCTGGACGCGGGAGCGCGGGTGCGAGACATGGGCTTCTGCAAGTTCCACACTGTCGGGCTCGCGGAAGGCCCGGAACCGCAGGATATCCTCGTGTTCGGTCTTGCTCTTGCATCGGCCAAGTTCACCCTGACGGACGGAACTCCTGTTGAGCGCCGGGAACTGGCGGACATCTGGAAAGGTCGGGCATCTATCCCCGAGCGGGATGATGCGCGTTTCGATGCCCTCGCGGACATGACCCACCTTGACTGGAGTGGTGATCCGGAGCTCGCAGCGGTTCTGGAGGCCGTGCCCGGGGCGGCGCCTGCTCGCGAACGCCCGGTGAGGGTATCACCTCTTGCCCACTACACCCCCGGCGGAATCGCTATCGATGCCCACGGATGGACGGGGGTGACCGGCCTGTACGCCGCAGGAGAATGTACCGGCGGCGTTTTCGGCGCAGATCGTCCCGGCGGCGCCGCGCTTACCGACTGCGTGGTCTTTGGGCGTCGTGCCGGGAATGAAGCCGGCCGGGTTTGCCGCGATCTTCCCGCGCCGGTGCTCCCGGACATTGACCCCATCGATCTGGGGGGGGGCGGATGATGCCGGGCCGCTCCTTGCTGAGGCGCGCTGGCTCATGTGGAACTACTCGGGATTTGCCGATACACCGGAGGGGCTGGCACTGTGCGCACGCAGGCTGGGCGAGATCGCCAGGGTCGCGCGCGAAATGAAGCCGGCAGGGCTCGACGGTTGGATAGCCCTGCATGCGCTCCATTGTGTCAGCAATGTGGGCAATCTGGTTGTGCGCTTCCGCCGTGGTTAGGCGGGTCTGGTGCGGAGCGCCCCATTGTTGCGAATCAAGACATATTGAGGAACTTTTGCGGAAGCCGGAAGGAATGACCGTATCGCCGGCGAATCAGATGAAAGCTGCAAATGCTCGGACGCAGCGGGAGTGAACCGGGAGGCATCCGTACCATGGTGATGGACGACGTTTCCCCCCAGCGCAAGATCGCGATGTTCAAGTTCCACCAGGCCGAGCAGGAAATGTCGCGCGGGCACATGGACCGTGGGCTGCAACTAGCGCGAGAGGCGATCAAGGAAGACCCGACCTATCTCGACGCCCACCTGTGGCTTGCCCAGCGGTTCATCGCGTTGGAAGAGCCGCGGAAGGCTTCGCACGAGTTGGAGACCGTGCTCCATGCAGACCCGAAGAACGAGGTCGCCTGGCAACTCATGAGACAGGTCGACCCGGCTTCGGCTGAGCGGCTAGAGCGGCTTCAGTCCATCGCTCCGGACCCGTTTGTTGCTCGGAACAGGGGGGCCCTCACGGACGACGTGGCGGATATCGCGGACTATGTAGATGATGACGAGCCCGTTGACTTTGGCGATGATGGCGGTGACCCATTCGTGGCGGGAGACGTGGATGAGAACGTAATCGGTACCTGGGGAGAAGACGAAGAAGAGGGTGATTACGTCGAGGAAGGGGAGGGTGATGAAGTGGCAGAATCAACGGATACGAGAAGCGCCGGCGATCCACATCTCTGGGAGTATGAGCAGGACCGCCAGTTCCTCGCGAAATGGGAATCAGAGCCGGTTATCGCCGAGGCCGTGGCCAAGATCCAGGAACTGTGGAAGGACATCGAAGCGTGGGACTATGTGCTGAACCTCTGCGCTCACGCCAACCCAGGTCTGCATGAGAAGATTTTCCAGGCAGCGAAACAGGCCTCTGAGCGCCTCGGGGTGGAAATGCCCGAGCTGTTCGTGTTCCCGGAACGCTGCATGCACCCGGTGCTGATCAAGGATCGACCGCCTCTACTCGCCGTGCCCACCGGTGTTCTGAGGGCCATGACCCCCGATGAAACGCTGTTCCAGATCGGCCGGGAGATCGGCCACCTGAACACCGGCTATCTGGCACAGATGCAGATGGTGAAAATCGTCACCAACCGCAAGGCACAGCTTGTCGGCGACCTGGCAAGCACGCTGCGGGACTTCCTGGGCGGCGCCGTGAAATACTGGGATGCCCAGTTGAGCCGCGACGAGATCGATCGTCTCAAGAAGCTAGGCCATGCGTGGCAGCAGCGCTGCGAACTCACCGCCGACCGCGCGGGGCTAGTCTGCTGTGGTGATGTGGTGGTGGCGTGCACGGCAATCGCGAAGACCACCGCCAAGAGCATCGATGAAGCCTCGACGATGACCGTGGGCGCGTTCCTGAAGCAATTCGAGCACGAGGACGTGGGCAAGCTGGCGGCCATACCCGTGGAGGAGTCGCCCTCGCGTAACCCGCGGTATGCGGCCTATCGGATACACATGCTCAAATGGTGGGCGACGACCCCGGCGGGAATGAGCGTGCTGTTTTGAACGAGGCCCTGGGCGGACACCCAAGTGCGGCGGCCGGCCGGTCGTCGTTCTACTTCTCCAAGGGAACCGTGTGGAGAAGTCGCTGAATGATGTCCGCCGACGAGATACCATCCGCCTCGGCAGCGAAACTCGGGATCACCCGGTGGCGCAGTACAGGCAGAGCAAGCGCTGCCACGTCCTCTCGCGAGGCCGCGTAGCGGCCATCCATGAGCGCCCGTGCTTTGGCGCCGAGGATCATCGCCTGGGAGGCCCTCGGCCCTGCGCCCCACGTGACCCAGTTGCTGACGAAACCCGGAGCCGCCGGATCGCCGGGGCGTGTGGCGCGCGCCAGACGCACCGCGTAGTCCAAAGCGTCCTGGCTCACCGGCACCCGTCGCACCACCTTCTGCAGGCGCAGGGCTTCCTCGCCAGACATGACCTTCTCCACCTGAGGCGACCACTCGGATGTCGTTGACGCCACGATGGCTCGCTCTTCTTCCTCGGATGGATAATCCAGGTGAACGCTGAGCATGAACCGGTCAAGCTGTGCTTCGGGCAAGGGGTAGGTGCCCTCCTGCTCGATGGGGTTCTGGGTGGCCAGCACGAAGAACGGGGGCGGCAGGTGGTATGTCCGGCCGCCGGCTGTCACGTGGCGCTCCTGCATGGCCTGCAAGAGGGCGCTCTGGGTCTTGGGCGGGGTGCGGTTGATTTCGTCCGCCAGCACAACGTTGGCGAAGATCGGTCCGGTCACGAACTGGTAGCTGCGCTGCCCCGTGGCCGGGTCCACCTGGATCAGGTCCGTCCCGGTGATATCCGCAGGCATGAGGTCCGGTGTGAACTGGATGCGGGAGAACTTCAGGTGCAGGCATTCCGCGACCGTCCGGATCAGCAGGGTCTTGCCCAGCCCGGGCACCCCGATGAAGAGGCAGTGGCCTTCGGAAAACAAGGCGATCAGGAGCTGGTCCACTACATCCCGCTGGCCGACAATCACCTTGCCCACTTCACGCAACAGAGCATCGCGCCCTCGTGCGAGTAGTTCGGCGGCAGTAGCGTCATCCATAGACTCCAGCGGTGGCTCGGAGGCAGGGGTCTCGGTCATGCGGGGGATGGTAGCACCCGCCGGAACGGGGCGTCAAGCGCTGGCGGCGGTCCGCCGGCCTGGACGCCGACCCAAGCCGGCTCGACCCTGACGCATCGGGCGCTTGCAGGAACCGGCGCTGCAGCCACCGAAGTGGTGAGTGGAAGCGCCCCGGCAGCGCGTGCCGGGTTCTCCGCCGGCGTGTGTCGGCCATGCGAGCGGCATTGCTGCCGCTCATGGATGTGGGGATGGCGCCATGAAGACCTTTGCTGCCAGCACAGTTCTTCTCTTGACAGCGATCGTGCCGATTTGCGCAGACGTGATGCAGGCCGAGGACGATGCGAAGCCTGTTCCGGCCTGGCCGAAGTACCAGCACGATCTCCGAAACTCCGGTTGTACTCCCCTGCTCGGCCCCTCAGCCCCCTCGGTCCTTTGGAAGTACCACACAGGCTCGACCTGCCTCGCCTCGCCCTCGGTGGGGGTGGATGGGACCATTTACCTGACCTCCGGTGACCGGGTGTTTGCCCTCACACCGGACGGACGCGCAAACTGGAGTTACCTGGCGGGACCTGTGGGCAAGTCCGTGCCCGCCATCGGCCCTGATGGAACCATTTACGTGGGCACTCCGGTGACGCGAAGACTGCTCGCAATTCCGGCGGAGCCCGCGAAGGATCTCACTGCGCAGGGCGTGGGTGGGAGGACCGACTTGCGCTGGTTCGTTCAATTGGACGAGGGTATCCAGAGCTCCCCGGCGGTGGCGCGTGACGGAACGGTGTATTTCGGCGACGAGGGCGGCAAACTCCACGCGATCAGCCCCGACGGCATGGTGGCCTGGCAGATCGACATCGGGCAAGCAGTGGACGGTTGCCCGGCTGTGGGTGAAGATGGGACCATATACGTTTGCGCCTCCGACATGAGCCGGGCATTGTACGCCATCAGTCCCGACGGGAAGATCAAGTGGCGTGCGGAGCCGGATTTCAGCTTCGATTTCTCTCCTGTCATCACTCCGGATGGCACCGTCATTGTCTGTTCGGCCTGGGGATCAGTCTCCGCTTACATGCCGGACGGGGAGCAAGCGTGGTCCGCAGAGTTTCCGGACCAGGCCCTGCCGTCATCTCAACCCGCGGTGGGGCCCGACGGCGCGCTCTACATCCCCTGCGACGACCGACGGCTCTATGCGCTCTGGCCTGATGGAAGCATCCGTTGGGACTTGCTAACCCAGGCTCCGGCCGTCTGCCCCCCGATCATTGACGGCGCGGGCACGGTATTCCTGGGGACCACCGACGGCAGACTGTACGCAATCGCAGCCGACGGCACAGTGCGTTGGCACTTCGATACCCAGGGCGCCATCCAGTCGCCACCGGTCATTGCCCGAAACGGCCTGCTCTTGGTGGCATCGGGTGATGGGAACCTGTACGCGATCGGGCAGTGAGCAACCATCGACGTGCTGCGCACGCGGGAGGTAAGACTGATGCTACACGTCCGTCACGGTTACATCGCTCCGATCCGGATCTCGGTTCCAGCGCTCTTGCTTCTGGCCATTATCAGCTCTTGCAGGGCTCAGCAGGCCGAGACCACCCGAATTGAACAGCCTCAACTGGAGCGCATCGCCGTCCGAATCGCTTCGGACAGCCGCTGCGAACGCCTGGCCGCCGCGCAGGAGCTTGCCGCTTTGGAGACTTTCGGGGATGAGGAGCTGGCTCTGTTGCGCAAGGCAATCGAGGACCCTGACGTTGCGGTTCGTCTGACATCCGTCGCCGCGCTGTCGGGGGCCCGGGAGATGACGCCCGAAGTCGTCGGGGGCTTTGAGACCGCGCTGAGGGACCCAGATCCACGCGTTCGTCAGACTGCGGTGCGGTCCGTCGCCTGCGTGAAAGGTGCCCCCGCCGCCGGGTTAGGACTGCTGGAAGCCGCAAGCCGTGATGTCGACGCGGGAGTCAGCGATCTTGCGAAGCTGAAGCTGCGAGGCCTGGAGGGTATGCGCGCACCAGTTGAGGGCGTCCGGCAGGGCGGAGTGCCCGGCGCTGCAGAGCCTGCGCAGGCAGTTCTGCCGGCGGGTCAGGAACCAGCCCGGCCAGGAGGGACGCCGGCGACCGGAGCAGGCCCCGGCACGGCTCCTACTGCCCCCGAACAGCCGGCCGCAACGCCGCAGGCGGCTAGCGGGGGGCTGTCTATCGACGACCTCATCGAGCGCCTGAGCGACCCGCTCCCCGACATCCGCCTGCAAACGGCTCAGACCCTTGGCGGCATGGGTCCATCGGCCGTCAAGGCCTTGCCTGCCCTGCAACTGGCCCTCACGGACAAGGACGCGCGGGTGCGGAAGATGGCCGAGTGGGCGATCGCCCAGATCTGGAAGCCCAGGCGTCCCTCGAGCGAACCATCCGGGCCCCCTCCCAAAGGCCGCATCTTCTTTCTCACAGACATCACGGTGGGCTGCGACGAGAACGGGCCGGAACTCAACGACGAGATCACCTGCGAAAGCCCCTCCAGCACTGCGGACTTGTTCGCATTCACCACGCTGAGCTACCTGGACCTGGCGGAAGTCGCCCGGTACCGGGATGATGCCCGCAAGCGCGGGCTGCCAGCTGACAAGCCTCTGGCAGAACTGGTGTCCGAGGACCCCAACTGGGAGGAGGCGATGCTTGAGTTCCCCATCGCGCAACCCTACCTCAAAGATCACGTGGTTGCGGTGGTCTGCAACGGACAGACGCGATTTCTGCACCGCAGATTTGGAGCGGACGGCGAGTGCCACCAGTGGGGCGGCGGTGAGCACTGGGGAATGTCAAATGGGAAGCACAAGGCTACAGTGCATGTCTTCACTGTGGAGGGCTTCCGTCTCATTTTCGAGTTCGAGTTCACTTTCGTTCGTGACGGTAGCAATCCGGCCCACCTGGAGGCGCTCAAGGGACCGGCGGACGTCAACAAGGCCGGGCGCCAACTAATCGAGGAACTCGAGGCCGACGAAAAAGCAGCCGCGGCATCGGGAGAGGAAGGGGCCGCCGAGAGAGCCCTGGATTTCCGCCGGCAGCGTGCCCAGCGATTGAGCGGCCTTTCGGGCACACTCTGGGTGGCGGCGAGCGACCTGGTGCGCTTTGCCGCGCGGACACCCGACGACGTGGCGCCTTTCATCCATGACGCCACCGCCATATTGGGCGCCGCCCGCGCCCTGGATCCCGCGGCTCTCAGAGACTGGACCACTCTCGGTGAGATGGCCTACGCCTGCGATGTCATGAACAGGGCTGACCTGTGGCCCGTTATGCTTCAGGCGATGGTCTGGTACGAGTCGTCCCTGCGCGACGTGTCCGTGGATTCCGCTGACTTCTGGGATCGGCAGGCGTGGTGTGGCTGGGCATCGGCCTGGAACCGACTCGCCGAGACGGCGATCACCCATCGGAATGACGTCGACAGATTCTGGCTGTACCAGGAGCGCTGGCTCGCACTGGCCGACCGCATCTTCGAAGCGCATACGGGCCGACCCATCGAGCTGGGGACTTCGAAGGACCGCGATACATGGCCGCAGCCCGGCTGGTGGCGTACGGAATGGAATGACATCCTGCCCTCTGGACTGCCGGAATATGAGCCCGCGGAGGAACCGGAGCCGACCATCGCGCGAGAGGAAGAACGGAGGCATCTGTTCGATGCGTTAGAGGAGACCCTCCGGGAGATCGACCAGGAACGGGCTCTGGAGAAGAAATGGGCGGATGGCCTCTGGGATTCTGTCCGTACTGCGGAGCGTAAGAGGGCCGAGGCCGTGGCGCTTCTGCGGGCCCAATCGGAGGTGGCGCGAGCGATCCGGCAGCGTCTGACCTACCTGCGCGGGCTTCTGGAGAAACTGCCTGAAACGGAATCGGCCACATACCTCGAGGCCGCGATCAAGTTCGGGATCGACTTCTGGGACGATGCCTGGGGGCCGAAGCCCCAGCCCACAGACCGGGCAGATGATGTGGTCAGGCGGCTCATCAACGACCTCACAAAGCAGCATGCCCAGATTCTGGCAGAGCAGGACAAGCTCATCAAGGAGACCCTCGAAACTTATTACGACGGCATCATTCTCGAAGCGGAGGCCAAGGGTAGGAAGGCCTACGTGGAGGAGAACCGGGACACGGCAACCCGGGTCATCCGAGACACGCAGGGCCTGCGCGCCTTAGCCAGGGCCGAACTGTATCTTGCTTCGGAGCAAGGAGACCTGTTCCGGGTGGCGGCCCGTGACGCCATAGATGCTGGCGCCCCGGAGGCCGAAGTTCGGATGCTCGAAGCCATCTACTTTCACCAGAACGGCGACATCCGTCACGCATTGCACGGTTACCGCAAGGTCGTGGAGTTGCTGTCGGGGGGCGAACCTGGCGGCGCGCCGCTAACGGCCGAGGAGGCCCGGCGATTCATCACCGTCGAGAAAGCGGGCCTCGAGGACCGTGCCCGGGCCATGGCCTGGACACTGGAGCACGCCTATCTCAAGGCGATCGACGCCAAGGCTGAAGGCGAAGCGGCGGACCTGCGTGGCGAACTGGACCAACGGCTGGCGAAAGGCGGTGAGAAGGGCTGGCTCGGTGCGGTCGTCGGGTTCCTCAAAATGGGCGTGTTCAGCGCCGTCAGCGCTACTGTGGGCCGTGAGGACGCCCTGGAGAGCCTCGCATCGCAGTTTCAGAACGATGTCGCCCGGCAGCACTGCGGGATACTGCTTATCCAGAGCCTCCACGAGCGGGGCGTGGCACTCCAGGGCCTGGATAGGCTGTCCAATGACGAGTTCATGAAGCTCATGCGCACCGCGTACCCGGAAGCCGGCCAGAGCGTGGATGCCGACGACGCTCTCCGCATGCGCGCCGCCATAAAGGCCGCCTTTGCCAATGTGGATGTGAAGCGTCTGGCTGAAGTCCCCAAACAGATGCTTGACGTGGACACCGGAGTCCCCTACTTCGAGAAGAGCGACTACCAGGAAACAGCCCTCGAGTGGTGGGGCGACTGCGTCAACATCGCCAATGTCCTCACCTGGCTGGGGCCGGGTGCGGCCTGGCGGGTGGACGGAAAGGTGGTCTTCTTCAAGAACTGGGGTTGGATCGGCGAAGCGCGCCCGGCCACGTCCGCAGTGGTCACGGCCAAAGAGGCGGCCTCAGCCGCGTTGGGCATCGGCAAGCTTCCCGCCTTGCTCTCCCAGAGCAGCGCCGGGAAGATGCTGGTGGACCAGTTCAGCCGTTTCTTCACCACCAGCACCTGGGTACAGGAACGCGGCCTCGACATGGCGATGCAGCTTGCCATCGGGAAAGTGGGCGAAGCAACCGGCGGCACCCTCGGGGTCCTCACCGGTTCTGACGGGCGCGCCGAGGCGGAAGCCGGGCGACTGTTCGGGGAGCTGTTCGCCGCCTGGGGTGCGGGTGACGTGGACGTGATGAAGAAGATCATGATCCAGCACGGCATTACCACCGAGCACCTGCGCAGTCTCATCAAGGCGGCCGAAGAGACTGCGTCCTCCGCGCAGGCGGCAGGCGAACTGGGTGCCCAGCACTCCCAGCATCTGCGCAGGGCGCTGGAAGAGATCGGAGACGGGGCGCCATCCGCCGAAGCCCGCGCCGCTCTGCGGGCATCGGGTGACAGGGTGCGCGAGATGCTGGACCAGGCCGGCTCTCAGTTCCGCCGTGGAGAGCCGGGCATCGGTTGGGAGCGCCTGGAAGAGTTGCGCATCGCTCGCGAGGCGTATGCTGCAGCAGAGGCGGGCATGTCGGCAGAAGCTCGTGCGTGGCAGGAACTCCTGGACAAACGCATTCAGGAATGGGGCGTCCAGACTAAGCAAGCGACCCGGGCGCTCCAGGAACTCAAAGCTGTGCCGGGCACGAAGCAGGTGGCACCGCCTCAACCCGCGGAGGCCCCGGTCTACTTCCGCCAGCAGTCAAGTCGTCTCACGGACGACCTGGATCGTCTCGTGATCAGGGGCGAGTACGAAGCGGCGCTGGTCGGCTATCACCAGCGCCTGTCGCTTCTGCGGCAACTGGGCGCAGGAGATACCCCGCAGGTGAAAATGCTGGCTGAGAAGACGCGGCGGGTTCGGACCATCGTCGAGACCCGAAGACGTTTTGCCCAGGCTGAGCCAGGCCCGGATGACGGCCACAACGCCAAGATCAGCACGGACGAGGTCGCGACGATTGACGCCGAACCCGGAGTGCAGAAAGTGCAGATGGCCCTGCCCGGCGAGCAGGGGACGTATTCTGATCCCTACTGGGTCTGGCGCAAGACGGAGAACGGATTGCAGAAGCATGGTATCTTCAAAGGGTCAGGCGAGGGCTTTGCGGATCACTACGACCTGCGCGCAGAGCAAGTTTACGCGGACGTCGGGGACATTGTCGGCGTGGAGGTTCCGGCCTGCGCCCAGGGGAAAATGACCATCGGCGGCCAGGTACGAGAGGGCATCTATGTCCGCAATGCCAACGGCACCTGCCTCAAGCATCTGAGCCATGAGGCCCAGATCGCGCTGAAGCCTCAGATCGCTCGCGACCGGGTGCTCGCCGCATTCCTGGGCGATCACGACCGGCACATGGGAAACTACCTGGTCACGCGCGACGGTCGGGTGATCAGCATCGACCACGGGATGGCCGATGTCTGCGGGAAGCGCCTGCTTGAGAACAATCCCTTCGCTGATGACGCAACCTTCCGGATGGCGATGAAGAGCCGTATCGTTGACATGGGCCGTGGCCGCTACGGGCTCACCTATATCGATGAACACATGACCATTGAGGATATGCTGCCCACGATAGAGCGGATCGAGAAGCTCTGTAACGACCCCGATGGGCTGCGCAGACTCCTCGCCAGGACGTTATCTGACGTGGAACTGGAAGATGCTGTGCGGGTACTGACAGGACGCGCCAGGGTCCTTCGACAGGTTATGCAGGAGTGCTTTGGCAGCGCCGCTGACCCACAAGCAATCCCCGTGCGGGTGTCCGCGCGGGCCTTGCCCTCCCACGACATTGGAAATGGGGCATGCCGGGCCTTGCGAGCGGCGTGAGCACGCCCCGGGTCAGGGGCCGCCGGGCGAGCGCAAGACCACAGGCCCACCAGGCAGGCTCAGTCGGTTCGACCCACCTGAGGTCCCTTGTCGTTGGTGGCGCCAGGTGGCGGGAAGGTCGTGGTCGCCGTCGGCCGGGAAGCGGGAGTGCTTTCCCAATACGCTGCGGCCCTGGGACTCTCTCGCGGCAGCGGCGGCCGCGGATGTGTGCAAAGGAGATGAATTGACCCGCTTGCTCGCAACCGGCTCTCCGCGATATCCCTCGCAGGTATGACCGTCGCTGGAGTCGTTTCGTGGGGTCACGTCCAGGGCTGAATCGGGATAGCACCCTGCATAGACCCCATCGAGCTCTTGCCGCCTGGCAACCTGTCACAGGGTGTGCCGGTTTCACTCTGCGTGGAGACCTTAGCGTCTTGCGTGAACACGGGGATATCGCTGAATTGAGGCAAGTCATCGATAAGGACCGGGCCGTCCTGGGTGCTTTGGAGCGCAAATCGGCGGCTGAACTCGCCGCGGTGGGTCAGCGCCACTTGCCGGCCGGATGTGTGCTGAATGAGCCGGTCATCCGTCCGCGCAAGAATGAACTGACGGCAAATGGTCTCGGCCTTATCTGACGGCCGTCTCGTCAGCGAACAGGGGCTCGTCACACCTGTGCTTGGCTAAAGGCGCGGGCCACCGAGAGACACGGGGCTCGCAGCTTGAGGTCTCGCAACACCGTGCGCTGGCCGGCAAGTGAACTATTGATCTATGGGAGACCCAGATATGTCAGCAATCAAACTGGGAGCATGGGGGTTGGGGCGGATCGGGTTTGTGCATGTGGAGCAATTTGCGGCTCAGACCGGGATGTTCGAAGTTGTGGCAGGATGCGACATCGAACAAGCGAAGGTCGACAGGCTGGTGGCCAGGTACAATTGTGCGGGTTACACCGACGCCGAAGACCTGCTCGCGGATCCCAACGTCGAGCTTGTGATCATCGCAACGCGTTCAATGACCCACGTGGACAACGCCTTGCAAGCCCTTGCCGCCGGCAAGCTCGTCTTGCTGGAGAAGCCCATCGCCCAGTCCTTCAGCGAAATCGAGCAGTTGCGCCAGGCTGACCGGAATTACCCCGGAAAGCTCTTCTTCCTGCACAATCATCGCTTCGAACCGGCGATGCAACAGATCTTCGGGATCGTCCGCAGCGGCATCCTTGGTGAGATCATACAGGTCAAGCTGTGCCGCCACCATAACTTCTCGCGCCGGGCCGACTGGCAGGCCTATCTGCGTTACGGTGGCGGGCAGTTGAACAACTGGGGGTCCCACATTATCGACCATGCTCTGCAGTTCATCGGCGGCCCGGTAAGAGACATCTGGGGCAATCTGAAGGCCGTCAATGCCATCGGAGATGCGGAGACCCACGTGAAAGTCATCTTGACCGGCGAGAACGGGACCGTCGTCGATCTGGAGATCAGCAACAATGTGGCCCTCCCCGGCGCCTTCTGCACCGTCTACGGTAGCCGGGGAAGCCTGCTCTGCGAGGATGAGCGGCGCATTCGCCTGCGCTATCTCGAACCGGGCTTCGACTTCCCCGAAGCCACCGCCGGCACCGGTTCGCCGCCCCTAAACGGTGGTCATTGGAGCGATACGGAGCTTCCCTGGCGAGACGAGACGCACGCGGTCCAGCCCGATACGAACATGTGGGTCCACGTTGAGATTGAGACCGCTCGACATCTGTACCGGGCTGTGCGCGAGAATGTGCCATTTCCCGTCGCGAACACCGAAGCCCTGGAGGTGAGCCGCATCATCCAGGTGATCAAGGCCCAGAACCCCGAGTTCACGTGGGATTTCCAGAACCAGGACTGAAGGAGTGGACCGATGCGACCATCGTTCCTGCGGCTGCAGTCACCCTGTCTCGCGGCCATCATCGAGGCAGCAACGCCGGAAGCGACCATCGCCAGTATTCTGAAATGCGAACACGAGGGCGCTGAGGCCTTCGCGGTGAACTTGGCATCCTGGGAGCGGGACAGGCTCACACTTGAGGAACTCTCGCGCGTCTTTCACTGCACGGGACGGCCGATGATGCCGCTATGCTACCGTTCGGGCAATCTCGCCGCTGACATAATGGACGATGATGCCCGCGCTGATTTGCTGCTGCTGGCCGTAGACGCAGGCGCCGCCGCGTGCGACATCATGGGCGATCTGCACGATCCTGCGCCTCGTGAGCGTACCCGCGACCAGAAGGCGATTGAGAAGCAGAAGCGTTTGATCGACCGCGTCCACTCCAGGGGAGCCGAGGTGATCATGTCCTCGCATGCCCCGAACGAGTTCCTCAACAGTGAGGAAATCCTCGAGCACTTGAGTGATTTTGTGTCGCGTGGTGCGGACATCCCGAAGATCGTTGTGCGCGCGGACACCGAGGACGAGGTGGTTGAGGCATTCCGGACGACGGTCCTGCTGAGGCGGGAACTCCGTACACCCTTCGTGCATCTGTGCAGCGGGAAGTACGGCCGTCTGCAGCGCTACGTGGCGCCGATGCTCGGCTCCCTGCTGACCTTCGCGATGGAGAGTTCGGTGCAAGGTCCGCAGCCGCTGGTGCGGTCAGCCAGGGGCGTGCTGAACGAGTTGCAGTGGCCCCCGCGCTATCCCGAAGGCGGGTAGCGGCGCCGCACACGCGGCCTTGGCGCACTGCGGGTCTATTCTCCGCGCGGCACGTGCGAGACCGTAATTCCGCGCCCTGAGTATCGAGGTGCAGTCGCTTCCACCGTGACCGGTTTGACGATGAGGACGCTACAACCAACGAATGGAACTCCATCGTGCACTTCTGCCCGACTGCGGCCGGAGCGCAAGTATGAGCAGGCCGACCATGACCCGTCGGGAGTTACTTCGCCTGGGAGCGCTGGCGGCCGGGGGAGCCGCAGCGGGGCCAGCCTTCGGCGCACAGGCTACGGCAGCTAACGCTGGAAATCGTGAGGAGAGAGCGATGCCGCCGAATATTGTGCTGTTTCTGGTGGACGACATGGGTTGGCAGGACACATCCCTGCCGTTCCACGAGAGGCGCACCCCATTCAACAACCGCTACCACACGCCCAATATGGAGCGCCTGGCCGACAGCGGCGTCAAATTCACCCAGGCCTACGCATGCTGCGTTTGCTCGCCCAGCCGGGTATCTCTGATGACGGGGCTGAATGCCGCGCGCCATCGCGTCACCAACTGGACGCTTCACCGCAACAGGAACACCGACCCGGAGCACCCTGACCTGATCATCCCCGACTGGAACGCGAACGGTCTTAGTCCAGACCCCTCGATGGAGCGCGCGGTGCATGCGACAGCTCTCCCAGCGCTGCTCGGGAAGGCGGGGTACCGGACGATCCATGTTGGGAAGGCGCATTTTGGTGCTCTCGACACGCCCGGCGCAGACCCGCTCAACATCGGCTTTGACATCAATATCGCAGGACACGCCGCGGGCGGTCCTGGCAGTTACCTCGGCACTCAGAACTTCAGCGCCCAATGGCGTGGTGGCGGGCATGTATGGGATGTCCCCGGCCTTGACCAGTACCACGGCCAGGACATCTTCCTCACCGAGGCCCTCACCATCGAGGCGAACCGGCAGATGGATCAGGCCGTGGCCGACGGCGTGCCATTCTTCCTGTACATGTCCCACTACGCCGTGCATGTGCCGTTCGCCGAAGACAAGCGGTTCATAAAGCGTTATCTCGACGCGGGTCTGGACTACACCGAAGCCCAGTATGCGGCTTTGCTGGAGGGAATGGACAAGTCGCTGGGGGACATCCTGGACAACATTCAGGCCCGGGGCATCACCGACAACACGATTGTGCTCTTCATGTCCGACAACGGTGGCCTGAGCGCTCACGGTCGCGGCGGCGAGCTGCATACTCACAACAGGCCGCTGTCCAGTGGGAAGGGTTCGGCTCACGAGGGTGGGATCCGGGAGCCGATGATCGTCCGATGGCCGGGAGTCACACGCGCCGGGACGGTGTGCAACAGTCCGGTCATTATCGAGGACTTCTTCCCCACCATTCTCGAGATGGCGGGTGCTCCTCAACATACCCAACCCGGCGGCGCAATGGACGGCATGAGCTTCGCGCCACTCCTGCGGGGCGATGAACCTTCCGGGCAGCGTTCTCTTTTCTGGCATTATCCCAACAACTGGGGACCCACCGGGCCCGGCATCGGGGCTTCGAGCACCATCCGCCGGGGCGATTGGAAGCTGATCTACTACCACGCGGACCAGCGTTACGAGCTGTTCGACGTGGCAGGCGATCTTGGCGAAACGAGAAATCTGGCCGACGACAAGGTCAGCCTTCGCGCCGATCTGGCCGAGGAGTTGAGGGAGTACCTGGCCGGTGTCAACGCGCAGATGCCGGTTCTCCGAGCTACAGGCGAGGAAGTGCCCTTGCCTGGCTAACCGGAAGCCACGGAGCGCAAGCTAACCGACGATGGAGCACAGACAGAGGGAAGGCAACATGCCCCCGGGAAGCGAAGATTCCGCAGACACTGTCTCGGCCAGCGGTCTCCGTTCGTCACAATCTCGGCGCGAAAGGTGAGAGTGTTGGATTCAAGACAGGACGCGTGGAGACAGCTGAAGGAGCTCCTCCAAGGTCAGGCGCTGGCTGTCCTCGCTACCAGCCACGAAGGGCACCCGTACTGCAGTCTGGTGGCTTTCGTCGTGTCAGACGATATGCGCACTATTCTCTTTGGGACTTCACGCAACACGCGGAAGTTCGCAAACCTCACCAGTGATCCCCGTGTCTCCGTGCTCATTGATAACCGCGGCAACACCGACGCGGATTTCCACGAGGCCTGTGCGGCAACAGCGGTTGGCCGCGAGGTCAAGCTGCCTGAAGTGGAATACATCGCTCTGCGCAAGAAGTACCTGGCGCGCCACCCTCACCTGAGAGACTTCGTGTCTTCGCCCACCTTCGAGCTTGTTGCGCTGCGTATCGAGACCTATTACCTTGTGACCCGATTCCAGCACGTGATGGAGTTGCGCCTGGAACCGTGAAGCTGCTAATGTCGCTGGAACAGATCGCCGAAGAGTATCCGCCGGACGCGGGAGGCAAGGCCCTGGCGCTTGCGCGGATGTATGCTGCGGGAATGAACGTGCCATCGGCTCTCGTTCTTCGCGCCGAGGCTTACCGCGAGTATGTAACCGTCACGGGTCTGCGAGAACGCATCCTGCTGGAACTGAACCGCAAGAGTTTCGAAGACATGCGCTGGGAGGAGATGTGGGACGCTGCCCTGCGCATCCGCAGCATGTTCCTGAGCACGCCGATGCCGGCAGGTATGTATGAAGAGATCGCTCGGGGCATCGCACAGGTATTCTCCGCAGTGCCTGCCGCTGTCCGGTCCTCTGCCCTGGCAGAAGATGCCGAGGGCACCTCATTCGCCGGGCTCCACGAGTCGTACGTGAATGTGCGCGGCGCCAACAGTATCCTGGAGCATATCCGCCTGGTCTGGGCGTCGCTGTGGTCTGACGGTGCGCTGCTGTATCGCAAGGAATTGGGTCTTGACGTGGCTGACAGCGCGATGGCGGTGGTGATCCAGGAGATCGTTGCAGGGCAGGCTTCCGGGGTGTGTTTCAGCCGTGACCCGGAAGATGCCGGACGGGCCATCGTAGAAGCTGTGTACGGCCTCAACCAGGGACTGGTGGACGGTACCGTTGAGCCGGATCGCTGGTTCCTGGATCGTGCCTCGCGACGCGTGCTCAGCCATCATCAGCCCAGACGAGAGAGCGCTATGCGGACTTCAGAGCGCGGGGTCGAGCTTGTCCCGCTCTCCGCCCGAGAAGCTGCCTCGCCGCCCGTCGACGAACGGGAACTCACGCTGGTACTGGATCATGCGCTGCGGGCCGAGGCGCTCTTCGGGAGCCCACAGGACGTGGAATGGACGGTACGCGGTGGCGTCCTTCATGTGCTGCAGTCACGGCCAATCACCACCGGCGAGGCCGCAGATGAGAGCAAGGCGTGGCATCTCAGCCTGCGGCGCAGCTTCGATAATCTGAAGATATTGCGCCAGCGCGTCGAAGGCGAACTGATTCCTGCGCTCATCGAAGAAGGCAGGGCCCTGGCGCAGATCGATCTCGCAAGTCTTGACGACGCTTCACTCGCTCGGGAGATACAGCGCAGGGAAGCCCTTGCGCGTCACTGGACGGATACCTACTGGGAGCATTTCATCCCGTACGCCCATGGCGCGAGGCTGTTCGGGCAGGTCTACAATGATGCGGTGCGGCCCGAGGACCCTTTCGAGTTCATTGCATTGCTTCAGACAGGTGAGATGGAGAGCGTGAAGCGAAATGCCCTGCTGGAGCAGATCGCGGATGCGATCCGGCAGAATCCAGCGCTTGCCGGAATGATCGAACAGGGCGCCGAACTCCCGCTGCCCGTCCAGCGGATGATCGTTGAACTGGCTCAGTTGGTTTTGCCGGCAGAAAGCCAGGCGGGCGCCGACACCACACGGATCGCCCGGCTGGCGCTTCAGGCCTCGCGGGTTCAGCCCGACCGGCGGGGGCCGGATTCCCCGTCCCGCGAGACACTCGAGAGCCGTTTCCTGGATTCCCTGCCTGAGGATCAGCGTCCATGGGCGTTGGAACTGCTGGACCTTGCCCGGTCGAGCTACCGCCTGCGTGACGATGATAATGTGTACCTGGGGAGACTGGAGGCGCAGGTTTCGGCGGCCATTATGGAGGGGCGCCGGCGACTTGCGGGTCGTGGGACCCCTGGGGCGAGTGCTGTGGCGGACGCCGACGTGGCCTCCGCGCTGCTGGACCCGGGTTTCGTCCCACAGACGGCATCCGCTATCGCACCTGCCCCGCGGGTGGCAATCAGGCCGCGCCAACTCACGGGACAGCCTGCAGGACCCGGTGTGTCCACCGGGCCTGCGCGAGTCATCCGCACCAATGAAGACCTGTTCAAGGTTGAGGCAGGCGATGTGCTGGTCTGCGACGCCATTGACCCCAATATGACCTTCGTCGTCCCCGTCTGCTGCGCCGTGGTCGAGCGACGAGGCGGGATGCTCATACATGGCGCCATTATCGCCCGGGAGTACGGCCTGCCCTGCGTGACTGGCGTGCCCGACGCTACCGAGCTGATCCAAACGGGAGACATATTGACCGTCGACGGCTTCCTCGGCATTGTCGTGGTGAGACACGCTGATTGACGAAGCGCGGAACGCAGTGCTTTTCCACTGAGGGAGCGACTGGATGATCCCCCATGCCCCCGCGCCCTTGCGTAACCTGGTGATCGTCCTGGGAGATCAGCTCTCCCTGGCGTCCCCGGCACTTGACGGATTCGACCGGTCCCGCGACGCGGTCTGGATGGCAGAAGCATCCGGGGAGGCCGTCCACGTGTGGTCACACAAGGCGCGCATAGCTCTCTTCCTCAGTGCCATGCGACACTTCAGGGACTCCCTGCGTGCGCGTGACATCATGGTCCGTTACAGCGATCTTACCGATCCCGACAATACGGGCACGCTTTCCGGGGAACTGCGCCGCGCCATCGAGGATCTCAGACCGCGGTGCGTCGTGATGGCCGAACCCGGGGAATGGAGGGTGCGCGAGGAACTCCTGGCGGCCGTCCGAGAGGCGGGTGTAGACCTGCAGGTACGCCCCGATCGCCACTTCATCTGCTCCCTGGATGATTTCAACCGCCATGCGGAGGGCAGAAAGCAGCTCCGTATGGAGTACTTTTATCGCGAGGTCAGGCGGCGGACCGGCGCTCTGATGGAAGGCGACGGGCCGCGAGGAGGACAGTGGAACTTCGATACGGAGAACCGATCTGCCTTCGGTGAGTCGGGGCCCGAAAACGTTCCAGACCCGTTGGGCTTTCCCCCTGATGAAACAACGCGCGATGTCATCCGACTGGTGACGCAGCGGTTCAGCGACCACCCGGGGAGTCTACACCGGTTCGACTGGCCTGTAACGCCGGATCAAGCGTCCGCGGCGCTTCAGGATTTCGTCGCCAACCGCCTGTCTTTCTTCGGACCTTACCAGGACGCCATGTGGACCGGGCAGCCCTGCCTGTACCATTCGCGGCTGTCCGCGGCGATGAACCTGAAACTGCTCGACCCCCGGGAGGCGGTGGCGGCTGCGGAAAATGCACTCGACGCCGGCGCAGCCGATCTCCCTTCGGTGGAAGGGTTTATCCGCCAGATCATCGGCTGGCGCGAGTACGTCCGGGGCATCTACTGGCGGTTCATGCCCGGGTATCTCGACCGCAACGCACTCAATGCCGAAGCACCTCTGCCCAGGTTCTACTGGACTGGGGATACCGAGATGGCCTGTTTGCGTGAGGTCATCGGCCAGACACTGGAGTACGGCTATGCGCATCACATTCAGCGGTTGATGGTGACCGGGCTATTCGCGCTGCTTCTCGGAGTGGAGCCGCGGCGGGTGCACGAGTGGTATCTCGCCATCTACGTGGACGCCGTCGAGTGGGTCGAGCTCCCCAATGTGTATGGGATGTCACAATATGCCGATGGCGGCCTGATGGCATCCAAGCCCTACGCCGCCTCCGGCAAGTACATCCAGCACATGAGCAACTATTGCAAGACCTGCCGGTACAGGCCCGGTGAGCGTACAGGTGAAGATGCCTGCCCGTTCACCACCCTCTACTGGGACTTCCTGCTGAGGAACGGGCCTGCGCTGAAGGAAAACCCGCGCATGGCTCTGCAGCTGCGGAACGCGGCCCGGCTGCCGCAGGACGTATCGCGCGCGATCCGCAGCCGCGCGGACGAATTGAGGCGCAGGATGCTATAGAGGGGGAGGCAGCGCTGGAGACGGATTGACGCGAGCGGCTATCGCTAACACGCGGCGCGCAGGGAATGTCCGGTCGAACCGCTCTCTCATGCCTGGCGCCGCACGGCCCCGACAACGCCCTGAGGGACGCACCGAGAGGTATGCTCCGACTGATGCGGAACTCCTCTCGAGCTGGGGCCCGGGTGCGTCAGGAGGTATGACCTGCATGCCGAAGGCTGTTGTCATAGGCGCAGGGCTGTCGGGAATCAGTGTTGCTGCCAGACTGGCGGCTCGTGGGTTCGAAGTTACGGTGCTGGAGCGGCTGAAGGCGCCGGGTGGACGCTGTGGTCGCCTGGTGTCCGGCGAGTACTGTTTCGACACCGGGCCGACCCTGTACCTCATGCCGCCGATCTTTGAGGAGACTTTCGCCGCGCTCGGGGAGAATGTCACTGATCACCTCAAGCTGCTGCGCGTAGACCCCACCTACAGGGTGCACTTCAGCACGGGCGGCGCTCTCGATATCACTTCGGACATGGTGCATATGCGGGAGCAAATGCAGAGCATCGAGGCCGGCTCATTCGCCAGGCTCTTGCAGTTCCTCGCGGCGGGGGATGTATTCCTCGAGACTTCCCTTCAGCGGTTCGTGGGCAGGAACTTTTTCACACTGCTGGACTACTTCAGCCCGGCGAACCTGCCGCTAATGTTCCGCCTCAGAGCGCTCCAGAAGCACTTTCCTTTCGTCGCCGGCCACTTTCGTGACCCGCGTCTCAGAGCCGCCTTCTCCTTCCAGAACATGTACCTGGGTCTCAGTCCCTATGCCGCCATGGCGACCTACGCGCTGCTGCAGTTCAGCGAGATCGCCGAAGGCGTCTGGTTCCCTGAAGGCGGGATCTACCGGGTGGTCGAAGCCCTGGCTGCAGTTGCGCGATCCCTCGGGGTCCGATTCGAGTTCGATACTCCTGTCTCACGCATACTCGTCTCCGGCACCATCGCAGAGGGAGTCATGACGCAGGCGGGAGCTACTCTGTCGGCGGACCTCGTTGTGGCCACTGCCGACCTGCCCTACGTGTACGCAAATCTCCTCCCGGACGACGGCAGTGCGGCCCGACTGGCCGCCAAGCAGTACACCTCGTCTGCCATCATGTTCTACTGGGGGCTGAAGGGCGAACGGTCTTCCGCGCTTCTGCACCACAACGTGTTTCTGTCCGAACACCGCTATCGCGAATCCTTCGACAGGATATTCCGGGAGCACTCATTGCCCGATGAGCCATCCTTCTACGTGGCCGCTCCCAGCAGGTCTGACCCGGCCACCGCTCCCCCCGGGGGCGACGCGCTTACGGTGCTGGTCCCGGTGGGGCATCTCGACAGCCAGGCTGGGCAAGACTGGCCTGCGATGCAGGCTCGGGCGCGCGAGGCAGTGCTCTCAGGCCTCGAACGTGTCGGTGTGCCGGACGTCGACCGGCGCATCGACTTCGAGGCGACGATGACGCCTGAAAGCTACGAGCGCGAGCTCAACCTCGTGAAGGGTTCTGCCTTCGGCCTGAGTCACAATTTCCTGCAGGTAGGGTATTTGCGCCCTCACAATCGGCACAGTCGCTTCCGCAATCTCTACTTCGCCGGTGCGAGCACCCACCCGGGAACGGGGCTCCCACTGGTACTGTTGTCCGCGCGATTGGTTACGGAACGCATCCTGCGTGATCTGGGTCTGGCCCCGTAGAGCGATCGGAGGTGCACGAGACGGATGCAAGCTGAGTGGGAGGACCGCTTGACGGCGGAGGCGCTATCGTCACTGCAGGGAACGTCCCACGCGCCGGCCGTGTCCGCGTCGCCCGCAGAGTTGGAACTGGCCTTCTCGGTATGCCGACGGATCACTTTCGAGCACAGCCGGACGTTCTTTTTCGCAAGCGCCTTGCTACCCGCGCAGAAACGCCGCGCAGTGCGCGCTCTCTATGCATTCTGCCGGTCCACGGATGATATCGTCGATGAGAAGGGTGTCGACGCGGCCGAGAGGATGCGCAGTTGGCGGGACGCCGTGGCTGCGCCGGTTCCCCCGCCGGACCACCCGGTGCTGCTGGCATGGTCCCATGTGCGGACCCAGTACAGGATACCGGATACGCTTCCCGCCAAACTGATTGAGAGCGTCTCCCGGGATCTGCACCAGACGCGCTACAGCTCCTTCGATGACCTTGTGGATTACTGCTATGGGGTGGCCTCGACGGTGGGGCTGATGAGCATGAAGATCATCGGCTTCAGTGGGGAAGAGGCGGCCCCGTATGCGCTCAAGCTTGGGATCGCCATGCAACTGACGAACATCCTGCGGGATGTCGCGCAGGATTACGGTATGGGCCGTATCTACCTGCCCCAGGACGAACTGAACGCCTACGGAATCGACGAGACGCACCTTGCACAGGGGGTCGTGAACGAAAACTGGCGGCGCTTCATGCGGTTCCAGATAGACAGGGCGCGCCGCCTGTACTCCGAGGCGCGGCCGGGTATCCCGATGCTGTCAGCCGACGGGCAGTTCGCCATCGCTGCCGCTTCGGAGCTGTACGCCGGGATACTGGGACAGATCGAGCGCCAGGGCTATGATGTTTTCTCGCGAAGGGCGCAGGTACCGCAACTGGCCAAGGCCTGCCGTCTGCCCGGCATCTACCTGCGACTGCTCAGCGCAAGGCGCAGCACGCGGCACCAGGCCTGACGGGAGTGAGCATCGTGGCGAACCCGCTGTGGGAGCACCCCGGACTGGTCATCGCGCTGCAACTGATCATCTGGTCAGTTGTGTGGCTGGTGGCGGCCGTAGTCGGCCTGTGGCGCACGAAACACGAGGCCTGGCGTGGATTCTGGTTCGTCACGGGTATCTGGTGCGCCATAGACGCGGCCATCGGCATTGCGGGCCTTATGGGGACGATCGCGCCGCTGTCCGATCTGCGACGCCTGCTCCTCATCAACGCCGGGCTCGACGTGTTATACGTAGCAGTGGGGGTAGTGCTGGCCACCCGTCTCAGGCCTGTCCTGCGCGGTGCGGGATGGGCAGTGGTCATTCAGGGGCTCTTTCTATTGTTCTTCGACTTTCTCCATGCGATGTCTATTCCCGTGGGACCATAGCGGCATGCTCGCTCTCCACTGGCTTCGGGCCGCGCTCCCGGTTCCCACTGCACCGGTACTCATCCGTCGACAGGCGCCCCGCCAGGATGCAGGTGAACTCAGAAATCGCAGGGCGGCGTTCCGGCGCCAACTCCTCGAGTAGCTCTGAAATGGTCCGGCTTGCTTCCCTGAGCCATGTGGGCCTGTCCGCGCTGTCACACCGGAAAGGCGGTCCGGCGATAACATAGGCCTCCGGGTGCTGGTGGATGCCCTGCTCAATGTGGATCGCCACCGGCTTCAGTTCCACCTGGGGCAGGCGCGTGTGCAGCCAGTGCAGCCCCTCCTTGAAGGGCGCTAGCTGCGGCGCGGGATGCATGTCTCCCTCGGGGAAAAGGAACAGCAGCGAAGGCCCCGAGCGCAATGCCCGGAGCGTGCGCTTCAGGGTCGCCGCCCGGGCGATGGGATCGTCTTCCGGGAAGGGCAGGGCGCCGATGGCCTCGAAGGGCGGGAATGGGGTCAGTTCTCGCATCCACACCATGCTCTGCCCAGGGCGCCAGTGACGGGCGAACAGGTGCAGCAGATAACCATCCCACCAGTAGTGGTGGTTCGCGAAGACAATCAGGGGCCTGCCGGGGTCAGGCACACTGCGATCAAGCAGATACACGCCGCGAAAGTGGCTGCGCAGCGACCTCATTATGAGCCAGTCGGCAAACCAGGCTTTCACCCGTTTCATGGCTCCCCGTACACCCTCCGCTTCCATGTCACGCGCTTCATCGAATACCAGACCACGGACCGCAGCATAACGGCCACGCCGAGAACCATGGCGGCCGGGCAGCAGAGCGCATACCAAAATGGCAGCCGGAGCATCGACACGGACCAGCCGTACAACGCCATCGACGTGCCGACCAGCGCCCATGCGGGGGAAGAGCCGGCGATCCCCAACACAAGGGGCAGAATATTCACCAGCCCCGTGAGGGCCGCGCAGATAACCGCTTGCAACCTTCCGCCGCAGATGACTGCGGCGTTCTTGGAGAAGCCGTCGAAGGCCTCACGCAGGCCGCTGTACATCTCCACGGCTGCAAGATCAGTGGCGTCCCCGATGAGCACCTGGCCGCCCTCTCGCTTCACGAGCCGCGCGATCTCCACATCCTCCAACAAGGATGAACGCACCCGGCGATGGGGATCAAGCTGCCCATAAGTGTCTCTCGAAAAGCCCATCATTTGTCCGTTGGCGAAGGCGAATGCAGGGTGTGGGTGACGTTCCGCCAGAAACAGGGGAAGCAGCGTGAAAACCGACCACGGGACCATGCCGATAAGCAGGCCGTCTCCCAGCCCGGAGGGGCAAATGCGCGGGAGAGCTGTTACGAGTGCGGCCTCGCTCGCCCCGCACCACCCCGCGAACCTGCCGAGGAACTCGGGACCGGGACGCACGTCGGCATCCATGAAGAGCAGCCACTCCCCGCTGGCCCGTCCTGCAAGCTGCGCGCAAGCCCAGTTCTTGCCCGTCCAGCCATCCGGGCGTTGCGCCCCGGCGAACCATCCCACACCATACTCCTCAGCGTGTTCCACCAACCATTCAGTGGTCCCGTCGGTCGAGCCGTCATCGCAGACCAGTACTTCCAGTGGGGCATGGCTCTGCTCGGCGAGCAGCGATAGCAGCGTGGGGAGGTTGCGGATCTCGTCGCGCGCGGGTATCAGAACGGAAATGCTAACAGGTGTGGATTCGGCCAGCCTGCGCCTGTACCAGTAGGTCAGGTTGACCGCCAGGACTGTTATCTGCATGCCCAGGATGATCCCTGCCGCCCATAGAAGCGCGATCAAGCCGATCCGTTCTCTCTTCGCGGAGTTTCCGCCGGGGACGCATACCACCTGACCAGTCCCCAAAGCACCGCCAGCCCGGCGAGCCAGACGACGGCGGTCCACGGTCGCCCGTACAGGACTGCGAGCAGCGCCGGGAAGAGACTCTGCACCAGGTAAAGCGCGAGAGGCATTGCCGATCTGTCGGCCGGCTTCTTTCCCAGTACGGCCAGGCAAGCCAGCGCCAGGAGGAAAGCAGTCAGGAACCATCCGAGGAAGTTCTGAAAGGGGATGCCATAGTAGACGCCGCCCTCCTGCCACTCCCATGCTCTGGCGCCCGCGGTCATTGCCGGGTCCAGGGCGAGGTCCCAGGTCACCATGGCAAGACCGGCGAGCGCGGCTTTTCCTGGCACACGGAGGCGCGTCTGTTGCGCCATCTGCAGAGCGGGGTACATCATCATGAACCAGGCAAGGGGGATGACCGCCGGCAGTACGCCGCCGAGCTTCGGTCCGAGCTGATCCGTATAGCTGTATTCACCGAAGGGGATACCGGTCGCCACACCAACGGCTTCCACGCTTCCGCTAATGGCGGCGCAGAGCAGCAGCACCTCTACTGCCGTCCGGCCACCCCCCACCGCCCACAGCCAGGCCATGCACGCGCCTGATGCGAGAACGATGTTCGCTATCCCGAGTGCCTGGGAGAGACGCTCATAGTTGGCATCGGGAACATCGAGGTTCGCCAGAGCCCACGTACCTGCCAGAGAGAAGACTACAATCGCAGTGCTCAAGCCGAACAGGGCGGCTCCCACGGCGCGCAACAGCCCGGGTCTCGCGCCCCTGTCCGTCTCGTTCATTCGCTGTCACCGCTAATCCGGTCGTCCCATGAGCGCAGCCGCATCACAGCAGACCGGTTTCGACACGCGGCGGCAGTTCTCCTGCCCGATCCCGCAGCACCAGTTGCCTAGCGCTGTCTCAGCCGTTCCGGTTCCATGCAAAGACCCGTCTCCAGGTCGATCAGGTGCCGGTAGTAGTCCGTATCCTCGAACAGGTCCCCGGTTTTTTCGATCCACTCCTGCAATTCGCGCTCAAGTTCCTGCGGCACTGCGCCTGCACTGCGGGTCTCCACCAGGTTCGCCATCTGGTACGGGTCGCGTTCGTTGTCGTACAGCACCCAGGGTCCCGACCGGTCGCGAACGTAGGTGTGCGTTCGGGTGCGGATGCCGCGGTACGGTCGGACAAAGCCGCGGGGCGCTCCAAGTCCGCGGTAGTCGTCCACATACTGCCATTTCTTCCCCCACGTGAGCGCGGAGCACACCCACAGCATATACGCCGATCGATCCACCGGATCAGCGCTCTCATCTCGCAAGACCGGTGACAGGTCGTCCCCCTCGATGCCCTCCGGAATGTCCAAGCCCATCAGCCCCAGGAGGGTCGGCAGGACGTCCGGCTGGCCGACCGGGGCTTCAAGACGTCTGCCCCCACGAATAGCGCGAGGATAGCGAATCAGCAGTGGCACGCGCACCGACTCGTCCCAGGGCTGCACCTTGTACATCTGCCCGTGGGAGCCCAGCATCTCGCCGTGGTCGGAAGTGAAGACAACGATTGTGTCGTCGGCGATGCCCTGGCGCTGGAGCGTCTCCATGAGTCGCCCGAGGTTCTGGTCCAGGCTGGTAATCGCGCCGTAGTAGCTGGCTGTCCAGTCCCGCAGGACTGCCTCGGGATCGGCAACCTCGGTCAGTTCGGCGGTGCACGGGAACCCTTCGGGCGGCAAGAGAACGTTCTCGCGCAACTCCAGGCGGTCGGGGTCGTACAACTCGCGGAACTCCGGCGGGCAGGTGAAGGGTGTATGGGGTGGTCCCCAGGACACTACCAGCGCGAAGGGATCCCGCCCGGTGATATCATCGGCAACGTGCTCGCGGATGAACTCAATGGCGAGATCCGTCTGGGCGTCCGGTTCCCAGCCTTCAACGCGGATGGGCTCCGGCGTGTCCCGGTAGTAGGTCGCCTCCCAGTAGGCATGGGAGCAGTGGTGTGTGGCCCAGTAGTCGAACCCGTGGCGAAGCTCACCCGGGGGAACGTAGCCGTTCTGGAAGTCGTTGTATGCGGTCTGACCGATATAGGCCTCGCCGGACAGATGCCACTTGCCGATATGCCCCGTGGCGTATCCCTCGTTGCGCAGCATCTTCCCCATGGAAAGCATGTCGTTGGGTAGCATGGAGTTGTTGGTGAGAACCGTGTGGGACAGCGGGTAGCGACCGGTCATGAGACACGCACGGGCCGGAGTGCAGACGCCCACGGTGGCGACAGCGTTATCGAAAGTGACGCCTTCGGCTGCCAGCCGGTCGAGGTTTGGCGTGTGGACCTGCCCATTTCCGGCGCAGCCCATAGCGGTATATCGCATCTGATCCACGAGAACAAAGAGCAGGTTCGGGCGCTTCCAGTTTTCCCGGGGCATGTTATGTTTCGCTCCATGTCTCTGGGGGCCGTACCGGTGCCGCAATGATGACGGAAGTCCCCATCGAACGGGGGATCAGACGTATCCCAAAGCGCGAAGCCGCTCGCGGAAGTCTTCTTCGTCCTTCTGCGTGTAGAGCGCCTCGTTGCCGCGCACGTCCGGAGGGGCTGCAGTGGCGCGCAGGACATCCTTCCGCGCAATGTCGCCCGCAAGATGCTCCGTGAGCACGCGGCCATCCATGTACGTCGGCACTGGAAGGCCCAGCACGTGCAGCGCCGTCGGGGTGAAGTCTTCCAGCGAGCAGGCCGTCTCTCCGGACCAGCTCCCTGCCGCGGCGACGTCTCCGCTCAGCATCATGATCCCCGTGCTCGCATGCACGCCTCCGTGGGGCACCATAGGAGCCACCACATCAGTTTGTTCCAGGAATGGCGCCATGTCCGCCTCGTCAAAGGCCACACCGAATGCCAGGTCCGGTGGGGGATCGGCCAAGACAATGTCCGGTGCACCCTGCAGCGCCCAGCCGCTGTACGCTTCCTCGCGCGTGAGTACCCTCCCGAACAGCGGCCGCCCGGTCCCCGGATCCTTGATGTCTCTCAGCTTTTCGACAACCCCCTGTCTGACTTCCGCATACTCTTCGGGGGCGACGATGCCTAACGGATCGCGTCCTCGCACGTTCAGCCGCACTGTCCCGTAGGGCCCCACCGGCGCCGCCACGGTCTGCTCCCAGTCAATGCCCACTCTCGGTCCTGAGTTCAACACCGCTTCACGCTGCCGGTCAGTCGCCCGCCGAATGTGTCGCACCCAATCCGACGGCAGCACACGCTTGGCCATGTTCCAGCCTCTCACCAGCGCCGATCTCAGGCTTGCCCTCCCCCTGTCACCATCCCAGCGGAACTTCATCAGGCCGAGCTGGTGGAAGAGGACATAGAGGTTCGCCTGCCGCCGGGCGCAGCGCATGCCGTGGTCTGAGAGCATCATTACCGGGGTACGCGGCCAGTCAAACATGGCCAGCAGCTCGCCGATCTGCGCGTCAATCGTCCGGGCCACTTCCAGTGCGACCCCGCCGCGTTCAAAGTCCTGCGCGTAACCATGTCCGGCCCAATCCAGGCTGCTGAAGACTACCCCGAACACATCGTAGGAGCGCTTGCTCAGCAGCCACTCAGCCGCCTGCGTGCGCATCCTGCAGAATCGGCCAAGCTCGCGGGCGTCCGGGTAGATCACCGGGCCACACTTCTCGGGATGAAACGCGTACTCCGGCAGGGCCTGGACAAGCTCATTTCGCAGTGCGCGCGGGTGGAAACCCTGTTCGGACATGCCCGGGCAACCCATCCCCGAGATGATCACACCATTGATCGCCTCGGCCGGGAAGTTCATCGGCAGGTTCACCAGGCCGCAGGAAAGCCCTGCTTCCGACAGGATGCGCCACAGGCTGGGGCACCGTCTGGGCTCAGTCCACCATGGCCGCCGGTTGGGAAAGCTGAAATCCCAGAAATCATACAGCCCATGCTTGCCCGGATTGCAGCCGGTGAATGCTGTGGTCCAGGCGGGCGCGGTGACAGGGGGGTGTGTGGAACTGCAAGGAAGGAGGCGTCCGGATTCACAAAGCTTCGCGAGGTTCGGCAGGTGCCCCCCCGCCAACCATTCCGACATCAGGATGAAGTCGGCGCCGTCGATACCGATGACCAGCAGACGGGTTGGTGCTCCCATTCGAGGAACAACCGCCTTTCAACGCGAGCGCAGCGGAATGCCTGATGAGCGCAAGGTGCGATGAGTGTCGTGTGGCTCGCGCCGGCGAGGCGAAACCCCGAGAGGGCGCGATTGTGACCTGCCGCGATGTGGATGGCGCGGCCACTCAGCGTGCTCTCTCCGGGCGCCGCGCGCAGTGCGGCGCGTGTAGCCCTGCTTTGGCGTGCTCATCAACGGCCGGAAGGTGGCCGCCGGCAACGTCCGTCTCCCGCCCCGGCATGCGGGCCTACTCGTCACAGCAGGCAGTTCGGCTCAGTCTTTCATAACTGGGTAATGCAGAAACAAACAATCGGCCCCCAACGGTGTTCCACCCCAGATACGCAATATCCCGCGAGTGTGCCCGGCCATCGTCTCCGTCACCTCGGTCCGGTCAATCAGCCGCCGCTCCTACGCTGTCTACCCGGCCAAAGCGACGTCCCGGGACGCCTGGCGGCCACCGATACAGCGCCGGCGTCCCGGGGCGGCAAGCGCGATTTCAGCGCGTCTTCTGCCAGTAAGTGGTGTAATGCTTCGCGTACGATTCCCACGATCCGCTCTTCTGCCATTTCACGTGGCCGTCGCAGAAGGACATGTTGGCACCTTCATTGTGAAGACCGAAGTCCTGCCCGACGGTGAATGAGCCACCAGCGACTTCGATGATCCCGGCGGGGCGGCCGTAGCAGTCATCACCGCGGCTGCCTCCGGTTCCCATCGGCGTGGCACACCAGCGCGAAGCTCGAATGGCGTCGAAGGTGAGCAAGGTCTGTGCCGGGTAGGTTATCTGGCCGATGCGGTTGTCGAATGCTCCGCGCCCCCCATTGCAGACGTATCGGTTCACGGCGTAGGAAGTGGTGATCGTGGTGCCCGCGTAGTTGGTGGATGGGCCGGTGAGGGTGCTGTCATTGCCGCTGGGACAGCGGAAGATCTGCTCATTCTTCACGTAGGGCTTGACCGCGTCAATCCAGATGAACAGCGGCCAATCAGCCGTGGTTGCCTTGTAGTAGAAACCCGGGAATGCTTCGTCGTAGTCCTGCCCGTACATCAGGATGCCCAATGCGATCTGTTTCTGGTTCGATGAGCAACTTGCCTGCCGGGCTTTCTCTCTGGCGCGCGCAAAGACCGGGAAGAGTATCGCGGCCAGAATCGCGATAATCGCGATCACCACCAACAGCTCGATCAACGTGAACCCGCGTCTCATGCATTTCGACCCCCAGTCAGCCGCCTGCAGGCGGCATGCAGGACAGATGACGCGCAAGCGCCATCCACCAGTCCCTAAGGACGAGTGACGTGTACCATTCCCGCGAAGTTCACTCCTTCGCGCCGGCTTTTTTTCGCGAACTTCATGGGCACGGGGAATCGGGAAACGCACGGCGAGGAACGGCGCCTGCGCGATGACCGAAGTCTGCTGATCATCGCTGCCGGAACAGCCCGGGTTCAGTCCTTGAGGCCTTCCAACAACCCCACGGCCGTCTCGACGATCAGTTCGCCAAACCCCGGCTTGTAGGGGCTGGAGTTGGGTTCGTACCCTCCTTCCTCGAAAGCACGCCGGGTCGGGATGTAGCCCACACTGTCATTAGCCAGCTCGATCACCATGGTCTGCGCAAAAGGCGAGCGGCGCTTGATCTCCAGGCCCAGTTCGACGAAGAACTCTCCCGGCGCGCCCACCAGTGCAAGGTCACCGACGCGCAGGGCCTGAACCACCGTGGCCCGAGCAGCAGGTGGCTCCGCCTCGAAGCGCCGGACGCGCCGCTGGAAGGATCGCTCGCCCATGAGCACGTGTTGGCCAGCGGCGAGACGGTCCTCGATCTCCCGTGCCTTCGCCAGGTCCTCTTCAGTGGCCGGCGGGCGAGGTTCCAGGGTGATCTCGGCAAGCGCGCTGCTAAGGCGCGTCTGCCCGGTGAACTCCGCTTCGTTCCACGCATAGAAGGCGCTCGCGGCGACGATTGCCCCCGCGCGTTCGCAATGCTGGTACCGGTCATTGCGCCTCACGGACCGGCCCAGCACGTCCACGTTATTGATGTCCCCCGATGCACCGTTAGACAGGGCGGCAACGAAGCTCTCCCCCCGCAGCCGCTGCACCATGGTTGAGAAGAATCCAAAATAGTCGGCCGAGAAAGACGTGAAGTCGTCGGGGATACCCACGTAATGCAGCGAGTAGTTGCCCAGCAGGCCCAGCGTCCGGCCATCCGCGCGATGAAGTGCAAGAACGCCTACTTCGGGGTCAACCGGTCCAGCCGGCTCGACCACATCGGGATTGCCCACGCCCGGATTGGTCTGGACAGAGCCATCCGCCATGTGGTACCGGCGATTGAAAACCAGCCTCGCCTCTGTGGTCCGCGCCCATCCCACTTGCGCGGGTTCCCGGGCCTGCCAGGCGATGCGCACACCGTCGGCGATGCGTCCCCAAAGCCACTCTGTGTAAGGGTCATCGCCGGTTTCCGGTCCGGTATGGGTGTGGGTGCAGGCGATCATCACCTGCTTCGGCTGCAGGCCGGTGGTCTCAGCAATTCGGGGTTTGGCCCGGTCCAGGTATTGGCGGCTGATGCCGATCACATCACAGACGGCGATGGCAAGCGCGGCGCCGGAATCCTCCAGGGCGAAGCTGCGCACGTGCAGGGGATCGTGCACGCTGCTGGCCGTGCGTTCCTCGAAATAGCCGCGCATCCGGGTCCCCAGAGGAGGAGTAATATCCAGACAGGACACTCCGGCCGTGAGCATGAGCGCACCTCGTTGCGAGGGAGTCGTGCCGCGTCACTGCAGGACTGTTCCCCTCGGCAGGCGTGGAGACCTTGCAGGAACCGCACCGGCCTTTGTCCAATCCCGCGGGAAGGTGGAGTGTACTTCCCACGTGGAAGAGTCCAGGGGCCATCGCTCTCTATGTCTGCTGCACAGGCAACACACAAAGGCACTACGCATCGTGTGGGTCCGACTGCCGCGCAGATAGAAATGGCCTGAACAACCTTCGGACCGCCCTGAGTGCTCTCCGAGGGCATTCCGTCACAGAACCGAGGCACACGCGAAATGAAAAACAAGATCCGGATCGGCTGGGCACAGCGAGACATCACCCCTCAGGGGCCGGTATCCCTTCACGGACAGTTCAACCTGCGCATCGCCACACGAGTGCAGGATCCGCTCACATTGACCGCCTTAGTGCTGCAGAGAGACGATGACCATGCGGCGATCGTTTCCGTGGATGCGTGTTCAGTCGCTGGCGAAGTGCTCCGGGAGGTGCGAGCGGCGCTTGCCGAACGCGTTCCGGAGCTGGATCCGCACAAGATCATCATCGGCGCGACGCACACGCACACCGGACCATTTAACGGAACCGGCGGCTGGCAGCAGGATGCCGAGTACCTTGATGCCATCAGGGCCCGCTATCCTGATTACGTGACCGTAGCCGAGTACACCGAGATGCTCATCGAGGCGCTGGTGGATGCGGTGTGCGAGGCGTGGAAACGGCGCTCGGAGGGGCACATCGGCTGGGGCTACTCGCACGCAGTGGTGGGCGAGAACCGCCGTGTCCGGTACTTCGACGGCAGCGCGAAGATGTACGGCAGCACCAGTGTGCCCGAGTTCTCTCACATCGAGGGCCACGTAGACCACGGCGTGAACCTGCTGTTCACATACGACTCCGCGAGGAACCTGACGGGCGTGCTGATCAATCTCGCCTGCCCGTCGCAAGCCAGCGAAAGCGGGCAGGACTTTGTCTCGGCCGACTACTGGCATGACGTCCGCGAAGAGTTGCGCCGGCGGTTGGGCGCGGGCCTTTTCGTGCTGCCCCAGTGTTCGGCCGCAGGTGACCAGAGCCCGCACCGGCTGATCGCGAAGAAGGCTGAAGATCGTATGCTGCAGCTCAAATACGGCGGCGGAGTTGGCCGTCCCCTGAACGCCGCTCTGCGCACCGAGATTGCTTGCCGCATCGCGGACGCGACCGTTGGGGCCGAGACCGTCATCCGCGGCGATCTGCGGGACCGGGCGGTACTGAAACACGAGAACCGCACGCTCCAACTCGAACACTGGAGGGTCACGGCGGCGGAGCATGCGGATTTGATGCAGGACATTGCAGAGGCCGAGAGGCAGCTGGCAGAACTGGGTGATGCCGATCGTCTGGGGAGCCAGTACACATCTCTGCGCTCGAGGATCGCCTGGTGCCGGCGCGCGGTGGACCGCTACGAGAACCCGCCGGATAGTGTGCCCACCGAGGTCAATGTCCTGCGTGTGGGCGACATTGCTCTTGTCACAGCGCCATTCGAGTACTACCTGGACTTTGGTGACCGCATCAAAGGGCGCTCGCCGGCGGTGCAGACTTTCGTGGTGCAACTCGTCGTCGGTGGTCCCTATCTGGCAACCGAGCGCGCGGCGGAGGGACTGAGTTATGGTGCGGTGCCGGCAAGCTGCAATGTGTCGCCCGCCGGTGGCCAGCAACTCGTTGATGAGGCCGTGGGGATCCTGGAGACCATGTTCGCGGCAGATTAGGCAGCGCCCGAGGTCCTGGGACCCGCAATGCGGCGCAGGATGCGGCACAATCTCCTGGGCGTCTGCGCATGACATGATAGCCGGCCCGCCCGCGTCTCGACCAACCGAAGTCAGGCGGCTCTCCCTGCTGGGTATGAGTTGCGCAAGCCTGGAGCCTGCTGGAGTCTCGCCGTCGGGCCTTCCGCCTCACAGCCCGCCAAGCGTGCGGCAGCCTTTGGCCACGGGGGGAGTGGAGCGAAGCGGAACGGAACCCGTGGCATCGGTGCGCCTCAGACCGCCTGAGCCCCCGAATGGGACGAAATGTTTGAAGCGCTGCCCGGTTGTGTCGCCCTTGCAGGGGCTTCTGGGTGCTTCTCGGGCGCGTATGTCAGGGGCCTGTGGGGCCCGTATCGCGCGCTTTGCCTCAACGGCGGCGTCTCTTTTCGTTCTCGGGTGGAGGCGCGGAAAGCGATGAGGCCCCTGCCGACGGCTGCTGGTCCATCCATTCTCGGATACGCGACTGAAGGTCTGCGCGGCTCTGTTGGCTAATAGACATGTGGGCCGTCCTCCCGTGAGACTGGTGTTCGTGAGCGCAACTCCATTCTCGCTCCAAGAGGACGGCTCCTGCCATATCCACCCAAGAACCCACCTACTCTCGCCGAACGCACCCCACCTTTCGACGCGTTTTGACATGTCCACGGTGGTGTGGTATAGTAATCTCGGTCTTGTGGTAGTTCACAAGACTGACGCATGCACGACTAAGGTACCTGGTGTGCGATTGTCCAGCTCGGCAGATACATCTCTGCCATTTCTGGTCGCGGCGGGGGTTCCTGGTCGAAACTGGCGAATGGAGGTGTATCTGTTTTGCCTACTGGCACCGTCAAGTGGTTCAACGACGAGAAGGGCTTCGGTTTCATTGAGACCGATGGTAGCGAGGACGTTTTCGTTCATTTCTCCGCCATTGTTGGGGAGGGCTACCGGTCTCTGGCCGAAGGCGCGAAGGTTGAGTTCGACGTGGTCCAGGACGCGAAGGGCCCTCGGGCCGAGAACGTCATGGTCATCAACTAAGACACTCACTGCGCGAGCCCAAGACCCCGCCAGGGCAACCCCGGCGGGGTCTTTCATTTTCAGGCAACAGCCCGCCCACTATGCTTCACGGTATGGGAACATTTCATCCACCGGAGCCGCGGCGAGCTCGGTAATGAACTGCGCCAGCTTGCCGACGATCGCTTCCTCGTAAGCCGCACCTTTTTGCGCTGTCGCACGTGCCGGGTCTCCGAAGCTGCTGTCCACGGTGAACCGGTCCCACGGACGGGCCACCCACGCCCAGCCCTCGCGCATCGCTCGGAAAACCGGTTCGCGCGTCGCCCCGTCTCCTGCAAGCTCCATCCGCACCAGGTCCGGCCGCATGTGCAGGAGCATGGAAGTCTCCATCTCATCCGCATGCTCTCCAGGCCGCTCGAAAACTTCTCGTGCCGCTGCCTGGTTGGCCATGTACCAGTTCACGAGGAACAACCTCACGCTGGTCTGCCGAAAAAGCTCTCGCAGGAGGGGCTGGAACTCGTTTCCTCCGTGGCCGTTGAGCACTACCATCTTCGGGATTCCGTGCTCCTCAACACTGGACACGATGTCCGTGACCACCTGGAACAGCGTACTTGGGCGAAGACTCATCGTCCACTTGAACCCCAGGGTGTTCTCATTGATCCCGAAGGGCAATGCGGGCAGCAGCAGGACCCTGGCGCCGTCCCCCGACGCCCGCTCGCACGCCAGCCTCCCGAGGCGTTCCACCATGATCGTGTCGGTTGCGTACGGAAGATGCAGTCCGTGGGCCTCGGTTGCTCCCACAGGCAGAACCGCGACTTCGTACTGCTCATCCCGCGCTAGTCCCAGGGTGGTCTCGGCAAGATTCCAGTTTGCCATCCGTCGCGTCCTCCGTTCCATATTCCGGTTCAGGGCAGCAGTCGTTTCGTGGTCATCCGCGGCCATTGCGTGAGCTGCCGGAAGCCTTCCGCATAACGGACTCCGCACTGCATGCCGCGGAACTCGGCCATCACCCGCGCAACATCCACGATGTCCAGCCCGTCGTGCTCGCGGATCCATTGCACCTGGCTGGCGTGACACTCGATGATGCGGACCTTGGTCTCCCAGTACGGGGTGATGTCCACGTACTCGGTAGGCTGGAAGCCCGTGCCGGTGGGCGTGTCCATGTAGAAGACTGCGGGCACACGGTCATGTCCCGGCAGGTCTCGCAGTCCTTTCACATTGGGTGCGCCTGCCAGGAAACTCGCGCTGAACACAAGGGCGCTGGTGTTGCAGTGGTCCGGGTGATAGTCCTCGGGGTTGTGTGTGATGATAATGTCGGGACGGGCCTGTCTGATTGCGTCGATGAGCGGTGCACGGCACGCTTCATCCACGAAAAGCTCACCGTCGGGCAGACTCAGGAACATCAGCTCCGCTCCGAAGATCGCGGCTGCTTCCCCGGCTTCCCTGCGGCGGACGGCTGCAAGCTCCTCGCAGGTCATCTCATAGGCGCCTTTGTCGCCGTTGGTCATGCAGCAGACGAACAGATCATCGCCTCTTGCGCGGCAGGCAAGAAGAGTCCCTGAGCAGTACATCTCCACATCATCGGGATGCGCCCCGACGGCCATGACTCGCACGTCGCGTCACCTCTTCCGTACAGGCCGGTCGTCACGGCCGGCATCGCATTGCGCCGTCCACTTTTCACCGGGACTTCCTCCGGGACCTGCGCCCTCGCGTCACTTCTCCGGCGGGGGAGCGTAGGTGTCCAGCAGTAACCGCAGCGCCGGGGGCAGGTAGATGGATTCCAGGTCCTCGGCTGCCAGCATGACCGCCAGCGCGTCCACCTTCCCCCGCAGGTTCTGGCTGCTGTCCACGATCATCACCTTGCGCCCCTGGAGCACGCACTTGCCGCTGCGTCCACCCGCGGCCTCGTATCGGATTTCGTACCCCAGCGAGGTCGCCAGACGCTCCAGGCGGTCCAGCAGTTCGTCGTCATCCATCGGCCGCACCCTCCCGCACGGTCAGGAATCTGCGGTTCGCCCCGCAGCCCGACTCAAAGCCAGCGCCGTCGCTTGAAGTACCAGAGCATGAGCAGAGCCGTCACCGCCATTGCCGCGACGCAGGCCGCAAATCCCCCGACCCACCTTGTGCCCGGCATGTACTCGAAGTTCATACCATAAACGCCCGCGATGAAAGTAATCGGCATGAACAAGGTGGCGATGAGGGTGAGCACCTTCATCACCTCATTCATCCGGTTGCTCACCACCGACAGGTGGGTATCGAGCAGGCTGCTGAGCACGTCGCGGAAGGCCTCCAGGGTCTCGATGGCCTCGACAACATGGTCGTAGACGTCGCGCAGGAAGACCTCGGTCTCGGCTTGGAAGAGCGGGCAGTCGCCGCGGCGCAGGATGCTTACCACGTCCCGCAGCGGCCAGATGGCGCGGCGCATCGCCAGCAGCTCCCGGCGAAGTCCGTGCAGATCGCGTATGCCACCGGACCCACCGTCGCCCGACAGCGCCTGCTCGATCTCCTCGATGCGGTCGCCGATGGCCTCGAGCACCAGGAAATACTGGTCCACCACCATGTCCAGCACGGCGTATGCCAGGTAGTCCGCACCACTGGAGATAATCCTGCTCCTACCTTCTCGAATACGCCGGCGTACCGGTTCAAGGAGCCCCGTTGGTCTCTCCTGGAAGGTCAGAAGGAACCCGGGCCCCAGGACGATGCTGATCTGCTCTGTCATCGGACGCTGGGCCGCGGCGTCCCAGGACAAGAGCTTCGCCACGAGGAGTATCTGGTCGCCGAAATCCTCGACTTTCGGGCGGTGGTGGGTGTTGACTACGTCCTCCAGACCCAGGGGGTGAACGCCGAATGCTTCACCCACAGCCTGCACGGCTTCCACATCATGCAGGCCGTGGACGTTCACCCACACTACGGCGCTGGTCGCCCGCGCCTCAAGGCAGTCGGACAGCGTTGCCTCGCGTTCCACCGCCAGCCCGTCCGGCCCGTATGCGATCAGGCTGACGCGAACGCGGTCCGCTTTCTTCTCACCCACATGCACCAGGGTGCCCGGAGGATTGCCCAACTTCTGCCGAGGCCGGCGGCCAATTCTGCTATGGAACGTGTCCTTGCCGGACATGGTTTGCACTCCCGCACGCTTCGAGACTGGGCCTGCACTAACCATGTCTGGGATTCCGCGCTCGGGGCTATTTCCCCTGCGTCCGTCAAGCCGGTGTTTTGGCAGTGCAAGTGAAGGTGCCTCGCCCGCGGCGCGTCGAATACTTTACCAGCCACGGCGAATGATCTCACGCAGGAGGACCTGCCATGAGCGACAAGCTCCGCGATCGGATACTCGCCCGTCTAGAGTCGATCCGCACCGTAGACTGCCATTCACACACCCAGCAGCCCGAGGATTACGCCAATGTGGCTCCCCTGAACCTGTTCAGCCTCATGAGCTACTTCGTGCGTGATTTCGAGGCGACACTGGGCAAGTCCACGGGGCAGGCTTATGAGGGCTGCGACACCCATGCCGAGCGCTGGCAGGTACTGCGCGGAGTGGTAGATCGCTGCCGGAACATCTCCTACTGGCGGCACAATCTCGTCACCTACCAGGCTCTGTTCGGTTTGCAGGATGCTGAGCTGACCGACGACAACTGGGAGGCGGTGAACGAGCGCATCATCGCAACCACCTCCGATCCGGGCTGGTACGCGCAGGTCACCGGCCTGTGCAATCTGCAAACCCAGATGCTCAACGTCGACTGGTTCGGCAACTGGGATCCGACATACTTCACTGCCATCCTGCGCATGGAGTCGGCGCTGAACCTCCACCATGCAGATACACGGGCGCGGCTGGCAAGCCATCTCGACCGAGACTTCGGTTCGCTTGCTGACATCAGGGAAGGCCTGGCGCAACTCATGGCCGAGTATCAGGCTCGCGGCGCCCGGGGGATCAAGCTGGCCCACGCGTACTCGCGTACGCTCCTGTCCGAACCGGTTGACGAGCGCACCGCCACCGCGCTGTTCTCGCGAAGCCTGGTGGGGCAGACCTTGACAGCGTCCGAGATCAAGCAGCTTCAGGATTACATCATCTTCTACCTGGCGAGGACAGCGGGGGAGATGAACCTCGTCTTCGACATCCACACCGGTGTGCAAAGCACGTGGGGGCTTGTTCCCGAGTCTGATCCGTTGCACTTGATACCGCTCTTGCGCGCAAACCCGGGCACCCGGTTCAGCTTGTACCACGCCGGATACCCCTACAGCCGCGAGATTGGCATGCTCGCTAAGCACTTCCCCAATGTCTGGTTGAATATGGCGTGGATATACGTGGTGACCATGGAGGGAACGCGCCAGAGCCTCAACGAGTGGCTGGACCTCGTTCCGGGATACCGCATCCTGGGGTTCGGCTCGGACGTTCCCTGGCCGGAGATGCTGTACTCGCATCTTGCCATGGCGCGGGCCTGCATTGCGGACGTGCTGGCGACCAAGGTGGAGCGCGACTTCCTCAGCGAAGACTGCGCGCTGGACTTATGCGACAAGATGATGCGACAGAACGCGATGGAATTGTATGCGTTGAAGGAGTGAGGTCAGGTCGGAAAAGGTGGGGCACAGGCGCTCACCTTAGCCCCACCTGTTCGCTTTGTTCCGCCAGGTCAGCGCCTCTCCACCGGGAGCCTTGTTTGCAGCCGACTGTTAGCCGCGCGCTTCCTCATGGTCGCATTCCGGGCAAGCCTGATCCCGGACCTCCGCGACCTTCTCTCTGGCCCTCTCAGCGACCTCATGCGCTGCCTCACGGGCCTTCTCGGCGACCTCGTGAGCCGTTTCCTTTGCTTTTTCGGCGTATTCTCTTGCCTTGTCGCCGATGTCCGCCCGCAGTTCGGACCCGGACTTCGGCGCCAGCAACAGGGCTACTACCGCACCAACCGTCGCCCCGATCGCACCCGCTATGATAATTGTCGCAAGATCGCTTCCGCCCCGCTCAGAGGACATACCCGATCGCCTCCCACCATCTGCTGTTTGCGCCTGGAATGTACCTTCGACGCTCGCACCGCAATCCCCTCCTAACCGACCAGGATCCGGGCGAACCGGCGCTTGCCTACCTGCAGGACGTCGCCTGTTTTCGGTGACACCTGGGCCATCTCGTCGTTGATGACCTCGCCGTTGATCTTGACTCCGCCCTGCTGCACGAGCCGCCGCGCTTCTCCGTTGGTCTGGGCAAAGCCGGCAATGACCAGGAGTTTCACGATCCACAGCGCCCCATTCTCAAGCTCGCCCGACACGTCCAGCTCGGGCATATCGGTGGGCAGCTGGCGCTCGGCATGGACGCGGTCGAATTCGTCACTAGCGGCCTGACCGGTAGCGGCGTCGTAGTAGATCGCTACGATCTGCCGACCCAGCTCGGCCTTGAAATCCCGGGGGTTCGCGCCGGCCTCGATGGCTCTTTCCATCTCCGCGATTTCCGCATTGCTGCGGTTGAGGATCAGCCGGAAGTACTGGGCAAGGGCGCTGTCCGGGATCGACATGACCTTGCCGAACATTTCGTCCGGGCTTTCGGCGATCCCGATATAGTTTCCCAGTGACTTGCTCATCTTGTCCTTGCCGTCGGTGCCCACGAGAAGCGGCCAGGTCATGACCACTTGAGGCGGCAGGCCGTAAGCGCGCATAATGTCCCGACCCACAAGGAAGTTGAAAAGCTGGTCCGTTCCCCCCATTTCCAGGTCCGCTTGCACTGCCACCGAATCGTATGCCTGCACCAGCGGGTACATGAGTTCCAGCATGGATATGGGCACTTCGTCCCGCATCCGCAGGGAGAAGTCGTCGCGTTCCAGCATGCGCGCGATGGTGTAGTTCGAAGCCACCGCCAGGAACTCCGCCGTCGTCATCTTGCTGAACCACTCGCTGTTGTAGCGAATCTCGCACTTGCTCACATCCAGGATCTTCCCCACCTGCTCGGCGTAAGTCTTCGCATTGGCCTCGACCTGTTCGCGCGTGAGCATGGGGCGAGTCTTGGACTTGCCGCTGGGGTCGCCGATCATCCCGGTAAAGTCGCCGATGATGAACACGATCTGGTGGCCGAGCTCCTGGAATTCGCGCAGTTTCCACAAGGGCACGCTGTGACCCAGGTGCAGGTCGGGCGCGCTGGGATCGGCGCCGTACTTGATGCGCAGCGGGCGGCCTTCCTTCAGCTTGTCCAGCAGTTCCTCGCGTGTGTGGAAATCCACGCAATTGCGGGCCAGGATCTCGAGTTGGGCTTCGGGGGTCATCACGTATTGCTCCTGTGAGTTTGAGGCGGGGAAAGCCGCCGGTGTGGTCGCGAAGTGGGCCCGTGCACGGCCCCGATCAGGCATACGGAAGCAGGCACTGACCCCGGGATGGGATCAGTGCCTGTGGATAGACATACCTGTTCTTGCCAATTCGCGCCATGTTATCTCCGGGGCGGGGTGGGCGGCTCAAGTGTCAGCCGAGTCAGTCACCGAGTCCCTCGAACTCCAGGTGAACGATGAGCACACGTGTGTCCAACTCATGCGGGGCAAAGCGCTCCCGCGAACACAACCGTATTGATGACGCGCGCTCCGTCCTCGGTTGCAGTCCGACGTCAGCCCCCAACGGGGGCGGCAGATGAGCAGCGGTTCCTGTCTGCCCGCTGGGGCTTCGCGTCTCTGCGGTCGCGTACACCTGATTCCAGGGGCGCCCGCCCCTGGCTGCATACGGACGGCCCCACCGGGGTTTCACGGCGGCGACAGGGCATAGACGCCGACAGTGCAGCGCCCTCCGTGTGTTTCGCTTCTCCCGGCGTGACCCATGATGGGCGGATGGGGCCCCTGCCACATGACCACCCTCCCCCGGTTGCTTCGCGGGGGCCGGTGTGGGTATTATGGCCCATATTATAACCACCGGCCCGGAAGCGGTCACCCCCATTTCGGGACCCCACGAGGCATACCCGCGCTCATGGACACAGACATCCGCATCACCGACCCCGAAGCCTACCTGCGCAGTCTCAGCTTGCTCATCAAGCCCGCCGGACCTGACTGCAATCTGCGCTGCGAGTACTGTTTCTACTTGCCGAAACACGCGATTTATCCCGGCGGCGGCCACAGGCTGTCGCGCGAGGTCATGCACCGGCTCATAGGTGAGTACATGGAGATGTCTGGCGACAATCCCTCTTTCGGTTGGCAAGGTGGTGAACCCACACTTCTCGGTGTGGATTTCTTTCGCAGCGTGGTGGCTGTCCAGCTTCAGAAAGCGCGGCCTGGCCAAAACATCGCCAACGGCCTGCAGACCAACGGCATGCTCATCAATGATGAGTGGGCCCGGTTCTTCCGAAGGTATAGCTTCCTCATCGGTGTGAGTCTCGACGGCCCGAAGCACATCCACGACCATTACCGCCGCACGCCCACCGGCGAATCTACATGGGACCGGGTCATGCGCAGCACCGAAATACTCGACCGAAATGGCGCAGAGTTCAACATCCTGTGCATGGTCACCGCATACTCGGGCGACAAGGCCGACGAGATCTACGACTTCTATATGCAGCACAACTTCCGCTATCTGCAGTTCATCCCGTGCATCGAGCGCGATCCGGAGACGGGGAAGCTTTGTCCGTACAACTGCACCCCACGACAGTTTGGCGAGTTCCTGTGCACCATTTTCGACCGCTGGCAAGCGGAATCAGCACCGCGAACTTACGTGCGCATGATGGACGACCTGCTTATGGTCTATCTCGGCCACGAGTGCCCATCGTGCGACATGCGCCGGACGTGCGCGGACTATCTGCTCATCGAGCACAACGGCGACGTCTATCCCTGCGACTTTTTCGTGGAGCCGGAATACCGTCTGGGTAATGTAATGGAGACACCGCTGCGAGAGATCGCGCTCTCCGAGAAGTTCATGCAGTTTCGGTTCGACAAGGCCCGGACAGGGTGCGGGTGCGAGGACTGCCCCTGGTTCGGCCAGTGCCACGGTGGCTGTCAGCGACACCGGCTCACCGGCCTCGGCACTATCAACGGCCCGAGCTACTTCTGCGAATCATACAGGATGCTCTTCGAGCACGCGGATGCGCGCCTGAAGGCGATGGCGAAGGAATTGGCCGAGGAACGCCCGGAAGTGGTCGGGCCGAACCCGAGGTTCTGACGGACGGGTGGTGCTTGTAACGTCCGCAAGATAAGCAGCCAACGTGCCGCAAAACTACGCCTGAGCGGAGGGGAGACTTGGCAGCGGGTCAGAACACTCCCACAAACCCTGTACTGCGCGTTTCCAGCCTGCTTCGCTTCTCCGTTGCCGTCTCTCCCCGCGTGGAGTACTATCTGCACAGGTCCGCAGGCGCTCACTCATCCCGCGCGAGAGTCCCCATGACGCCCGAGACCCCGCCGTCATACGACACGCGTACCCGGCGTTGGCTGCTCGTCGGGGCGATTATCGGCATCCTCGCCGCAGGCGCCGCGCTCTGGTCAGTGGCGCGTCCCGCACCGGTGGAGGTCATTCGCCCGCGCATGACCCTGGCGCCGGAAATCCTCTCTGTGGACGGCGTCGTCTTGGGCCCGAAGCAGGTTGAGCTGACCTTGCACGACCCAGGCATCATTGTGCAGATGCTGGTCACACCGGGCAGCGAAGTGTCCGCGAACCAGGTCATCGCGCGGCTTGGTTCCCAGAGCGGCGCTCGAGACCTGGAGCGTGCTGAAGCCGTGGTCAAGGATGCCCGCGCTGAACTGGACGCGGTGCGACGAGCCATCGAGCGTGAACCCGACAGCACGCCGGAATTGGCAGCCACCGACACACTTGCACAGGCCCGGAATGAGGTGCGGCGCCTCCGCGAGGAGTTCGCCCGTCTCGCCAAGGAAGCGTCGGATTCCCGGGATGCCATGCGCGAGATGAAGGACGCGACGAAGGAGCTTGAGAGCGCCCGCAGTCGCCTGGAGATCGAGCAGGCCCACGTGGACCGAATGACGAAGCTGCGCGACCACGCCCGGCAGTTGATGACCGAGGGGAAGAAGGAACCTGAAGTCCTGGCCCAGGCTCAGCTTGATCTGGACCGTGCCACGCGGAAGCTCGAAGCCGCGAAGCGGGGCCTGGCCGCGGCGCAGGAGCGCTCAGATGCCCTGCGGTCCCGCGCGAGGAGGGAGCTGGGCGAGGAGCTCGAGAAGGCCCGGCGCGCGCTGGAGGATGCCGAAGCGCGCTATGTCGCCGCCCTGCGCGAGCAGCAGTCTACAGATGGGCCTGAGCCTGCCCCGAACATATTGGAGAAGCGTCGGCAGGCCCTGGACGAGCGCCTGAAGGCTGCCCTGGAGCGCCTGGAACGTGCCGAGAACCTGCGCGACCAGATCGACGCGTCCCTCCGGACAACTGACGTCAAGTCGCCCTTCGACGGCATTATCACCGAGGTCCTGCGGCAAGAGGGCGACTTCGTGAGCGCCGAATCAGTGGTGCTCACGATCGCGGAAGCCAGACCACCCGTCGCCCGCGTGCAGGTCCCGGCGAGGGATGCAGCGCGCATCCGTCTCGGCCAGACCGCACGCGTCGCGCTGCGCGGTTCGCCAGACGAGAGCTTCGAAGCCACGGTGAGTGAAGTGCCTGAGCCCGGTGACGAGCGGGAAGTGGTCACCGTTACACTGCAACTGAACGCGAGCGCCGACGCAGTGGAAGGCAGAAAGCCCGCTCTTGCCGACATCATCGTGGATGCGGACCGGCAGCTCCCGGCGGTAGCTGAAGCGTGCCTCGTGCGCGTGGGGCAGGAGGCATACGTGCTTCTTGTTGAAGGCGGACACATCCGGCGGCGCCCGGTGCTTCCCGGCCCGCGCACGGATGAGGGCACGGCGATACTCGAGGGTCTCACTGTGGATGATCTGGTGGTGCTTGACCCGTTGTCCGTGAAGGTAGGCGCGCGGGCTCGGCCGGTTGAAGTGAAGACAGCAACCGAGGCAGAAGCCATTGGCAAGCGGCCTGAGAACGCGCCGTGACGGCTAATCCGCCTCCTCCAGCGCCAGCAATTCCACCGGCCGCCAGATGCCGCCTGCGAAGGCCGAGTCATTCACCTTCACCGCGATCTGGTTGGCCTGGCCCCACTTGATCGCATGGCTCACATCCAGCCGGAAGGGCTTGTCCCAACCCATCGGGCCGATGGCATGGGCTCCGGCGGACTTCCCGTTGATCCACACCCAGCAGTCTTCATCCACCCCACCGAAAGCCAGCACCGCCCGGGCCGGTGGCGGATCGATGGCGGGCAGTTCCACGGTCCTGCGGTACCACGCCACGCCATCGTAGGTGTGCCCGAACTCCTCCCACGACTTGCCGATGCCAATGTCCAGCCAGCCGGCATCGTCCAGGTCAGCTGCGAACCAGCCGGCCTGCTCGCCCTGGTTGTCCGGGTCGGTCCTGAATTTCCAGTCCTCCTCCGGCAGGGGAATCGTGCGCACTGTGACGAACCGCGTTCGCAGGACATCCAGCGCCGCGTCGCGCACGAGTTGCTGTTCGTCCGATGTGGCGAGGGCGATGGCCTGCGAGACCTCATCAGACATGGGCCGCACCCGGCTCAGCGCAAACACCGCTGCCTGCCGGATCAGCACATGCGGATCTTTCATCGCCTGCATGAGGTCGGCTACGGCGGGCTTCCCGATAGCTCCCAGGGACGCCACCGCATTGCGCCGAACCAGCAGATCGTTGCTTTGCAGCGCTTTGCGCAAGGATGGCAAGGCGGCATCTCCAAACTGTCCGAGAAGACGGGCCGCCGTGCGCGCTACCACCGGATCGGGGTCATGGAGTGATGCCGAAAGCCGCTCGACAGCCGCGAGTTGCCCTGGCTTGAGTGTCAATAGAAGCGCCCGGCGCGCGGCAGCGTTCTGCTGGGCCGAAGAAGGCACAACCAGGCACAGCGCGCACGTTATCAATACAAACACTCGCGACATTCGCATCAGTCCTCCCAAGTCCGATATTGCCCGGGCCGCACCAGTTCGGTATCCGGCGCGGCGGCAGCGGTACAGCTGTCTGCCGGAGACAGGTTCCGCTCCCGAGCAGTAATCCCTTCAGCGGGGCATGCAGGCGATGGTCTCTTCCCGGGCGAACTGTTGTCATGGAGGTGTGGTGAATGGCTGACACGGTGCAGATCAACAGGGCCCCCGTTCTTGCGCTCTGGGCCGCAGTGGTGTGCGAACGCCTTGGGCACGACGAGGATGCGGCGCTCACCCTCGGGAAAGCCCTGGCGGGCCTCAACGCCCAGTCCAAGGGCCGGAGCCTGGGCGTTTTCGGCCCCCCGAGGCACCTGGATGAAGAGGGCAAACCAAAGAAGAAGGGTCTCGGCGAGGAGTTCTGGGTGGAGGTCCTTGGCAGGCCGGTCCCTGCCAAAAACACAGACGCAGGCTTGCGAGCTGTGGTCAAGGACGAGGCCATTGATCCAGAGAAGGTCCGCACATATCTTCAGAACAAATTCGGCGCGGACCTCGACCGGGTGCGCGACGCCATGCGTGCGCTCGCGGACTCCCTGGAACCAGAAGCCCTCGCGGAGGCAGGCTATGAGCTGTATGAGCGTTTCCGGCCACAGATCGCGTCAGGCAAGAAGGGCTGGGGGCAGAAAGGCGAGCTGGACCTGGACCTGATCCGCTCGCTCGCGAAGCTGCGGTAGTAAGAGAAGCGGGAACAGCGCTCCGTTTTTCGCATATCCTCTGCCGGCCGCCATGCTGAGAGAAGGCGACATGACAGACCCTGAACCGGAGAAACTGGCTGTCCGGGTTGCCCGGGCGCCGCTGCGCATCGCGGTGCTCTGGCTGCGCATTGCCAGGATCGCATACCTGCGCTTCTACTTCACGGGCACCCATTTCATGGCCGCTGCGGTGGCCTTTTACTCCCTGATCTGCCTGGGTCCGCTGGCCGTGCTCCTCGCCGCCGGGCTGCAGATGCTCCTGGGCCCCGGGACTGATGTGTACGAACGCATCCGCGAGGCGGCGCGGGAGCTTGGCCCAAATGCCGCTGACCGGATCATCCCCATGGTCGAGGGGCTGCTTGCAAATCCCATCGGCACCATGGGTTCGGGGGATGCATACGGACTCGTGGGGCAGGGCAATGCGTATCTTGCCTTCGCCGCAAGTCTCGTTACCGTGATCTGGGCCGCAATTCGCCTCTTCGAAACCCTGGAGCGCAGCCTGACAGAGGTCTGGCCGGGGAAGATCACGCGCGGATACCTCACCCGGAAGCTGGTGGCGTTCAACAGCATGGTGGTGGCAGGACTGCTCCTGGGGAGCTTCATGCTTCTCAACGCCCTGTGGGCCTCGGTGCGAACGTGGCTGCTGCAGTTCCCGGAGATCAATCCAGCAATTCTGGACGCCGCTCAGCCATGGTTCGTGGAGGCCGTCCAGATCTTGCTGGTCTGGGTGGCGTTCGCCCTTGTGTACAAGCTCATGCCTGTCCAGCGCGTCCCTAATCAGGCAGTGTTGGCGGGCTCACTGGGCGCGACGGTTTTGTGGCTCCTTGTCTCTCACATATTCACCAGCATTATCGCTCAGTCACAGCAGTTCGGCACGATCTACGGTGGCCTCACCGGCGTCGTCGTTTTCTCACTGTGGTCCTTCATCGGCTCCCAGACGCTCCTGTTTGGCGCGCATATCGCCGTAGGGTTCGAGCACGTCATGCTGCGGCGCCGTGGACTACTGGAGGACGACAAGCTCACGGGCGTTGCGCAGCGTCGGGCCGAGCGGGTCTGGCTGGAGCCTTCCACCAGACGTGTCCCGGGCGCTGCCGTCTCTGCGGCGTGCCAGACCCCGCAGGAGTCGCGCGAGCATGTGGATGCTCTGATCCTCGCCGGTGGAAGCTCGGGCCGCGATCTCGCCGAATGGACCGGTTGGGGGCACAAGGCGCTGATACCGATCCTGGGCAAGCCGAGCATCGCCCACATCATAGACGCCCTGCGAAAAGTGCCCAATGTCCAGAGCATCACCATCGCCGGTCCGGATGACCTGCTGGGGGAGATGGTCGGCGAGGGCAAGGCGGACCGGCTCATCGTAGAACGGCCGGGGCTCACCGCGAACCTGCTGGGCGCCATCGAGGACATAGGCACACACCGTCGGGTCCTGGTGGTCACCTGCGACCTGCCTGCGGTCACTCCCGCGGCGCTCTGCGAGTTCCTGGCGCATTGCTCGGGCGACGCCGAGCTGTGTCTCCCCCTGGTGTCGCGGGATTCCGCGGAGATGGTGGCCCCGGAGCGCCACTGGGCCTGGCTGCCTGTGAAAGAAGGCTGGGTGACCCACACCGGCGTCGCGCTGGTGCGGCCGGACGCGGCGGCCGAGTTCCGTGGCGCTCTGGAGCAGTTTCTGGTCCTGCGCAGGCGCCCGTGGCTTGCCGCCTCACTCGCCGGGCCGGGGTTTCTGCTCCGCTTCCTGGTCGGGTTTGTCAGCCCGCGGGCCGGCACGAGCATATCCGCGCTTGCGCGCCTTCTGGAACGGATGACCGGTGCCGCGCGCTGCGAACTGATGATCCTGGACCGCCCCGAACTCGCGATGGACCTGGACCGGCCGGGGGATGAACGGGACATAGAGGACCTGCTCCGAAGACTGAATCGACCAGCGCCGCCGCCGGACAATCCCTGGGAGCAGAACCAGCTCTGAGGCCGAAGGCAGGGACAAAGGAACCCGGAAGCAAAGGGAGAATCTCCCTCACGGGTAGTCAACAACAGACAGGGAGACACACTATGGCCGCGCTGAGCCGTGACAAACTTGCCGGAGTGTGGTCGGCGACGCCCACGCCTTTCAATGACGACATGACGCTGGACGAAGCCTCGGTGGAGCGCATGGTGGAGCACCATTTGCGCCTGGGGGTGAAAGGCCTGTTCCTCGCAGGGACTTGCGGTGAAGGCGCCTGGATGCCCGATTCGACCCGCCGTGCGTTGGTCAGAGCCACCGTGAAGGCTTCTGCGGGACGGCTGGTAATCGCGGTGCAGGTCACCGACAACTCCTCTGCGCGGATCCTCGACAACATCGCGATGGCTGCCGAGGACGGCGCGGACGTGGCGGTTATCGCGCCGCCCTACTTCCTCCTGAACGCAACGCCGGACAACATTCTCGCTCTGTATCAGGAAGCGATCCGTGACAGCTCCTTGCCAGTAGGCGTCTACGACCGTGGCAAGCTCGGAGCTGTGGTGGTCCCGGATGAAGTCCTGGCCAACATCTACGCCGAAGACAATGTGGTCCTCGTCAAGGACAGCTCTTCGGATGACGGCCGCCGGAAGATCGCTCTCGAAGCCCGCCGCAAGCGCCCAGACCTGCTTCTGCTCAACGGGAACGAGTTCAAGTGCGTGGATTACCTGGCGGCCGGCTACGACGGACTCCTGCTGGGCGGCGGAATCTTCAACGGCTACCTGGCGGGGCTCATCATGCAGGCGGTGAAGTCCGGCGATCTGACCACTGCGAATGCCTTGCAGGAGCGCATGAACACCATGATGTACGCGGTTTTCGGGGGCGAGAGCATCGCGTGCTGGCTGGCCGGGCAGAAGCGGCTTCTCGTGGAGATGGGCATCTTCAGCACCTGGCGGCATTTCCTGCGCTACCCGCTGACGCCCGAGTGCGAGCAGGACATCAAGCGCATCGTCAAGGAAGAAGCCGACGTGCTCTTCCCGTGACTTGACCCGAGGTGGGCGACATGACCTCCCGCGAGAGAGTCCTTGCGGCAATCGACCATCGCGAGCCTGACCGCGTGCCCCTGGACATCGGCGCCACGCCGGTCTCGGGCATCTCTGCGTCTACGCTGTCGAAGCTGCGCCTGGCGCTGGGTCTTGACAAGCCCGGTGATCGCGTACGGGTGATCGAGCCGTACCAGATGCTGGGCGAAGTCACCGATGATCTGCGCGAAGCTCTGGGCATCGACACCGTGGGCATCGGCGGGAAGGACACCCTCTTCGGGTACCCCGCCGAGGACTGGAAGCCCTGGGACATGCCGGACGGGACGCCGGTCCTCGTTCCGGGAGGCTTCAACACCCAGCCCGAACCCAACGGCGATCTGCTCCAGTACCCTGGCGGCGACCAGACTGTGCCGCCCAGTGGCCGGATGCCCGCGGGCGGCTTCTACTTCGACAGCATTATTCGACAGGAGCCGATTGACGACGCGAGCCTGGACCCTGAAGACAATCTGGAGGAGTTTCAGCCGGTCACTGAGGGTGAACTGGCGCGCTACAGCACTCTGGCTGCAGACCTGGATGCGTCAGACCGGGCAGTGGTCGCCAATTTCGGCGGCACTGGATTCGGTGACATTGCCCTTGTCCCTGCGCCTTTCCTGAAGCATCCGAAGGGAATCCGCGACGTGGAGGAATGGTACATATCCACGGTCGCCCGCCGCGACTATGTGAAGATCGTTTTCGCCAGACAGTGCGAAATCGCCCTTCGCAACCTCGAGCGCATCGCCGCGGTGGTTGGTGACGCCGTGCAGGTCGCAATGGTTACCGGGACCGACTTCGGGACCCAGCGCGGGCCCTTTGCGTCGGTGGAGAGCTACCGCGACCTGTTCAAGCCCTTCCATCGCGCGGTGAATGACTGGATCCACGCGAACACCCGGTGGAAGACCTTCATCCACTCCTGCGGCGGCATTCGCCCGCTTCTGGAAGACTTCATCGACGCCGGCTTTGACATCCTGAACCCGGTCCAATGCTCTGCGGATGGCATGGAGGCGCGGGGGCTGAAGGCGGATTTCGGCGACCGCATCACCTTCTGGGGTGGCGGAGTCGACACCCAGCGCACGCTGCCCTTCGGCACGCCCGAGGAAGTGCGCGCCGAGGTCCTGGAGCGCCTGGAAGTCTTCGCTCCTGGAGGCGGGTTCGTTTTCAACACCATCCACAATATCCAGCCGAACACGCCGGTCCCGAATTTGCTGGCGATGTTCGACGCGATCCGCGAGTTCAACGCCGTTCATTGAATCGGACACCGGTGAGGCACCATGCACGAACTCAGTCCAGCAAACGAGCCACTCCTGAAGCGCTATCCCGGTAACCCCATCATCCACCGCAATGCGACGCCCACCTCCAACAGCATCATGAACAGCAGCGTCATCCGGGTGGGCGACGAGTACCGGGGGGTCTTCCGGGTGGACGACCAGGCCCGGAACATGACGCTTCACTCCGGCCAGAGCAAGGACGGCATCGACTGGCACATTTCGCCGGAACCGATCCGGTGGCGCTGTGGCAATTGTGATCTCTCGCGCTTCGAGTACGGCTATGACCCGCGCATCACCCAGCTTGACGGCCGCTACTACGTGACTTGGTGCCATGGCTACCACGGCCCGTGCATCGGCATGGGAGTGACTGACGACTTCGAGGACTTTGAGCTTCTGGAGATAGCCCTGCCGCCGTGCAATCGCAATGCGGTGCTTTTCCCGCGCAAGATCAATGGGGAGTACTGTATGCTCCACCGGCCCAGCGACATGGGCCACACGCCCTTCGGCGACATCTTCCTGTGCTTCTCGAAAGACCTGATCTACTGGGGCAAGCATCGGTTCGTCATGGGCCGGCGCGGCGGGTGGCAGAGCACGAAGATCGGCGCGGGACCCGTGCCCATCGAGACCCCTGAAGGGTGGGTAATGATCTATCACGGGGTGCTCACGTCCTGCAATGGCTTCGTCTACAGCGCGGGTGCGGCGCTTCTTGATCTTGACGAGCCGTGGAGGGTGCTCTATCGCACCAGCCGCTACATCCTTGCGCCCACAGCCCTCTATGAATGTGTGGGCGACACGCCGAACGTGGTCTTTCCGGTGGCTGCGACCCACGACCCGGAGACCGACGAACTCCGGGTGTACTACGGCGCGGCGGACACCTGCGTCTGCCTGGCGACGACCACGCTGACAGAGCTGATTCAGTTCATCAAAGACAATAGTTTCGACGACTGAGGGGCAGCGGAACCGCTGACCAGTCTCAGCCACAGATACGAAGGAGGCCTCACCATGCGCGCCACCGTGTTGTGTAGTTGCCTTCTCATTCTCATCTCCACGAGCTTCGCCGCGAGGCCGAGCATCCAGCGCCTGGACTTCGGGAAAACTCCCGAGCAAGGCAAGCCCGTGGACCTGTACGTCCTGACTAACGTCAACGGCCTGGTCGCGAAGATCATGACCTACGGCGCGCTGCTTACTGAACTGCACGTACCGGACCGCGAAGGCAAATTGGGCGATGTGGTCCTGGGCTTCGACAATCTGGACGCGTACCTCGCCGGGCACCCGTACTTCGGCGCAACCGTGGGCCGGGTGGCGAACCGCATTGGGGGAGCTAGGTTCACGCTGGATGGCAAGGAGTACCTCCTTGCGGCCAACAATGGCCCGAACACCCTCCATGGCGGCATTGTGGGCTTTGACAAGGTGGTATGGAAGGCCACGCCGCTCCGGACTGCCGCCGGTCCGGCGGTGCGTTTCGAATACCTGAGCCCAGATGGGGAAGAGGGGTTCCCGGGAAACCTGCGAGTGCGCGTCACATACACCCTCACCAATGACAACGCCCTGCGCATCGACTACCGGGCCACTACCGACAAGGCCACCCCGGTCAACCTCACGCACCACAGCTACTTCAATCTGGCCGGTCCGGAGAAGGGGGATATTCTCGGCCATCGCCTGACCCTGGCGGCCTCGCACTATACGCCGGTGGATGACACTCTCATTCCCACGGGCGAGATCGCACCCGTGGCCGGCACGCCGCTGGACTTCACCCGCCCCAAGCGCATTGGCCGGGACATCGACATGATGACGGGCGACCCGGGCGGATATGACCACAATTTCTGCCTGGATTCAGGCGGCGGTAAGTTGGCCTTCGCTGCGCGGGTTGAGGAGATTACCACGGGGCGCGTGATGGAGATCTACACGACGGAACCCGGCATCCAGCTGTACACCGGGAACTTCCTGGACGGCACCCTCAAGGGCAAGGGCGGCGTGGTCTACCAGAAGCACGGGGGGTTCTGCCTGGAGACCCAGCACTACCCGGACTCCATCAACAAACCCGAGTTCCCATCCGTCGTCCTGCGACCGGGACAGGTGTACCGGCAGACCACGATGCATGTGTTCGGGGTGAAGTGACCGGGCCGTTGCGCTCCGGTGGTCCTTTGCGCTCGCCGTTCACTATCAACTGTTCACCATAAACTATGCATTCGCCGTATGTTTGACCCACCCCCATCTTGGGGGTATAATAGCTTTGTGAGTGCGGTTTGGGGGCGATTGGTTTCGACGGGGAGACAGGAAAGGCAAGGCTGCGAGCCGAGATCCCCGAGTCTCGTAAAACGCGGGAAAAGAATAACTGCCAACAACGAACTGGCACTGGCTGCTTAACGTAGCCATGTCTCCCGGGGCGAGCCAACCCGCTTCGGATGAGACATCAACTGGGTTGGATACCGACGTCCCAAACGCCCGCTAAGGGACGCGGGAACCAAATTCGGGCTGGCCGGGGATACCGGGCGACCAGGGAAGCCACGGCGAGATCGAATCGGCCGCTACGCTCGTAGACGCAGTGTCGTTCCTCTCTTCGGACGCGGGTTCGATTCCCGCCGCCTCCACCAACCAACACGGTGGATCTGCCCGGTTATGCCGGGCCTTTTAGTGTGCTTGTCCGGGATCGCCGCGCGCTGTGGCGGCAGTCTCGGCCCCGTGATATCGCATCGAAGCCTGCATCACAGACCGCAACACGGGACTGGGTAGCCGATGGGTAGCCGTCTTGGTGGCGTGTGGGTCCTCGGAACGATCATTTTCGCCGGCGTCTGCGTGGCGCAGGAGCCGGTGGGCGTTGTTATATGCGGCCGGGCCCTGGATAGCGGCCCGGCAGCGCTGGTTCTGGACGGCGTTGTCTGCGGCCCACTCGCTGATGCTGCCCGACTGGCTTCCGCGCGCGCGGACTGGAACAAGGCTGAGCAGACACTTACCCTGACCACGGCGCGCGGGCAGAGCGTGAAGCTCGCAGTCGGCAGCGCCACCGCTCAGATTGCCGGCAATCCCCGCGTGCTTCCGCGCAAGATCGAACTGCGCCAGGGCACCTGCTACGGACCTCTTGAACCAGTGCTCACGGCTCTCGGCCTCTCCTTCCGCTGGAAGAAGGGCGACGCATTCGTGCTGGCCAATGCGGTCCTGACTCAAGTGGAAGTGCGTGCGGATGCGCGCGGTGCGCGAATCCGTTTGGACTGCTCCGCGCCGGTGACGGGAAATACCGAACGCATGGCTGCCCCCACCCGCTTCTATGTTGACCTGCGCGGCGCCGAGATTGCCCCTGACGTGCCGATGATCCAGTATATCCACACCGGCCCGCTTGCCAGGGTGCGCCTGGGAGTACCGGTTCCTCAGCCGCCGACCGCTAGAGTGGTTGCCGATCTCGGGAGCGACCAACCGGGCCGCTGGGAGCCGGCGGCAGGCGGGTATGGCGGGATAATGATCATCGGCAGCCCGTCGGACAATGCGCCCGTCGTCAAGCGCCGTTTCCCGGCGATTACCGACGTGACGCTTGTGCAAGGCACGGACGACTCCGAGCGGCTGCGCATTCTCACGGACTGGCCTGTGACCCCAAACTGGGACCTGCACATGCGGCCGGTGCGCATCACCGTGAGTTTTGCCGACACGCGATCCGGCACTAGCGAACGCGATCTGCCCATGTTCGGCGAGTTCGTCGAGTCGGTGACCGTGGACCAGGACGGAGACCCGCCGCAGACCACCCTCACCCTCAACCTGCGCGAACTGATCCAGTTCGACGTGAACCCCATCGCTCCCGCGGGTTTGGAGATTGTCTTCCGGCGCGAGCAGCTGGAAGGGAAGCGGGTAGTTCTCGACGCCGGGCACGGTGGCAAGGACAACGGCGCTTCGGGCAAGGTGCTCAAGGAGAAGGAAGTCACTCTCGACGTGGCCCAACGAGCAGCGCGGATTCTGCGCAGCCGTGGTGTGCTTGCTCGCATGACCCGGGATGATGACCGTTTTGTGGATCTCTATGACCGCGCTGGTTTTGCCAACCGCCTCGGGGCGGACATGTTTGTCAGCATTCATTGCAATGCCATGCCCCGGCGGAACGAGGGTATTGGCACCGAGACCTTCTACTATCGCCAGGCCAGCAAGTGCCTGGGTATGATTATGCAGCAATCTCTGGTTGCGGCGCTCAAGCGACCTGACCGCGGCTTGAAGCAGGCCCGGTTCGTGGTCATCCGCGAGACCCGAATGCCCGCAGTGCTCGTGGAGCTGATGTTTCTGAACAGCGACACGGAGGAAGCCCTCTTGCAGCAGGACACGACCCGCGAGAGGGCTGCCGTGGCCATCTGCGAGGGTTTGCGGCAGTTCGTGGAGGGCACCGGGGCGCCGGGGCGAATGTAATCCCAGCACGAAACAATTACCGGGAAGGAACGAGACGCTTTGATTCGATCTGACGGACGTGGCAACGCTGACCTTCGAGACATCAAGCTGCTGGTGGGTGTAAATAAATACGCGGAAGGCTCGTGTCTCATCGTGCAGGGCGACACCAAAGTGCACGTGACTGCCTCCATTGAGGACCGCGTGCCCCGGTGGCTCATGGACTCCGACCAGGGCTGGATCACCGCAGAGTACGGAATGCTTCCGCGAGCGACCTCCGAACGCTCCAGCCGCGAGGCGGCGACTGGCAAACAGGGGGGGCGCACTCTCGAGATCCAGCGTCTCATCGGTCGCGCACTGCGGGCCGCGTGCGACTTGAAGCTTCTCGGGCAGCGCACCATCACTCTCGACTGCGACGTGCTCCAGGCTGACGGCGGCACCCGGACAGCCTCCATCACCGGTGCCTATGTGGCTCTTGCGCAAGCCACAAAGAACTTGGAGAAGCGCCGCGTTATCAAGCGCAGTCCGCTGGTCACTCAGGTGGCCGCGGTCTCGGTGGGGATCGTTGCCGGCGAACCCATGCTGGACCTTTGTTTCGAAGAAGACAGCAAGGCCGGTGTGGACCTGAATCTGATCATGACCGGTGAGGGGAAGATCGTGGAGATCCAGGCCACCGCCGAGGATGGCGCCTTCAGCTTCGAGCAGCTGAACCAGATGATGAGTCTCGGGCAGGACGGAATCAGAGCGCTCATGGCGAAACAGGCGGAAGCTATCGCCCGACTGGGCGAATGAAGGAGGGCTCCAGGTTGGAGTATCGCAAGCTGGGCGCAAGTGATCTGAACATCTCAACAGTGGGGTACGGCTGTTGGGCGATGGGCCATGCTTTCTGGGGTGACGACGTCGTCGACGAGGAATCCGTTGCCGCCGTCAAGCTGGCCTTCTCGCTGGGGATCAATTTCTACGACACCGCTCAGGCCTACGGCTGCGGGCATTCGGAACGGGTCCTCGCGCAGGGCATCGCCGGCTTGCCTCGAGACCAGGTCATCATCGCCACGAAGACCGGACTGCAGTGGGACGCAGACCAGAACATCACCCGCAACAGTTCGCCCGAGTACATTGCGAGCAGTCTTGAGGACAGTCTCGACCGCCTGGAGACAGATTACATCGACCTGTTCCAGGTTCACTGGCCCGACCCTGACGTGCCGATCAAGGACACCGCCGCCGCGATGAAGGCCTGCCTGGACAGCGGGAAGATCAGGGCTGTCGGTGTCTCCAACTACAGCGTGGAGCAGATGTCCGAGTTCATGGAAGTCTGCCCACTGCACTCCCTCCAGCCGCCCTACAGCATGCTCACCCGGGACATCGAGGCGGAAATACTCCCATTCTGCCGCGAGCACAACATCGGCGTGCTGGCGTACAGTCCCATGGCGCGCGGATTGCTCACCGGAAAGTATGACGAGAATGCGACCTTCCCGGAGTCTGATGCCCGCTCAAGTTCCCCTATGTTCAAGGGCGAGCGCCTCGCGAGAAACGTGGCAGCTGTGCGGGAACTGGCTGCGATGGCGGAGGCTCAGGGACGCACCGCGGCTCAGCTCGCGCTGGCCTGGGTTCTCGCCCAGCCCGGCCTGACCTGTGCCCTCGCTGGTGCCAAGCGACCCGCCCAGATTCAAGAGACAGCGGCGGCATCCGGTTGGACCCTCACTCCCGAGCAGCTGGCTCAGATCGACGAAATCATCGAAAGGCACGGGGCCGGATAGCATGCTGGAGCGGCTCGTGGTCGCCACCCGGAATCAGGGCAAGTTTCGGGAAATCGCGGAACTGTTGGATGGGCTGGCCGTGGAGGTGGTCTCGCTCGCGGACTTTCCGGACGCGCCGGAAGTAGAAGAGCCTCACGATACCTTCTGCGCGAATGCCTGTGAAAAGGCTCTGGTCATCGCCGCAGCCACCGGGCACTGGGCCGTCGCCGATGACAGTGGCCTGGAGGTGGATGCGCTCAATGGCGAACCCGGCGTGAAGTCGGCGCGCGTTGCGGAGACTGATCCCGAACGCATCGCGTGGTTGCTCCAGCGCCTTGAGGGGGTCGCGCCCGAGGATCGCCAGGCGCGGTTCGTCTGCTGCATTGCGCTCGCGTCTCCCGAGGGGATTCTGGGCACGTGGCAGGAGACTGTGGAAGGGTTCATCTCCGATGCGCCCGAGGGCGACAACGGGTTCGGCTTCGACCCCGTGTTCATCTACCCGCCGGCGGGGTGCACTTTCGCCCGGCTGAGCCGCGCGGAGAAAAGCCAGGTAAGTCATCGAGGGAAGGCGTTGCAGGCCTTCCGGCGGGATTTCAAGGCCATTCTTGCCCAACGCTGACGATACATTGCCCAATGAAACACCAAAGACGCCGCGGACTGGTCTGCAATCCGCGGCGTCTGCTTTTCGTCACCTGATCGCGCCCGTCAACCGAGCGTGAGCGGCTATAGCCCCGCGATCTTGAACATCGAATTGGTCGCTCCCGTGGTTGCAGGCTTTTCCCAGCCAATGACCTCGCCGGGCTCGTCTTTCATGATGGGCTTTATCTCATCCGTACCTTCGGCACCCGCCGGGAAAGCCGTGGGCAGCATCGTGAAAGTCTCCCGGGCGTAGACCTGGCTTGGCAGATCGTCAGCCACGTAAAACACCGTACCCTGCGGCTGGTAGCCTGGCTTGGTCACAACCACCGTCACTGTCTCCAGGTCATCGGCGCGGTAGGTGGCCACGGTGAAGCCCGAGAAGATCCAGTTCGCCAGGAACCCACGCCATTCCGGCGGATACTGGTTGCCGAGAGAGACGAATTGCCAGCTTGTCCGGGCGTTCTGCGCGACGCCATCGACCCAGACCGTAACCTCCCCCAGGGCGTCGCCAGCCAGATCATGCACCTGGAGGATGATAGTCAGGTTGTGGTATCGCGGTTCGCAGTCTACGAAGGTGGTCTCGTCATCGCTCGAGCATCCGCTGAACAACACGGGGACGAACACGCAGGCGCCAAGGACCAGGAGCGCGATACCGGGCGAACTGATATTTCCGCCGTTCCGGGGCCTGTATGTCATCGGGGGACCCTCCTTGCCGACTGAGCTGTGTAGTATCTACTATAAGATATAGTAGATGACGTTCGGTGTCAATAGGTAGTTCACCGGAGTCGATGGCCATAACATGCATCGGAGGGGTATCATTCGAACCGCCAGGGCGGCAGAGGGGGCCCGGAGGAAGCTATTTCCTCGAGATAGCAGCCGGTCTTAGCCGTGGGGAGGGCGCCTTTGTGCTCGGCGTCCCCCAGCACGCGGTAGGCAAGGACGCCGTGCCACCGGCCGTCCGCCAGTCGCAGCACCGCACCGGAGGGATGATCGACCATCCAGGCCCCTCCACCGGGAGCCGGACCGAACTCATCTCGGGCGGCCCGCACCGTAAGTGGTTTCTCGAGGTCCATGCGTTCGGCGTTCAGGGGCCAGATGCACAGTGTCTCACGTCCACTGCCGGACAGGTTAGCAGCGATATACGGAGTGCCGTCCGCTGCGGATCCGATGGAGATCGGACCGGAGTTGTGTGCGCCCGCCAGCTTGATCACCGTGCCCCATTCCAGGCCATCGTCCTGCTTGTGCCAGACGCGGACGTCAGGGGTGCTCACCACCAGGCGCCATTGTGGACCCTCGCCGTTCTTACGCCACACCTGAACTTGGCCGTACCGCTCGCCACCCGAGCCCCTGGTGGTGAAGAGCAGGGCACCGTCCTTGTCGCGGACAAGGCTCGGTTCGGCCCAACCCTCACCGGGCGGAGTTACGGGCGAGAAAGCGACGGGTCGCCACCGGGATTGACTGCGAGCCCAGCGCGATACACCGGTCACTTGTCCGGACCCGTCGGTGGCGCTGACTGCCAGGAGCAGATCATCGCCGTCCGGGATGGCGTTTGTGATCCCGGGCGCCACGATCCGCCAGACACCCACCGTCGGGTGCGTCTGCTCCAGCCCTGATGATGAACGCACTGACCGGAAGCCCTCGCCGCCGTATGTGAACTGGTGAACCTCACTACGGTGGATGTACTTCGTACTCCAGCTGAAGTGACCGTTCTCGTCCACGGGGAAAGAGATGGCCTGGCAGAGCCCGAAGCCGCTGCCTGCGTGAGGGTGAGGGGTGCCGTCCTCACGGAGCGCCCCTTGCGGGACGAACCCGCCGATGATCGGGAACTTCACCACAAGACGCTTTTCGCCATCAGCGCCGGTCTCGCGCTCGTTGCGAGAGATCGCGACCGCGTCGTCGGCGCTAATCGCCTCGAGGTCGTTGAAGACGATGACATCTGTCCCGTTCTCGTAGTCCGTGACGTTTATGCCCTCGACACGGACATTGCAGAAAACCGCCGCCCTGTCGGGCGCAACCTGGAAGGGGAAGCCAAGACCATAGACGAGCACTACGTCGTTCGTGGAGTGGGGAGGCGTCACGAGATCCGCCCCCTGCGCGGTGACGCCGGTGATCTGCGCGGCGAGGCGGCTGCTTAGCGCGCACGCGAAAATGGCGATTAGCACCGGCAGCGGCCGTGTTGTGGCGAGTCGATGCATGGCTCTCAACTTCGTGTGCAAAGGCGATAGCTCGCAATCACACCCAGAATGCGTACGTGCGTATCTGGAAAATGATCCCAATCAGGGTCCACAGGCTTCCGAGAATGAACTCGCCCAGGACCAGTCCCAGGGCGGCGGGAATCGCCGACTGGAACATCTTGAACCCGCCGTAGCGCAGCATGACTAACTTGATGAGCCAGGCGATGAAAATGGGGAGCCACAGGCAGTTCATCGACCAACTGCCCGAGATTGCATAGCCGACAGGGTGGAAGGGCCACCAGATGAAGTTCACGCGCAGAAACATGAGAAGCAGTGAGAAGACGAATCCCACTGCGTAGGCGCCGATTTCGGGCCAGCGAGTGCCGTATGGCGCCTGTAGCCAGCCTGCAAGACGCTGGAATGGCTCGCGCCCGAAAGTCTGGGCGACAAAACTCATTTTCGCCGCCATCCCATAGCTGTAGTAGTTGTGGACCTGTGCCCAGAAAGCGGCAAACACGCCGATAACCGTGGCGATGGTAAGGGCCAGCGCCATCGCGGACTGGGGGATTCCCGACGTCTGCGCGATCTTGAAGGACTCAAGCTGGATCGGCATGGGGTGTGCGCGGTAGGCTCGGTTGAACCAGTAGCACATTTCGAGCACAGTCAACTGGCGGGCGTCGAAGACAGCCGTGCTTGTGCCGAACAGGTTCGTGAGGATGAGGTCCGGGCCGCCATTGTGCAAATCATGGGCAGGCGGGCCAAGTTCAGCCCGAACGCGTGCCACCGTCAGAGAGATCAGGAAGTAGATGCCAAAGAGCAGTGTTGCGACCCACATCCACATGCCCATGCGCGCCGCGAAAAGCGCAAGAAACGCCGCGCCGCCCCCCAACACCCACATCGCCAGGGGGTAGCCCATCGGCTCACCCTTGTCGTTGATTGGCGATCGGCCCACCAGACCCAGCCAGATATCCTTGATGTGTCCCCTGGCCATCCACAGCGCAAAAACTGCCAGTCCGATATATGCCGCCGAAGCCTGCTGATCGGCGTACGGGAAACGTGGGATCTGGCTCAACCCGAGCATCGCGGAGACAAGCCGCTGCCCCTTCCAGAAGAGATAGAAGAACCAGCATGAAAACGCCAGGTCCAGGGGAAGCAGGAGGCCCAGGCCTACCGCGAAGGGGTAGAAGGAGATACGCGTCCCGCCGAGGGCGTTCCACGGATACGTCCGGAACAGCGTGGACATGTACGCATCATAGTGGACCACGCGCACTTTGATGAGCGGGATCGCGGGCCACAGTTCGTGAAAGCCGTTGATGAGCGTGATCGCCGCGGCGACTGCGAATCCCATCCACATGAACTTGTTGCGCAAGAGGGGGACGCCCGGCTGGGTCAGCTCCAGGGGCATGTGGGTGATGGGGTAGGTCAGCTTTTCCCGGTCCATCCAACGCTTGCGAAGCAGAGAGTTCATCGCCAGCATCATGGTGCTCAGGACGATGAGAAACAGACCCCAGTTCGCGACCGGCACGGCCCAGGCCTTTATGCGCTCCATGGTATACAGCGTCGTGCCGCCCTCGAATGCAGGCTCGTAAATATCCGGGTCGCTGATGGTCAGGTGCTGCGGCAGGTACTGGAAGAAGAGGTCTTCCCACTTATTCTCCGGGCTTGCCAGCCAGAAGGGCATCACAATCTGCGGAGTGACCACTTGGATCAGGTCGTGCCCACAAAGCGCCGAGGCCACGCAGACCATGCAGTAGATCACTAGCAGTTCATTGCGGTGCAGCGCACGGCGCGGGAAGAGTCGACGGATGCCGGAGTTGATCAGCACCAGCGAGAAGAGTATGAAGACGGCGTTGAAGAACAGCGAAACCGTGGTTGGGTGGCCCTCGTACCGCACCACGGCCATCTGGGTGATCCAGTAGGCGTTCGCCGGCAGCAGTATGCAGGCAAGGATCACAGCCCGGGGAGTGACGCCCCTTGCCCCGGGATCGTTGGAAACAGGAGGCGAGGTCGCGGCGAGTATTTTCAACGCGGTGGGGCTCCGAATCTCCAGAATCAGTGCGGCAAGCATGAGGGTCTTGAGGCAGCAGGCACGAGCTGCCGCACAATTCCACGTGACCCGCGGCTACACCTTCTCGATGGGCGCAACCTCCGCCAGTAGCGTCTTCACACCCTTGCCGGCGAATGCCACCACAAGCTCCATGTCCACACCGCTTCCCCTGACCTGCACCACCAACCCCTCGCCGAATGTCCTGTGACGCACGCGGTCACCGGACTTGTACTCGATGCCGGATGCGTCCGCAGCCGGCGCGGTCCCCGCGCCGCGTTCTCGTTTGCTCTCTGGCGCCGCCTTCGCTTCGCGTTCCCGGCGCCGCTCCTCTCGACTGCTTTTCGGCCGTCGAGGCGTCCCTTCGGCCTGCGCCGCGGCCTCCTGTCGCTGCCGATCTCGCGCTTTCTCCATGTTCGCCCGGGCGCGGGACAGGAGCTCGGTCATATCGATCTTCCGCCCACCGACCTCCTGTTCTTCGCCGTCGTCATCATCCCCGAGGACCGAACTGGACACCAGGTTGGCGAGGGTGACCTGCCGGTCTACCAGTTGGTCGGGCAGGTCGGCCAGGAACCGCGAGGGCCGCATGAGCTGGGGCTGCCCGTAGATGACACGATTGTACGCATGGGTGAGGTACAGCAGGCTCTGGGCCCGGGTCATCCCAACGTAACAGAGCCGGCGTTCTTCCGCGAGTTCGTGCTCCTCTCCGAGACTGCGCTGGTGAGGAAAAATGCCCTCCTCCATGCCCACCATGAACACCACCGGAAACTCCAGCCCTTTTGAAGCGTGGAGGGTCATGAGCGATACTTTGCTACCGATCTCCTGCGCCTCGTCCAGGTCTGACAGGAGCGAGATGTGCTCCAGAAAGCTGCCAAGGTCGGCATCGGGGCGGTCACGCTCAAACCGCTCAGCAAGGGAGACGAATTCGCGCAGGTCTTCGGCCTTGGTCTGATCCTCCGCCGTCTCGCTGCTTTCCAAAGCATGCAGGTAGCCGGACATCTCGGCCACACTGCGGCAGAGCACGGTGAGAGACTGCTCCGCGGCTACCTGCCGCAGCCTCTCCATGAGATCGTAGAAATCCGCGACTGCGTCCCTTGCGCGCTGCCGCAGGTTCTCGTCGGAGGCGACCACCCGCACCGCGTCATACAGGCTCATACCGTTGGCCGCGGCGATGCGGTCGATGTGGGAGAGGGTCTTGTCCCCGATGCCCCGGGCGGGGACGTTGATGATCCGGCTCAAGGACACGCCGTCCGCAGGGTTGAAGATTACCCGCAGGTATGCAATGAAATCCTTGATTACCGCGCGCTCATAGAAGCGGATGCCTCCCACGACCTCGTAGGGTATTCGCCGGCGCATCATGGCCTCTTCGAACACCCGGGACATGGCATTGGCGCGGTACAGGATAGCGTAGTCGCCAAAGCTGGTCATTCTGCAGTTGACCTGAGCCTGGATGGTCTGCGCTACCCAGTCCGCCTCTTGTTCGGCATCCACGGCCTCATACTGCACCACATTCTCCCCGGGACGGTTCTGGGTCCAGAGTTTCTTCTCGCGCCGATCAACATTGTGTCGGATGACTTCGTAGGCGCACTCCAGGATTTTCTGGGTAGACCGGTAATTCTGCTCCAGTTTAATAATCTGCGCCTCCGGGTACTGGCTCTCGAAGTCCAGGATCAGCCCGATGTTCGCCCCGCGCCAACCGTATATGCTCTGGTCATCGTCGCCCACCACGCAGACGTTCCGACTGGCTTGCCCCATGAGCCTGATGAACTCGTTCTGAGCATGGTTGATGTCCTGGAACTCGTCCACCAGGATGTACCGGATGCGGTCGTGGTACACCTTGAGAGTCTCAGGACTTTCACGCAGAAGCTGCACGGTGCGCATGAGCAGGTCGTCGAAATCCAGCGCATTGTTGGCCCGCAGCGACTGCTGGTAGCGTGGATAGACCTGGCGCACCACCTGATCGAAAGGTCCGCGGCTGGAACGCCGGTATTCCTGGGGCCCGATGAGTTCGTTCTTCGCCGCACTGATCGCCCAGTGGATTTCCGCCGGCTTGTACTGCTTGCTGTCGATGTCCAGCACTGACAGCGCCTGGCGGATCAGGGAGCGCTGGTCGGACTCATCGTAGATCACGTAATTGTCGGGGATGCCGATGGCCGACCCGTGGGCGCGCAGGATACGGGCGCAGATGGAATGGAATGTACCCACCCACAAACCCTTGCCGGCATCGCCGGTGAGCTTGTGGATGCGCTCCTTCATCTCGCCCGCGGCCTTGTTGGTGAAAGTGACTGCGAGAATCGCTTCCGGCGGGATCTTGAGGTCATGGACCATGTGGGCGATGCGGTATGTCAGCGCCCGGGTCTTTCCGCTGCCGGCGCCGGCGATGATGAGAACAGGTCCTTCGACTGCCTCGGCAGCCTGACGCTGCTGAGGATTGAGTTCGTCCAGTAACGACAAAGTGAATCACCGATGATACGCGTGATGGGTCCGGCTCAGTATCGGGGTCGTCAGGCAAGAGGACGGGCGGCACGCCCTGTCCCTCGCAGTCTGCGCGTTACGTTCTTATGGCGAATCCCTTACGCAGGCCGCTGGCCGCAGCCGCACTCGCCCTGGCGCTTGAGGGCTGCTTGTACCAGACCCCGGAAAAGGGGGTGTGCGCGGTTGGGCCGAGATTGGAATTCCGGGTGGAACTGGGTGGCGATGAAGAACGGATGCTCGGGGTACTCGATGATCTCCACCAGGTCGCCCTCGGGCGACGTCCCCGAGAACACCAGCCCGCAGTCGGCCAGCGTCTTTCGGTATGCGTTGTTGACCTCCAACCTGTGTCGGTGGCGCTCGTGGATTTCCGTGGTCCCGTAGAGCCGCGCAGCCAGCGAGCCTTCCTGCAATACGCACGGGTAGGCGCCCAGGCGCATGGTGCCGCCAAGTTCGGTCACGTACTCCTGTTCTTTCAGGTAGATGATTACCGGGTGCGCCGCATCCTGCTTGAACTCCCGGCTATCTGCGCCCTCGAGACCGCAGACGTTGCGCGCAAACTCGATGCAGGCGGTCTGCAGGCCGAGACAAAGGCCCAGGTAGGGGATGCGGTTCTCCCGGGCATAGCCGATGGCCGCGATCTTGCCCTCGATACCCCTGTCGCCAAATCCACCGGGAACCAGCACGCCGTGCACTCCTGCCAGGTGAGCCTCGGGGCCGTCGCGCTCCACGTCTTCCGAATCCACGTAGCGGATCTCCACCGCGCAGTCGTTGGCGATCCCGCCATGCTTCAGCGCCTCGGTGACGGAGAGATAGGCATCCTTCAGGTCCATGTACTTGCCGACCATGGCGATGGGCACCGTGCTGCTGGGATGATTGATTCGGTCCACCATCGCCTGCCACTCGCCCAACTGCGCCGGTCTGGGGGGGATGCCCACTTCCTTACAGATCAGGTCGGCGATTCCCTGCTGCTCCAGAAGCATGGGGATCTCATACAGGCTGGCGGAGGTATCCTGCGCCTCAATGATGTGCGATGCCGGTACGTCGCAGAATAGCGCCAGTTTTCTCTTCGCCCCTTCATCGATGGGGCCCTGAGTGCGGGCGACGATGATATCCGGCTGGATGCCAACGCTGCGCAGTTCCCGGACGCTGTGCTGGGTCGGCTTCGTCTTCAATTCGCCGACGGTTCCCACAAAGGGGACGAGCGTCACATGCACGAAGCACACGTTCTCCGGGCCCTCGTCAATGCGCATCTGGCGGATGGCTTCGAGGAACGGCTGGCCCTCGATGTCGCCGACAGTCCCGCCGATCTCGACGATGAGCAGTTCCGCGTCCTGTTTCTTCGCAGCGAGGCGGATACGGGACTTGATCTCGTCGGTGATGTGCGGAATCACCTGGACGGTGTGCCCCAGGTAGTAGTTTCCGTCCCGCTCCTTGGCGATTACCTCGCCGTAGACCTGGCCGGTGGTGACGTTTGATGCCTTGCTCAGGGGCTGGTCGATAAACCGTTCATAGTGCCCCAGGTCCAGGTCGGTCTCGGCGCCGTCATTGGTGACGAACACCTCGCCATGCTGGAAGGGGTTCATCAGGCCTGCATCCACGTTGATGTACGGGTCCATCTTCACGATACCGATGCGGATACCACGGTCTTTGAGCAGACGCCCGACGGATGCAGTGGTGATACCTTTCCCGATACCCGAGATGACTCCACCGGTGACGAAGACGTACTTTGCGCTCATGGTCTGTCCCCTTCTATGCGTGTGCTTCAGATCGTGTCCTGCGGTTCCTCGGGTGCGGCATCAGCAGGCGCCTCGGCAGGCGCGACTGGTTCCGGGGCAGTCTCTACAATGGGTTCGGGCGCCGGCTCCTGCGCCGCGACCACAGGCTCCGCACACACCGGCGGCTCCGGTTCCTTGACCGGTTCGGCTGCGGGTTCCACGGTGGCCGGGGTGTCATCGGTGACCTCAGGCACATCCAGATCAGGCTTGGCTTCGTTGCGCAACTTCTCCAGGGCCTCTCGGGCTGCTTCGAGTTCCTTACCTATCTCGTCGATGCGCTTACAGGCCGCGAGCAGGTCCAGGTTCTCCACCTTGCCCCGGCGATAGAGCGCGTACACCTTCTTGCCCATCTCCGTCACCAGGTCCTCGCGTTCGCGGTTGAGGTTCCGCATCTTTCCGCTGATCTTGCTCGCTTCAGACCGCTGGTCGATAGTTGCTGCGAGACTGTCCACGCTCTCACGGCTCTTGCGCCAAAGGCTGGCGGCTATGTTCTTGGCCTCGTCCAGGAAATCCGACATCCAACTCGCCTCCCGAAAGCGGACAGATTTCATGTGGTATGCGCTGCGCGTGTGGCTAGGCCAGATTCGTCGGCCGATCGTCGAACCGGCGCAGGCCCGCGACCGAGGCGTCCGTCAGGGCCTGTTGGAACTCTTTGGCAGTGATGCGGCGGGCGATCCGCGGGAAGTCCGAAGCCCGGTGACACGGGCGGTACTGGGCCATGATGTTGACGTATGTGTCCCTGCTCAGTGACGCAAGGAACCCCGCTATCCCGGCGGTTCCAGCCAGGTTCTCAGGCAACACGAGATGGCGCACGAGCAGACCGCGCGTTGCGATACCCCTGCGATCAAGGGCCAGGTCGCCCACCTGCCGGTGCATTTCGGTGATAGCTTCCTGCATGCGCTGCGGATAGTCAGGAACGCCCGAGAGCTCTTGCCCCACCGCGGCGTCCCAGTACTTCGCATCGGGCATGTAGATATCCACGATGCCGTCCAGGAGCCGCAGGGCCTTGACGCTCTCATACCCGCCGCAGTTCCACACCAGCGGCAGGCGAAGCCCCTGCCTGGCCGCTACTCCCACTGCTTCCACCAGTTGGGGCGCGAAGTGAGTGGGTGTCACGAAGTTAATATTGTGGCAGCCCTGGGCCTGCAGGTCGATCATCACCTGTGCCAGCGCGGCGCAGGTCAACGGCCTGCCCTGGCGCAGGTGGCTGATATCGTAATTCTGGCAGAACACGCAGCCAAGATTGCAGCCGGCCAGGAAGATCGTGCCGGACCCTCCGGACCCAACAAGCGGTCGCTCTTCCCCGAAATGCGGGCCTGCCCCCGACACAACGGCCCGGTCCAATCCGCCGCAGAACCCGGCTTCCCCAGACAGTCGATCCACGCCGCACTCTCGCGGGCAGAGACGACAGGGCGACAGCAGCGCTCTCAGATCTGCCAGCTTCCCCCCGAAGGTCCCTTGCTCGATGGCTTCGAGGTAGGACGGCCTCATGGCTTCACGAGCCCCATAGCTGACAGTTGCGACATAATCCCGCCCATGGCCTCATACGCGGTGATGTCGAACCGCATGGGCGTGACCGAGATGAATCCGGCCTGTGTGGCGCCGATGTCGGTGTCTTCGGTGGCGTCGGCCTCCCGGGCTTCCCCGCTAAACCAGTAATAGGGCACGCCTCGCGGGTCCTCGCGACGCTCCAGGAAGTTCTCGTACGACCGTCGGCCCAGACGCGTGACCCGGACGCCCCGAATCTGATCGGGTGGCAGGCTGGGCACGTTCACATTCAGCACGGTGTCTGGCGGCAGGTCCATGGTTGTGCAGGCCGGCCCAAATCGGGTCGCGAACTGCGCCGCCGCACGGAAATCACAGTCGCGGTAGGCCGTCACCGACATCGCGACACTGCGGATGCCGTGCAGCGAAGCCTCCATCGCCGCCGCTACGGTGCCCGAGTAGAAAACCTCCTCACCCAGATTGGCTCCGGCGTTGATCCCGGACAGCACCAGGTCGAAGGGCTCCTTCTCCTGCAGGCAACCGAGAACCACACAATCCGCGGGAGTGCCGCTCACCGAATATGCGCGCACATCCGCTCCGTCAATGCGGGCGTCCCGGATGCGCAGGGGCTTGTGCAGGGTGATTGCGTGCCCGCTGCAACTCTGCTCGCGTTCGGGGGCGAACACCACCACTTCACCTAGCGAGGTCAGCTCCGAAACCAGTGCCCGCAGGCCCGGTGCGTGAACTCCGTCGTCATTTGTGATCAGTATGCGCATATCAGTCGAAAACCACCGTCTCCAGCCTCGCGACGTCCGGGTGCTCACGGATTGCCTGAAGCACCTCGGACGATGGTTCCTGCAGAACTCGGATCACCAATAGGCCGCGGTCATCAATGATCTCATGGCCAACCTGGATGCTGGCAATTCCCACCCCCGCATCACCGAGGGTCGTGCCCACCGCACCGATAAATCCGGGCGTCCCCGGCCGGTCCTTCCAGACGAGAATAATCCTGCCTTCAGGGCGTAGATCCACTGCATAGCCCGCGATGCGCAGGATTCTGGGCTGGTCCCCTTCCAGCACAGCTCCCGCGAGCTCATAGGCAAAGTCTTCACCCACAATGCCGGCCTCAAGATAGCGCGAATACCCCGGGTCCTCGGCCAGTGCGCCGTGAAGCACCTCGATGCCGCGCTCACGCGCAACTACTGGAGCGTTCACCTCGTTCACCCGCTGGTCGATCTTCCCCGACAGCATCCGCGCCACGATGGTGTGTGCCAGGAGCGGAATGCCCTGAACTGGCGCGCCTGCCCCTGCATCCACCTTCACCGACCGAGCGGCGCCGGTCACCAGCACATTCGCGAGGGTCCCCAGATGCCTGGCAACAAGCAGATACGGGCTGAGCTGGTCCATCAGCTCTGCGGGCAGGGCGGGCACATTCACCGGCGAACTGGGAGGCAAGCCGGCCAGTACATCCATCACCTGCGACGCCGCGTCCAGAACAACCGTCTCCTGGGCCTCACTCGTGGAGGCGCCCAGGTGCGGTGTCGCGATGACACGAGGGTGCCCCACGAGGCTCGCGTTCACGTCGGGCTCGCCGACGAAAACATCTAGCGCGGCTCCGGCGACCGTGCCCGCCTGAAGCGCCTCAAGAAGCGCGTTTTCGTCGATGATCCCTCCCCGCGCACAGTTGACGACCACGGCATGGTCGGGCAGCAGATCCAGTTCACGCGCCCCGATCAGGCCCCGGGTCTCGTCTGTCAGCGGCACGTGTACGGTCAGAAAGTCGCTCTGGGCCAGCAGCTCATGGAGTGGGGCAGAGGTGGCTCCGAGTTTGCGCACATGTTCCTCGGAGGCGTAGGGGTCGAAGGCGACGACGTTCATCCCGAGAGCTCTCGCCCTTCGAGCGACCTCGGTCCCGATGTTTCCCAGGCCCACGATCCCCAGCGTCTTGCCCAGGACTTGACGGCCTATGAAGCTCTTGCGGTCGAACCGCCCCTGTTTCATTGATGCATCGGCCTGCGGGATGTTTCGCGCGGCAGCAAGCAGCATTGCCAGGGTGTGCTCGGCCGCGGCCAGCACGTTCCCCGCGGGGCTGTTGACCACCAGCACCCCCCAGCGCGTGGCAGCCTCGATATCAATGTTATCAACACCCACGCCGGCGCGAGCCACCACTTTCAGGCCCCGGCAGGCTTCAAACACGGGCGCGGTTACTTTCGTTGCGCTGCGGACGATGAGAGCCTGGCAGCCATCCAGGGCCGCAATCAGCGCCTGTTCGTCCAGGCTGCCGGCTTCCACCACTTCTGCTCGGGTGCGCAGAAACTCCAAGCCGGACGCCGCCACATTGTCACAGACCAGTACCCGCGGCCTCATGCCTGTGCCCAGACCTCCCGCAGCGTTTCCTCGCCGGCCTGCGGGTCGCACGAATGCCCCAGACCGGCTAAAGTCTCGCCCGTTGCACGCACCGTGCGCGCCAGCATCTCCTCGTCGAACCAGCCCATATGCCCTATTCGGAAAATCTTACCTTTCAGTTCACTCTGGCCGTCGGAGATTACGATCTGGTGGTTAGCCGCCAACCGCTTCACGACATCTGTGGACGAGACTCCCTCAGGTGCTCTGATCGCGGTCACCACATTGCTTGCGTAGGCGGGGTCCGCAAACAGCTCCAGGCCCAGCGCCTGCATTGCCAGACGCACCGAACGTCCTGCCCGGGCGTGGCGCGCGTACACTTTCTCAAGGCCCTCGCCCAAGATCAGCTCAAGAGACGCCCCCAGGCCCTGGATCAGGTTGACGGCGGGGGTGAAAGGCGTCTGGCCTTTCGCCAGTGACTTCCGCGCGGCGGGCAGGTCGAAGTAGAAGCGCGGCGTCTTGCTCTTTTCCGCAATCTCCCAGGCTCGCTGCGAGAGAGATACAAAGGACAGCCCGGGCGGGAGCATGAAAGCCTTCTGGGAGCCGGAGATCACTGCGTCCAAGCCCCATTCGTCGGTGCGCACCGGGATCCCGCCCATCCCGCTCACACAGTCCACGATGGTCAGGCATCGGTGATCGTGAGCGATCTTTGCCAGCGTAGCGACGTTCTGTGTGATGCCAGTCGAGGTCTCGTTCTGCACGAACAGCACGGCCTTGAATGGCTTGCGCGCCAGTACATCCGCAAGCTGCTGGGGCTCGGCGGCTCGCCCGGGTTCGACGTCGAGCGTCGTTACCAGCGCGCCGAATCGGGCCGCGATCTCGGCCATGCGCTCGCCGAACTTCCCTCCGCGCACCACAAGCACCCGGTCATCGGGGTTGATGAGATTGACGATGGCCGCCTCAACGCCCCCGGTACCCGATGATGCCAGGATGATCACGTCGTTCTTCGTCTGGAAAACTACCTGCAGGCCCCGGTTGCAGCCGTCGAGGAGCCCCATGAAGCCCGGCCCGCGGTGGTACATGCTGGGCGCGCCGATGGCCGCTCGAACTTCTGGCGGCAGATTGGTCGGCCCTGGAATCATCAGCAATGGATCTTGGTGGCTCACCGGACGACGACCTTTCCACTGTACTTGCAGCCCGCGCCGATGGTCACCCCGGCGCCGATTATGCAGTTGTGAATATGGGCATTGGGCCCAATGGTCACATCTTCCCACAGGATAGACGCCTGGATGCGCGCCCCGGCGCCGACTGTGCCACGCGCGCCAATGCACACCTCCGGCCCTACTCGTGCGCCATCCTCAATGCGTACGCCTTCAGCCAGCCCCACCGGTTGTTCGATGTCCTCGGTGCGTCCCATGACAGATGTGGCGACCGCTCCCCGCATCCACGGAATTGCGCCTCGCAGCAGGTCGCGGCTGGTCTGCAGGTACGACTCTACTGTGCCCACGTCAGCCCAGTAGCCCTGTTGTTCGGGCATGAACCCCAGCAAGAGGCAGCCTTCCTGGAGCAGACCGGGAAACAGCTGGGTCTCGTTGGACCACTCAACGCCCGCGGGCACCCGCAGCAATGCTTCCGGGTCCATGAGATAGACCCCGCTGTTCACAGTATTCCGTCCGGTCTCGTCGACCTCCCGCTTTTCGCGGAAGGCCACGACTCGACCGGAATCGTCGCACTGGATCAGCCCGAAACGCCGTATATCCTCCACTCGCCGCAGGCAGAAACTCACCATCGCGCCCGCTCGCAGGTGGGCTTCGGCAAAGGCGGACAGGTCTACGTCGTACACCAGGTCCCCATTCATCGCCACGAAGGGCCCATCCAGCAGCTCCAGGGCATTCCGCAGACCGCCGGCGGTTCCCAGTGCCGAAGGCTCCTCAACGTACCGCAGCCTTACCCCCCAGCGCGACCCATCCCCCAGCGCATCCTGGAGGACGCGCGCGCGGTAACCAACGGAAAGGATCACGTTAGTGATGCCGTGGCGTGCCAGAAGGCGCAGTTCGCAGGCCAGCAGGGGCTCATTCAACAAGGGTACGAGAGCCTTGGGGCGATCACAGGTCAGGGGACGCAATCGCGTGCCCTGTCCACCCACCAGCAGGACCGCCTGGTTGACGGGGGCCTTCAAATCGGCACCTCGGATCCTCCGAACCAGAGCTGTTCCGCGCTGAGGCCTGCGATGAGCTTACCGTGCCGCGCGAACAGCCTGGAGACGCAGTTGGACCCCTCGGGTCCCATTGTACTCATTGATCTCGGGAGTGTGGCAGATATCGATAGTAGATCCCCGGTCGATCCAGTCGGCTTCAGGACCCATTCCGAACCCGATACAGTCCACCGGGCGGTCACCCTGGCTCACGAACAGTTTCAGGTGCTGGTTGTCCCTTCCGACAGTCCGGACATCCAGCACATCCACCCCGTGGGTCACGAACAAGGGCGCCGGGTTCGCCTGCCCGAAGGGCTCAAGCTGCGCCAGACCCTCAAGCAGTTCCGCGTCCACCTCGTCCAGCAACACCTCAGCGTCGGTCTCCAATCTGGGCTGAAGGTCCTCCAAACGCAGGGATTCGGCGGCGAGGCAGTTCAGGCGTCGGCGGAAGTCCGGCAGGTTCTCAATGCGCAGACTCATCCCGGCCGCCAGGGCATGCCCACCGTGGGACAGCAGCAGGTCGGTGCACCCCTGCAGGGCCTGGCTGATATCGAACCCATGAACGCTCCGTGCGGATCCCCGGGCCTCACCGTTTTCCTGCACCATGAGGATCGTCGGGCGCGAGTGGGTCTCCATGATTTTCGAGGCCACAATGCCCACAACGCCCACGTGCCATTCAGGAGACGCCAGCACCACGACGTGCTCGTTCTCGAAGTCCACCTCTCCCTCTATCATCTCCAGGGCATCCCGATAGATGCGCTCCTGGACCCGCTGACGCTCGCGGTTCGCGTTATCCAGGGAGAGAGCCAACCGGGTGGCAGTCTCCGGGTCATTCGTGAGAAGCAATTCCAGGGCATCAGTCGCGTCGCCCATTCTCCCGGCGGCGTTCATCCGCGGGGCAATACGGAAGGCCACGTCGGAAGCTCGGATGTCTCCGTCTGCATTGCACAGACGCATCAGAGCTTGCAGCCCCACTTTGCGCGTGCCTGCCATGCTCCTCAAGCCGTGACTGGCCAGGATGCGGTTCTCGCCGATGAGCGGGACCACGTCGGCTATGGTTCCCATGGCCACCAGGTCCAGGAATGCCCTCTGCAGGGATTCCTGGGGCACGTCCATGAGGGTACAAACGGCCGACGCGGTCTTGAAGCAGAGGCCGACAGAGGCCAGATCGCGCTCGGGATAGGTGGAGTCGGCGCGCTTTGGATCAACGATGGCGTTGGCGTTGGGTAGTCTGTCCTCGGGCTCGTGGTGATCGATGACCACCACGTCCATGCCCAGGCGCCGCCCCTCCGCCACCGCCTCGAAGCCGGTGACACCGCAATCCACCGCTATGGCGAGATGGGCACCCACCCGCGCGGCCTCGCGCATCGCCTCCACGCTCAGCCCATAGTGGTCAATCTGACGATGGGGCAAGTGATACTGCACGTCCGCCCCCAGTTTCGACAGGAAACGGACCATCAGGGCAGAACCGGTAATTCCATCCACATCGTAGTCACCGTGGACCAGGACGGTCTCATGGTTTTCGATGGCCTTCACGATTCTCCGGGCCGCGATGTCCATATCGGGCAATAGGAACGGGTCATGCAGGTCGGCCAGATCGGGGTGGAGGAAGCGGCGTGCGTGGTCTGGAGTGGTTATGCCGCGGCGGCGCATGACGCCCGCTATGACGGGGTGAATCCCCAGTTCGCGGGCCATCTGCGCTTCAAAATCAAAGTCTCGTGGCGCGGCGTCCCATGCGGGTCTGCATGCAGGCATATGTACCGAATTCCAGTGTCTTCCTTTGGGGGCAGTATACGGTAGACGCTGGATCGAGTCAAACAGACCTCGTAGCCCGCCGGCGGGCTTGACTTGTCCAAGAGGGGCCCTCTATAGTCTAGGCAGAATGAGTGTGCTATAATATCAGCGGCGTGCTTCGGGCGCCATTTGTGCCCGCCTGCCGACCCCAGCGGCGAATTGCCGCAAGAATTGCAGTCTATAGACGACGCACAATGCAGACACCTCGAGCTGGGGAGGACGAATACATGTTCCGCAGGGCCACGTCTAGGGCCGGCTTCGGAAGGGTTGCCCTTCTCGTCGCCCTCCTGGTATCTTGCAGCGCTGGAACCGCCTGTGCGGCAAGTCTCAAAGACGACCAGGCCTCCCGCGATACAGCGCTCGCGCAGGCTGCCTCCTCAGCAAAGTCCCGGACAGCGGGGGCCGGGCCGGTGCGCTCCCTCACGCCCCGCTTTTCCGTGGATACCGACTATCGGCTCAGCGCCGGCGATGTGGTGCAGATAGTGGTCTTCAACGAGCCCACGCTCTCCACCGCCGCGCGCATTGGCCCCGGTGGATCCATCCCCATGCCCCTCCTCGGCCAGGTCGGCTTGCGCGGGATGACCCTGCGCGAAGCCGAGGCGTTCTTGGTCAAACGTCTCAGCACGCTCGTACGAAAACCGTCGGTCAAGGTGACCGTGGACGAGATCAATTCCATCCGCAAGGTGTACGTGTCCGGCGAACTGTCCCGCAACGGGGCGGTCACCTTGCCCTTTGGCTCCACGCTCACCGACGCCGTGGCCGCCGCCGGTCCCGGCCCGTACGCTGACTTGCGCCGGGTGCGCCTCACACACCCGGGCGGTAAGCCCATCGAAGTAGATTGCAGCGGCCTTCGAGGTGAAGGCGGTCTTGGGCACGAACATCGCCTGGAATATGGCGACACCGTCTATGTTCCTCGGGTGCGCGAGGAAGTCATGATCCTCGGGGAGGTTCAGGCCCCCGGCAGTCTCCTGCTCCCCGTGGACCGCGAAGTGCGGGTGCTTGACGCCCTGCGCATGTCCCAGGGCTTCTCTCCCATTGCCGACCGCTCCCGCGCCATCCTCCTGCGTGCCGATTCCGACCCGCTTGAGATCGACCTGAACGCGCTGCTCAAGGGCGGCAGTACCAGCCAGAACCATGTGCTCCGCGGCGGGGATGTACTGGTGGTGCACGAGGCCGGCAGCATTTCGGTGGTCGGACAGGTCAACACCCCTCAAGTCTTCCGCATGGGGAGCCCCATCCCCGTCCTGCAGGGCCTGGCAGCCGCCGGCGGCCCCACTGCCACCGCGGATCTGAGCCGCGCGGAGATCATCCGGGCCGGCAAGAGCATCAGTGTAGACCTGCAGCGGTTCATCGAAGCTGGTCAGGCCCCCGATGAATCCTCGCTGCTGCCCGGTGACGTGCTGGTGATTCCCGAAGGGGTCTCCCAGACGCTGCTGGTCATGGGAGCGCTGGGGCGAACCGGGACTTTCAACCTGCGCGGGGTGACCGAGCGCGACCTGCTGCGCATCATCACAACCGCCGGCCCGGGCCCCATGAGTGACCTCACCCGGGTCACCGTCTATCGCGGCAAGGAGACCATAGTCCGCAATCTGCAGGCGCTCATGGACGAAGGCGACCTGTCTCAGAATCTCGACCTCCAACCCGGCGACATGGTTATGGTGCCCGCACGGGAGGTTGACAGCGTGCTTGTGACCGGCGCAGTATCCCGCCAGGGAGTGCTCCAGATCGCGCGGGACGAAGACCACGACCTTCTGCGCATCGTCACCGTCTCCGGACCGGGCACGGGCTCCAATCTCAGACGCGTCACCATCCACCGCAATGGCGAGACCATCATCCGCGATCTGCAGGCCGCGGTGGACGAAGGCCGCATGGAAAACAGCATCCCTGTGGAAGACGGGGATGTCATTGTTGTGCCGGAGATCGACGAGAACGTGGTTCTGTCAGGCGCCGTAGAGCGCGGCGGGATCGTGCGCCTCGTGGATGATGACTGGCGCGATCTTGGCCGCCTGATCCTCATGTCTGGTCCGCTGCCCTATGCCGACTTGACCCGGGTCATGGTTAGCCGTGGTGGCAAACAGATTCTGGTCAATGTGAAACCGTACATCGAGGAAGGCAATCGCCAGGCCACTCTCGCCCTGGAAGACGGGGACATGATCCGCGTCCCCGTGGTCGAAGACAGCATCATGCTCACTGGTGCGCTGAGCCGAGGCGGAGTGCTGAGGCTTGTGCCAACGCTTGACCGCGACCTCGCGAGCCTGATCTTGGCCGCCGGACCTCTGCCCCAGGCCGATCTCGAACACGTTACCGTCCACCGCGGGCAGAACAAGATCGTCCGCAACCTGCTGGCGATGATCCAAGACGGCGACCGCACCCAGTCCATGTATGTCGAGCCCGGAGACATCATCACGGTCCCCGCCCGCGAGCTGCGCAATATTCTGATCACCGGTGCGGTGGCCCAGGCGGGGCTGCTCACCGTTGCGGATGACCCGCGGAGTGACCTGGCCCGCCTGGTTACCCTTGCCGGGCCGCTGCCCAACGCCGACCTCACCCGCGTCAAGGTCCATCGCGGCGGCAATACCACGGAGCGCGACATCAAGGCCTTCATCGAAACCGGGCTGGAAGCCTACTCACTGCAGCTTGAGGATGGCGACGTGGTGGTGGTGCCGCGCGTTGAGCATACCGTCCTTGTCATGGGCGCGGTCGCCCGATCCGGCAGCATCCAGCTCTTCGATGACAAACAGCGCGATCTCCTGCGCGTGGTCACTCTCGCCGGGCCGATGCCCAACGCCGATCTGTCCAGGGTCACTATCTTCCGGGGCGAACAGCAGATCAAGCGTGACCTGAAAAAACTATACGAGACCGGCGACCTGTCCCAGAGCTTCCTGCTGGAGGACGGCGATATCATCAAGGTCCCGGCATACGAGGACAGTATTCTCCTGGCCGGCGCCGCAGGACGCACCGGCGTCCTTGCCCTTGGCGACGAGGATACCCGGGACCTTGCCCGGCTCATCGCCGCATCCGGACCGGCTCCTTTCGCCGACCTGCGCCGGGTGACGGTGCATCGCGGCGGTGAGAAGATCACCCGCGACGTTCAGGCGTACCTGTACGAGGGCGACACCTCGCAGACCCTCCAGCTGGAAGACGGCGACCTCGTGGTCATCCCCATCGACCGCGGGACGGCGCTCATCACTGGCGCGGTCCAACGAGCGGGGCAGGTGCGGGTCTCCGACCCCGAGAACCGCAGGCTGGTGGATACCTTGCTGGCATCCGGCCCGCTGCCCAATGCGGACCTGAAGCGAGTCACAGTGTTCCGGGGTGACGAGCAGTTCGTGTACAACCTGAAGGGTCTAGTGGAGGAAGGTGTGCCGGTGCCGGTGGATGCCGAGGTCCTGCCCGGCGACCGCATTCTCGTCCCGGGCCTGGACACCGTGAGCGTCCTCATCACCGGCGCCGTCCAGCGTCGCGGGACCATCGAATTGGTGACCGAAGAGCAGCGCGATCTCGCCCGGGTAGTGACCGCTGCGGGCTGGGACCCCATGGCCGATCTGACCAATGTCACCGTCCATCGGGGCGATGAGGTGATCGTGCGAAACCTGCGCGCTTACTTCGACCAGGGCGACACCAGCCAGACACTGCTTCTCGAAGACGGCGACCGGGTGCTCGTGCCCCAGCTTGGCACGGGGAGCATCATCATCACCGGCCAGGTCATGCGCTCCGGCGTTGTGCCCCAGGAAGTCGGGCGCAGCAATGACCTGTTCGCTACGGTCACCTTCGCGGGGCCGAATCGGCCCACCGCCGATCTGTCGCGGGTCAGCGTCTACCGCAAGGGCGAGAGAATCGTCCGCGACCTCACGCGGCTCGAGGAAGAGGGCGACACGTCGCAGAACATGATGCTCGAGCCGGGGGATATCGTACACGTGCCCATGGCGACCGAAACGGTGGTGTTCGCGGGCGAGGTGGCGAGGCCCGGCGCGATCAGCATCCACGGAGCGAAGGAGCGCGACCTGGTACGCTTGCTGCCTCTGGCCTCACCCAATCCCGAAGGCGGCCTGGACCGCGTAACCATCTATCGTGACGGGGAAGCCATCGTCCGCAATTACCGCGCCCTTGTCGAAGAGGGCGACATGACCCAGAACCTCGAACTCCAGCCCGGCGATCTGGTTTATGTGCCGACGGACGATGTCAATAACATCATGGTCCTCGGTGCCCTGCAGCGCAATGGCGCCGTGAATATCCGCGAGAAGGCCAACCGCGACCTGCTGCGAGTGGTCACGCTCATGCAGCCCCTCGCCACTGCCGATCTGACCCGCGTGACCGTGTACCGCCCGGATCAGGAGCCGATCTACAGGGACCTGAGGCTCCTGCAGGACGAGGGTGCGCTGGATCAGACCATGGACCTGCAGCCCGGCGATGTGGTGGTTGTGCCGGCAATGGACGAGATCTACGTGCTGGGCGCCGTGGGGCGTCCGGGGCCGTATCCGCTGGACCCGGAATGGGGCATCATGGACATTGTCAGCCGCGCTGCCCTCGCGCCGGGCGCTCAACAGCGCGTGATCATGATCCGGAAGCGTCCCGACGGGACCACGGAACACACCGAGATCAACCTCGCCAAACTGCGGCAGGGGAAGGTGCCGGACCCGGTCAAGGTGAAGCCCGGCGACATTTTCTATGTCCCGCCGCGCGCACCGGCACGTGGAGACCTCTGGCGCACCCTCCGTGACTCGTTCTGGGTCGTCAGCGCAATCGTCAGCCTGTTCGACTGACGCATTCAACCCGATCGGACACACATAGGAGCCCGCCTTCGGTCTGGGAAGGCGGGCTCTCTCGTCCGTGTCGAGCAGCCTACAGTGCGCGGACTTCGGCCACGCGATCCATGAAAGCCTTCCGCAGCAGGCCCAGTTCGCCACCTACGACCAGCATGTTCGCGCCTGCCTGCTTCCATCGGGCAGCCATGTTCATGGTGGGGCAGGTGCTCGAGGATATCTTCCTGTTGGCTCGGGCGGTCCGGATGATGTGTTCTCCAGCCGCGAGAAGCTCTTCATTGTCCCAGTCTGAGGGAATGCCCTTGTCCAGCGACATGTCACCCGGCCCGTAGAACAGCCCATCCACTCCTTCAATCGCCGCGATGCCCTCCACGTTGTCCAGTGCCTCCTGGGACTCGATCTGGACCAGCAACACCGTCTCACGATTGGCCTTGTCCAGGATCTCATTGGGAGTGGTCGCCATGGCGCCGTAACCCAGGCCGCGACTGCCCGTATTGTACCCGCGCTTGCCCAGAGGTGGGAACTTGGCCCACTCAGCCACCGCCGCTGCCTGCTCAACCGTATGGACCTGGGGCACGAGGACGATCTTCGCCCCTGCCTCCAGGGGGCGAAGAATCCAGGGGCGGCTGGGGTCCGCCGTGCGGGCCAGTGAAAGGATTCCGTGGAGTTCGGCCGCCCGGCACAGGTGCTCCAGCTGCATGACGTCCAGCGAAGAGTGTTCCACCTCAAGCCAGACGAAATCGCAACCCGCCAGCGCCGCTATCTCCACGGCGGCCGGCGATGCAGACGTCAATGATGGCCCGTAGAGTGTGGGGCCACTCAGAATGCGCTCTCGGAGAGTGGGTTGGTCAGACAAGGGCCTGATCCCCTTTCGGTGCGCGGCGCAGGTTCGCAGCATCGGTTTGCATCCGTCATTTCGCCTTGCGCGCAGGATTGCCTTCCCCCGGGGACGAACCTACCCGGCGAGGTGATTGGACGATGCTCGAGATACAAAGTAGCCACATCCGGTTCGCGGTCAGCGAAGACGGGGCCCGTTTCGAACTCGGATTCCCCGGCGAGGAGGCGCTGATTAGCGGCGACCGCGGCCTGTTCCGCATCATCGCGGGCAAGGGCAACCGGCACGAAGCGGCCGCAGATTACCCGATTCTTGCCGCGCGCGTTGAGAAGCAAGAAGATATGCTCGCCGCCGTCTACGATGGCGTTTCGCTGGGCGGCGCACCCGTACCCCTCGCGGTTCAGCTGACGTTCCGCATCATCGGCGACTGCCTGGAATGCCGCGCCTCGCTGGACAACCCCGGCAGCATCACGGTGGAGGAGTTCTGGTTCCCGCTCATCGGGCTGTTCACAGGCCTGTCTGATGACCCGTCCCGCGATCTTCTCATTCGCCCGGAAGGTTTCGGCAGGCGGATACCCAACCCGAAGGCGCACCTGGCTTCCCTGCATACCGGATACATGGCCCCCGATCAGGTTCACATCCTTGACTGCGGCTTCTATCCGGGCGGGCCCATGAGCATGCCCTGGTTCGGCATTTACGGTCAGCGGGCATCGATGTCCATCTTCTCACTGGACGCGTCGTTCCAGACGACGGGTCTCCTGCAGGTGCTGGACACCCCCACCGGCAAGATGTCCGCCGGAATCGCACGATACCCCTTTACCGAATCCGGGCGCTGGGATGCTCCGCTCTCCGTAGTCCGCCTGCATCGCGGCGACTGGCACACGGACGCCCGTTTCTACCGTTCCTGGGTGGACAAGGTCTGGTGGTCGCAGCCCGCCCGGCCGGACTGGGTCAACCGCATGCACGGCTGGCAACGGATCATCATGAAGCACCAGTATGGCGAGATTTTCTATCGGTACGCGGACCTCGTTGACTGCTTCGAAGCAGGGCGGAAGTATGGAATCGACGCTCTGCTGGTCTTCGGCTGGTTCCGGGGCGGACATGACAACGGTTACCCGGAGTACCTCGCCGACGAGGAGCTAGGGGGCGAACAAGCCCTGCGCGACGCCATCGCCGAGGTGCGCAGACGCGGCGGCCGGATCTTGCTCTACGCCAACGGACACATCATCGACGTGGACACGGACTTCTACAAGAGCGTGGGGCAGCGCATTTCGCTGAAGACTTCCCAGGGAAGCGAGTACCGGGAGCACTACAAGTTCTCGGGCGACGGGACCTATCTGCGGAACTTCGGCGCCAAGTCGTTCGCGGCCGCGTGCCAGTCAACGGATGAGTGGCGCGAGAAGCTCATCGAGATCGGTCTGCGCATGGCCGACCTGGGCGCGGATTCCATCTTCTTCGATCAGATGGGCGGACATGTCCCGTACCTGTGTTTCGACAAATCCCACCCGCATCCGGGCCCGGCATTTGCCCAAGGGCCGGGCAAGGACCGGAACATGAAGGAGATGCGCCGGCGGGTGGTCGATCCGCGGCCCGGCCTGGCCTTCGGGACTGAACTGGTCTCCGACTGCCTGGTGCGCCACGCGGACTACGTTCACACTTGCACTTACGGCATGTCTCCAGGGCCGCAGGCGCTGCCGGAGCTGTTCCTTTACACCTTCCCCGAGATCATCCTGAGCACCCGTGAGATCCGCGACGAGCGCGATCACGAGCGCCGGATGCACTGGGCATTTACCCATGGCTGGATCTTCGATGTGGAGATCTGGCGCTGCCGTGGAGACCTGCGCGATGCCCCCGCCTACGGCGAGTATATGCGGCGTCTTATTGCCCTGCGGGAGCGCTGGCCCGAGCTTCTCATGAACGGGCGCTTCACCGACCAGGACAGCTGCGAGCCGGGCACCGACCTCCTCCGTGTGAAGGGGTTCGAGAGCACCGACGGCCTGGCGGTCGTGGGCTGGAACGACACGGGGGAGCCGGTACAATTCGCGCCCAGAGTCCATGAAGGCTGGGTGTTTGAGGAGGGTGCCACGCCTTTCTCAGGGTTCGAACCGGGCAACTCCCTACCCCCGCAGTCTATCGCAGTTCTCGTCTATCGGAAGGGCAGGAGATGATCATGCTTCTCAAAGACAAAGTGGCGCTGATCACCGGCGCGTCACGGGGAATTGGCCGCGGAATCGCCGTGGAGATGGCCCGCGAGGGAGCTTCGATCGCCATCTGCCACCGCAGTTCGGCGGAACAGGCAGAATCGGTCGCAAGCCAGGTCCGGGAGTTCGGGGTGTCATGTCTCGTCCTCCAGGCCGACGTCTCCCGTGCCGATGATGTGTCCCGTCTGTTCGACGCCGTCTGCTCCGAATATGGCTCCCTCGACGTGCTGGTCAATAATGCGGGTACATCCCAGCCGAAGACGATTCTGGAGATGACTGAAGAAGACTGGGACTTCATCATCGACACAAACCTGAAATCCACTTTCCTGTGCTGCCGGGCCGCGGTGCCGATCATGCGTGACCTTGGCGGCGGGCGCATCATCAACATGACTTCCATTGTGTCCCGGCGAGGCGCATTATACGGCCACGTCCACTATGCCGCGAGCAAGGGAGGGATCAATGCTTTCACCATGACCCTGGCCCGGGACGTGGCAAAGTACGGGATTATCGTCAACGCGGTTGCGCCGGGGATCGTGGAGACGGAGTTGTTGCATGAGACAGTGGGGGACAAGCGCATCGCCCAGTTGTCTTCGGAGATTCCGCTGGGATTGGGCACTGTGGAGGACATCGGGCGCGCCTGCGTCTATCTCGCATCTGACCTTTGCACCCATATGACCGGGAACATCTTGGACATCAATGGTGGGGCGCACATGGGCTGAAGAGCCAGGCCGAAGGCGCTTCACGAGCATCGATTCTGCTGGATGTGTGCCGGCTGGGGCCGGATACCCGTTCAGGGCGCCGTTCGCCGTGAGCCCTTGCCCCACAGCCCGCGGCGCGGGCGGCAGCCTGTAGACGGGAGCGGAAGCCCCCGGATTCCTTTCCGACGGGGGCTACAGGCGGACAGCTCCTGACGGAGCCTGATAGCACACGGCACGGCCCCAACACCGCAGGCAGCGAACGCTGGCCACGTACGAGGCCGGCACGCATTCCGCAAAACCGACGGTCCTGCCCAACGGCCGCGCTTCCTTGACGGGCTCGGAGTCAGGGTGTATCCTGTCCGCCAACACGCTTCCGCCGTGCTCCAACCGAGCAGGCTGTCCGGCGCGTTTCCCCGCGGGGCCTGCGTCCGAGGTTGCGCTATGTCCCTATGCCCACCTGCCAGCTTGACTGCCACCTTCCTGTCCGCTGCGGCGCGGTTCCCTGAACGTCCTGCGGTCAGTTTCGAGGACAAGACACTCACCTATGCTGATCTCTCCCGGGCAGTCGGAGCGTGCGCGGCATCTCTCGCAGAGCTGGGGGTCGGGCCGGATCAGCGCGTTGCTATTCTGTTCCCCAACTGTCCCCAATTCATCATTTCATACTTCGCCGCCCTGCAGCTTGGGGCGACTGTCGTTCCGCTCCACTGTCTCCAGGGGCCTGAAGAGTTGGCCTACATCGTGGCGAACGCGGAGGCGGAGACCCTCATCGGTCTGAACCTGCTGGAGCCGGTGATGGCTGCGATCCGCACGAATGTGTCCTGTCTCAAACGGCTCATCATCAGCGGCCCGAGCCGGCTCGACGACGTGGTTAGCTTCGAGGGCCTTCTCAAGCCACCCCAGAGCGCGCCGCCGGTCCATGATGCGCGTCCGGATGATGTGGCGGTTCTCATCTACACATCCGGAACCACGGGCCAGCCCAAAGGCGCCATGCTCACCCACGACAACCTTGTGTTCGACGCAGCCTCATGCGCCGTGGCCATTGATGTGAACGAGAATGATGTGTTCGGCACTGTCCTGCCGTTGTTCCACTCCTTCGGCGCGACAGTCTGCATGGTTCTGCCGTTGAGCCTCGGCGCACATACGGTCTTGATCCCGAAATTCGCGCCGCTGTCAGTACTTGAGACTCTCGAAAGCCGCCGCTGCACCGTGTTCGCGGGAGTTCCCAGCATGTACGCGGTGATGCTGGGGATGAAGACCGACCGCGACTTCGACCTCTCCTGTCTGCGCATCGGCGTCTCCGGCGGCGCGGCAATGCCCGATGAGGTGCTCAAGGGATTCGAGCGGCGCTTCGGAGTATATATGATAGAGGGCTACGGCCCCACCGAAGCCTCCCCGGTGGTCAGCGTGAACCGCACTGATGGGACGCGCAGGATCGGCACCATCGGGCCACCACTGCCGGAAATCGAGGTCACCATCCGGGACGACGACTTCAACATCGCCCCGGTGGGGGTGCCCGGCGAACTGTGCGTGCGCGGGCGCAACGTGATGAAGGGCTACTGGCGCGACCCGGAGCGCACTGCGGAAACAATCCGCGACGGATGGCTGCTCACCGGCGACGTGGCCACGGTGGATGCTGATGGTTACCTGCGAATCGTGGATCGCAAGAAGGATATGATCATCGTCGGTGGCATGAACGTGTATTCCCGCGAGGTCGAAGATGTCCTATACCGCCTGGAAGCCGTGGCCGAGGCCGCGGTGGTGGGCATCCCGAACAGACTTCGCGGAGAGGACGTCAAAGCTTACGTGTCCCTCAAAGAGGGCACGCAGCTTGACGCGACTCAGATCATTGAGCACTGCAAGTCTCACCTGGCCAATTACAAGGTGCCCAGGTTCGTGGAGTTCCGACCAGAACTGCCCAAGTCGGCGACGGGGAAGATCCTCAAGCGCGAATTGCGCGACGAGGCGCGGGCAGCGATGGCCGATGAACCTGTGTCGTGAGGAGAAACTGGATGCTCATTCGCCACGGGGCTTACCGCTATGCCGCAGTTGGGCTATTCCCCTCCATGCTCCTGCCTGTCACGCTGCTGCTCACTCTTCCCGCGATCGGGGCGCCGGTGATCAACTCGCAGACCGTCAGCGAGACGGCCCTCGATAACGGCCTGCGCGTGATCATCAAACCGGAGCGCAACTGGGGAGTGGTATCCGCCGGTCTCGTCATCAAGGCCTGCCCGCTCTACGAAACGGACAGCGAGCAGGGGCTCTCTGATCTGGTCCGGCACATGATCCACGACGTCCCGGCTCCGGGCGACGACCTCTCCCTGTCCGACTGGATCGAAGATCGCGGTGGGAGAATCAGCAGCTACACCACTCCGGATGGGACTCACGTCCGGATCACCACGAGCGCTGGTTTCTTCCCCGAAGCCCTGGCCCGGACTGCGCGCGCCACCTTCGAGCCCTCCTTCAGAGAGGAGATCTGGGCCAATCAGCTTCAGACCCTGCGCAGGCGCCTGATGGACGTGGAAAGCAGCCCGGTGGGAAAGCTGTGGCGGACCATGTGGGAGACTGCCTTTCGCCAGCATCCATATGGGCGGCCGGTCTCGGGCACTCCTGACGGCATCGCCGCGTACGATGCCGAGGACCTCGCGGCTTACCACCGCAACCATTTCGTCCCCAACAACTCTGCCCTCATCGTGGTGGGAGACATAGATGCCGCCGCGGCTCTCGATCTGATCCGTGAGCTGTTCGGCAAGTACCCGCGGGGAAACATTGCTCTGCGAGAACCAGATCCGGAGCCGATCCAGACCGACACGCGTACGCGTCTGGAGAAAGCCGATACCCGCAACACGCTGGTGTCCTTCGGCTGGCACGCGGCGGGTATCGCCAACAAGCCCGACGTCTGCGCACTGGACCTGATTTACGCCTTGCTCATCGAGGGTCAGCAAGCCCGTCTCATGCAGGCCTTCGTCAGTCAGGAGGAAATCGGGGCAGTTCCCGAAGTAGAGTTCATCACCAAACGCGATCCCGGCCTGTTCCTGGTCACCTGTGTGGCGAAGCCCCAAATGGAGCTTGAGACCCGTGAGATCATCCTTGCGGAGATTGAGAAGCTGCACAATACACTTCTCACGCCCGAGGAGCTTGCAGGCGTGAAGGCCGTGGTTCGCGCCGGCTACTCCTTCGACAATTCCAGCTACGAGAACCAGGTGAGTTCGATGGGCTTCTACGAGGCCATCGATAGCTACCGGTTCGCAATCGATTACATCACCACTCTCGAATCGGTCACCGCCGAAGACGTCCAGAGAGTGGCCAGGCAGTACCTGGGGCTCGATAACTATTCTCTGGTGATCATCCGGCCCAAGTCCGCCTCGGGCCCCGTCTGGGAGGCCCGCCTGACCCCATGAAACCCGCTTTCGCTCCGGCTGTGGCAGTACTCTTCATGATGATCGCATCCGTCGCGTCATCCGATCAGCTATTGCTGCCCAACGGCATGAATGTGCTGGTCTTCGAATCGGGCGCCAGTGATGTCTGCGGCGTCCATCTTGCGCTGAACATCGGCCCGGAACGTGTGCCCCCGGAGAAAGCCGGTCTGCGTGCCCTGACCCAGCAGATCATCCTTTCGAAGATCCGCGCGCAGATGAACACCACCGAGAGCCTTGCCAGCTTGCGTCAGGAGGGTACCCAGGGCGCGGGGTTCAGCGTGGAGACCCAGGAAGACTGCGTGGAGTTCACAGCGTCGGTGACATCGGCGCAACTCAAGCCCCTCCTGGAGTTCCTGGCTCCGGCAGTGTTTGCCGCCGACTGGACCCAGGACGACGTGGTCAGCGCGCGCGAGATCGTGCTGCAGAAGGCCAATTCCCCCTCCGGCACCGGTCCCGAATCGGGCGCGGAAAACTACATCGAGGCCTACCGGTTGTTCTCGCACGCGCTCCTTGGTGACGGGCCGCACACTCAGCCCGTCTTCGGGACCCGTGAGACCCTCGAGGGGATTACCCTCGCTGACGTGAAGTCTTTCTACCGCAGCTACTACGTGCCCAATTTGGCCAGTCTCTGCATAGTCGGACCCGTTCCGGCGCGCGACGTCATTGACCTCGCTACCGCGGCCTTTGGCGGTTTCGAGTCCCGCAAGGTGGCTCCGGCTACGCCTGTGGTCCAGGGACGGCCACGCACGCGGGTACAGGTGGGGGAGAGCGCCGCGCTGCGCATGGCTGTGCTCGTGGTGGGCATCCCGCTGCCACCGGTGGGGACGGAAGGCTACGCGGCCGGGCTTGTCCTGAACGCGGCCCTGTCCGGCCCCGGCGGTTCGCTGGCCCAGGACGAAGGCCTCGCGAACCTGGAACGGTCCGAAGGCTCCGGCCCGAAGGCGCCGTCCGGTGTGCTGCCGGTCCTCGTATCGCACACGCCGTCTCTGGCGATCATCGTCGGCGTTATGCCCACGTCGGTCGAGGACGCGCGCCAGCTTCTCCTGGGCAAACTGGCAGCGCTTGGCGAGAAACCCCTGGCCGCCGAGGAACTCGCCCGGGCGAAGACGCGGGCAATCAATCTCCGTGTTCTGGGGATGGATGAGCCGCGTGTCGCCGCCGCCGCGCTCAATCGCCGGTACCTGGTGACCGGCGAGGTCAGTCTCGACGATCCAATAATCGCACAGATCGCCGGGCTCAGCGCCGAGACCGTGCAGGCGGTCGCTGCCGAGCAGATGAAACAGCACGCAATCGGCCTGGTCATGCCAGGAAACTGAGCCGGACTGCGGGACCTGGTCGTGATCCGTTGCCGGCCATTGCCCGTTGCGCTTGTTACCGGGAGGGAACCCGGACGATGATTGATGGCGTCCGCACCAAGCCGCTGAAGCTCATCGCCGATGACCGCGGGTACCTCATGGAGGTCCTGCGCAACGACGAGGAGCTTTTCCTTGGATTCGGGCAGTGCTACATCTCCGCCACGTATCCGGGCATTGTGAAGGCATGGCATGCTCACGCCAAGCAGACAGATTCCTTCTGCTGCGTGAAGGGCAATGTGAAAGTCGCTCTCTGGGACGGCCGCGAGAACTCGCCGACCCGCGGCGAAACCAACTCCTTCGTCATCGGCGAACTGAACCGCACCCTGATCCAGATTCCCCCGGGGGTGTGGCACGGCTGGGTCTGCCTGGGCAGCGAGATGGCCTTGGTCCTCAACGTGCCCACCGAGCACTACGTCTACGCCAGCCCTGATGAACTCCGCCGGCCCTGGGATGACCCTGAGATCGGCTACCAGTGGCACACGAAGGGCGGCTGAGCCGAGCTCCCGAACCGGATTCCCTCATTCACGGAGGTTCCGATGCAACTCATCATGTTCTCCAAGATGCTCCAGGAGTTCCCGGTGGCCGAGGCCGGCGACATCATCAAGGACCTCGGCTTCGAAGGCGTCGACCTCACCGTGCGCGACGGTGGCCACGTTTCGCCCGAGAGCGTCGAAAAGGACCTGGAGCCCGCGGTCTGCGCCCTCGCCGACAGGGGCCTGAGCGTACCGATGATCACCACAAACATAACCAGCGCGGACGACCCTACTGCGGAGCCGATCTTCCGTGCGGCGGCCGCCAACGGGATTCCGCGCCTGAAGCTCGGTTACTGGCAGGTGCGCGAGTTCGGCACGATGCGCGAGAAGATCGAGGAAGCGCGCATGTCTCTGGTGGGCATCAGCAAGCTGGCCATGAAATACGGGGTGAGCGCCAACATTCACGTGCACTCCGGTGATTTCCTGAGTGCCATGTCCGCGGTGGTTTGGAACCTCATTGAGCCGTATGAGGCAACTGTCATCGGCGCATATCCAGACCTGTGCCACATGGGCCTTGAGGGCGGCCGGTCGGGCTGGAAACAGGGGCTCGACCTCCTCGGTGACCGGATCAACATGGTGGGCGTCAAGAACGCCGGGCTCTACCCAGAGAAGGATGCCGAGGGGAATGTGCGCTGGCAGGGCAAGCTCGTCCCCGTGTGGGAGGGCCTGACGCCCTTCAGGCAGGCATTCGGATTTCTCAAGCAGACAGGCTTCGACGGGCCCTGCAGCTTCCACAGCGAATACCAGGGCAGCTTCAGCTTCAAGGACATGACCACGTCGGAACTCATCGAGCAGACCCGGCTGGACCTGGAGTACGTGAAGAAACTCCTGGCCGAAATCTGAGCGCGATTGGACAGTGGCAATGCAAGGGCCCCCGGTCATCACTCGGGGGCCCTTTGGCATCCGCCGCCCATAACGATCAGTACAGGTCCCACATGGTGTTGCTCGTCGACCACGTGCCCCCCTTACTCATGGACTTGGCATGCCCGTCCATGAAGGCAAAGTTCGCGCCGTCATTGTGTCGGGTGTCCACATTGTACGGCCAGGCAGTCGAACCCGAGAAAGACAGCCCGACGATGTACACATTCCCCTGGTTCTTGTCGGCTCCTGCGATGGTCTCCGATGGGCTCTGGATGGCGCTCAGCGGTATCGGCGGGACCGGCCACGGCGAGCCATTGCCCGAAGGGAAGACGGTTTCGTTGAGACCGTACCCCGTCTTGTGGGTGGGGGCACTGGGGTTCCAGTCGGTCTTGCTGGGGCAGACGAGAATCTGCCGGTTCTTCATGTACGGGATGATGTCGTCGTACCACGCGTAGCCCCACGGCCGCTGGTAGTAGGGAAGGGTCTCGTCCCAGTCGTCGGCGTACATGAGTAGCGAGAGGGTGATCTGCTTCAGGTTGGACAGGCAGGAACTCTGCCGGGCTTTCTCCCGCGCTCGCGCGAAAACCGGGAAGAGAATGGCTGCCAGGATCGCGATGATCGCGATGACGACCAGGAGTTCGATGAGTGTGAAGCCGGCGAGAGGCCTGCGTTTCATGGTTGCCTTTCCTGAGTGTAATGTGGGCTGAAACATCCTTTTACCCCCTCAGATCGCCTGCCAATCCGATCGCCCCCGTGACGCAGACTCTTGACACTGGCCCCAATGCAGGCGCCCCGCGATTCCTCGCGGGGCGCCTTGTCCGGTTGGCAAGCCGCGAGTCAGTCTGCCATGAGATCGCGCAGATATGCCGTGCCTTCGCGTGCAGCCTGCACCGGGTCGCCTGTGCCTTCATATTCGAAGGACAGGTAGCCCGTGTAGTTCAGGGTCTTGAGCGTACGGATGATCGCCGGGTAGTCCAGCACCCCGGCGCCCACGACCGTGCCGATATACTTTTTTCCTGCCCGGGAGGTGAGCCCGCGTTCGGCGTCCGGCGGCAGCAATTCCCAATCCTTTGCATGGGCATGGGCCAGTCGGCTCTTGACTGCCAGGAGGAACTCCACGGGGTCCTCGTCGGCCATAACCATGTTGCCGGAATCATAGGTCATCATCAGGTCCGGGCCGGCAAGCTCGCAGGTCTCCATGCATTCGGCCGAGTTCTGGTACGGCGCAACCGGGCTGCCGAAGTCCTCGATGGACAGCACAACCCCGGCCGCTTTCGCCACCGGCAGTACTTCCGCAAGCCCGGCTGCCACATTGCGCCGGCCCTCGGCCTTGTCCTGATCGGGCGCGCAGCCACCGGTTGTGACCAGCAGGTTCCGGGTGCCCGCTTCCGCAGACTTGTCAATGAGCGCGCGGATGGTATCCAGCGATGCTTTGCGGATCTCCGGGTCATTGGTGGTCAGATTGCCCCCGCCGATCCACGCTGAGACCGCGATTCCCGCATCCTCCGCCATCTTACGCACTTCCGCCGCCGTGTATCCGGTGACGTGCCCGTCGGTGATGTCTACGCCCTCCACGCCACAGTCCTTCATGAGCGCCAGAGCGCTGGGGACTGTCAGCGTACCATCTGCAAGCGACCGGCTGAGCGAATAGATCATGAAACCAAGCTTCATCTTAGGCTCCTATCCCTGTTCGCGCGCGGATTCGAGAACCCGCTGCGCGTTCTCGCTGATCTTCTGAAAGCCCTGCACGTACAGCTCCATCAGGTCCATGCCGTTGGGAGGGTAGACGCCGCCCAGATAGGCGTGACTGCTGATGAACTCCTTCGCGGCCGGGTATTCCTCGGGGTCGTAAACCACGTCCTGCCGGGCGAATGGGCTGCTCCAGGGGTGTCCCTTGCCGAAACCCACCTTGTCACGGAATACGCTCATGCCCGGCACCGGCTCATACTGCCAGTTCCCCAGCCCCATGCCCTCGGCGGCAAGGGCCCTCTTGCACGCTTCTTTCCACTCCTGCGCCGTGCAATCCAGCCCTAGTTGATCGGGCCTGAATGTTACCACATAGCAGAAGTAGCACGGATCCGCCCAGTCCGGAGTGACGGGCCCCTCAAATCCGGGTATTTTCGCCAACTCCTGCGTGATATACGCCGCATACTTTCTACGGATGCCGTTGTACTCGTCGAGGCGGTCGAGCTGGCTCAGGATGAAGGCGTTCACGAACTCATGGGGCCGGTATCCCCAGCCCAGCGCGTAGATCGGGTCACGCGTGGTCTGCGGGATGGGGCCGACGACTCGGCAGCGGTCGGCTACAGCGGCGAAATCATCGTGGCTGGTCGTCACGAGCCCGCCCTCGCCGCCGGACAGGCACTTGGAACGGTTGCAGCTGAACCCCGCCACATCGCCCAGAGAGCCGGTCTTGTGCCCCTTGTACATGGCCCCGTGGGCCTGGCAGGCGTCCTCAATTACAACCAGTCCGTGCTTGCGGGCGATCTCATTGATGGGGTCCATATCTGCCGGCATACCATGGATATGCGCCGGCAGGATCGCTTTCGTATGATCGGTGATGCGCTCCTCGATTTTCGCCGGGTCCAGGGTGTACGTCTCCGGATCGATGTCCGCGAAGATCGGGATGCCGCTCTGCTGCACCACCGGGACCACTGTGGCCCAGTACGTGAAAGCGGGAACGATTACCTCGTCGCCGGGCATCACTCCGGCTGCCATCAGCGACATGTGCAGCGCTCCAGTGCCGCTGCTGGTGACGATAGCGTATTTCGTCCCGCAGTACTCGGCCCAGCGCCTCTGGAGCTCGGTGGCCAGTGGTGCGCTGGTTCCGTGCAGATGGCCGCTATCCAGCACCGAAACCAGCGCCTCGCGGTCCGCGTCGGTGATCACCGGCCAGCTCTTGATCATGCCCTCGGGCACGACCGGTGAGCCGCCGTCAATGGCAAGCTTCGTTGGCATTGCAGTCCTCCCTTGCATGCGCCTGCCGACATTCGAGCGAAGACCACGTATTCCCCGCGCAGCCGGCACGACCTTCCCAAGCCCTACTCGTCGTCAAGCCTTTCAATCTGAACGTCATCATAGTAGACCGTTCCCACCGCGCCGTTACGAAGGAGCACCTCGGCGCTCGTGGCTCCTTCCTTCAGCGCGAACTCGTGTTCCGCGAGAGCCCAGTCCTGGGTCGGCGCGAACTTCGGCGAGTAATCATACTGCAGCCGCTCACCCTTCGCATCATAACTCATCAGCGAGAAGACCGGCGCCGGCGTCTCCTCCGTTCTGTACCATGCCCTCACCCTCACCCGCGTCTTCCCCTCAACTCGGAAGCGCCGGCTCTGGGCTACCTGGTTCACTCTGGTACCGCGCCCGGTCATCATCAGTGCCCAATCGCCGGTGTGACCGGGCTGGACGCGCTCGAACAGGGAGCCCTCACCGCCTTCACTCCAGACTCCGCACTGCCACATGAACGGGCTGTCTTTCGTGCCAATTTCGAAGCCGGCATTGGGCAGTTCGGCGCTCAGCAAGTTGCTCAGCATCTTTGTGCCCTCGCGGAACACGGGCAGGTCTTCAGGCGGGACCCCGTCGCGCTGGCGGATGATCTCACAGATGGTGGGACACATGGATATCTGTCGCTGCAGGTCCAGGAACAGCAACTGGGCAAGCTCCCAGGCCCGCTCGTCCTTGACGCCCAGCTCGATCCAGTCGGCCCAGGCAACCTTGTCACCCACGTTGGTATTCACCCGCGCGCCAAAGCGCGGATGTTCCCGGTTCTGATTCCACATCACGTCAACGTAGGTCGACGCGAAACGGGTGAGGTCCGTTGCATCGAAGACCACGTTGCGCCCGGCGGCTTCGATGGCGAACCCGACGTCGATGGTCGCGTGGCTGTAGTCCTCAACACTGCGGCGCACGCCCTCTTCGTGGGGTAGCGGGTCCCAGTAGTTCCACTCGTACGCATGGCCCACTAATCGCAGGTTCTGCTTGAAGTATGTGGCCATTGCCGTGGCCCGTCTCAGGCAAAGGTCCGCGCCCTCGTACCCGGGGATGTCCTTGAGCACCAGCCAGGTTCGGGCCAGCGCGAGGTACTGGTTGTGAGGCAGGCTGTAACCCGGGAAGCGCTGGGTAGGATTGTCCGTAAACTTGTACAGACCCGCTCCGCCGGGCAGGTCCACCCACGTCGATTCCCACTTTCGCAGGAAATGCCGGTCCAGGAGCGCCAGGTACTCTCGGGCCTTGTCCCCGTAGGCCGCATTCAGCTCCGGGTCGGCCAGCACTAACTCGATGAACTGCGCGATGCGGTGGGTTACCATCCCGTCATGCACCTGGTACTCGCACCGGGCGGGGGCAGTGGTCTCAACTATCCACTTTGCGCCCACGGGCGGCGTGCCGGTCAGGGTCAGCTTCCCCGGCTCGATTCCCGGAATCCCCATCTTGTCGGTGACAGGCGCCTCCGCGATCACCTTGCCCTCATCAACGTCTCGCACCACCAGCTTCCCGGCATCAGGCACACTGATCTCATACCTGTGGCCCGTGGCGTCCGGTACCCCCTCGCGCTTGTTCACCCGCTGCAGCGCGGGCTCGATCTTTGCTTCCCCCACATTGCCTGCGGGCTGTGTCTCGATGATGCTCACCGAGTAAGCGGGGTCATCCCACGCCAGGTATCCTTCAGCGTTGGGCTTGAGGTTGCCCACCATGCGATCGACATGGTCCACGATCTTGTCAGCCCAGTACGGGTCGCGGGTTACTCGCAGGCAGTAGACATAGTCGCGCAGGAAACTGGCCTCGCCCCAACCGAGCCCGCCGGATGTCGTGGCGGCCGAGTTGCCTTTTCCATCATTGTAGGCGGCGTCCCAGGTCTGGTACTTGGAGATCAGGTCGGGCAGGTACTCAGCGGCGCAGGACGGAAGCACGCTCGCCATCAGGGTCACCAGCCCAATCGCAAAAGGGGTGGTCTGTCTCATCATCCGAATCACACTCCATGAGGGCCATTCGCGTCCAATCGCGGAATCATCGTCACTCTATTCCCCCTGCACAGGATTCGGGCCTGCCTCGGGCGAACATACCCTCGGAAAAGTCAGCGACCTTTTGTCGCCGAGATCATCGTATCGAGGTGCCCGCATGCCCAGCGTGTTGCTTGCCATCGTTCTTGTGCTGCTCCTTCTGGTCGTCGCGCACTGTCAGGACGGCAACACTACCCAAGGTCCCCTCAAGGGTCGGTGGGTGCGCATGGCCGAACACACGGACTTCAGCCCCCGCGACACCGCCGAGGACTTCGTCCTCAATGGCAAGATGTGGATCAGCAACGCCTACCACAACGGCAATGTGCTCATCCGCGATCTGTGGAACTCTTCCGACGGTATGGTCTGGACCAAGATCAGCGATGCTACGCCGTATGACGGCTACAGTGAAATGGCCGTCTACAAGGGTAAGGTCTGGGCGGTGAAGGGCAGCGTCTGGAACTCCCCTGACGGCATCAACTGGACCCAGGTGTGCGAGAAGACTCCCTTCGGCGTGCGCGGGTACGGCGAACTGGTGGTGTTCAAGGACGAGCTTTGGCAGCTTGGGAGCGGAGCCGACGTCTGGCGGACTTCGGACGGCAAGAACTGGACCTGCGTGAACGACAACGTACCCTTCGAGAAGCGCTACGCCACAGCGGTCACCGTGTTCAAGGACAAGCTGTGGGTCATGGCCGGCGCCGTCGGCCGGGAGAACAACCCGCCCGAGAAGGGCTACAAGACCATCACCACCATGAATGACGTCTGGTGCTCGGAGGACGGGGTGAACTGGGAGTGCGTATTGGAGAAGGCGCCCTGGCCCACGCGCATGTGGTCGATCTGCAAGGTCCACGCGGGCTACATGTGGCTTATCGGCGGCTATCGCAATGCCGAGGCTCACAACCTGGGCGACGTCTGGTACACGGCCGATGGGAAAAACTGGTACGAGTTCAAGTCCGAGCCGGTTTGGAGCCCGCGCCACGAAGCAACCGTCTATGATTTCGACGGCTATCTGTGGGTCGTTGCGGGCAATTCCTGGCCGCTGATGAACGACTCCTGGCGGCTGGAGCTTGAACGGTAGGCGGCCGCGTTTCATCGTTCCTGGGGCGGGCACCTTTGGCCCGCCGGCCATTGTCGTTGTCTTGGTCTCCTCATCCGGAGCAGCTTTACCGCGACGGAGAGAGGAGAGGGCATCGACTCGTCGCGCAGGGGTGAGGCCGCACGTTGCCTCCTGTCCTTGGTCTCGCCATTCATAGGAGCTGACCACACATGCGCTGTCTCCAGATCTGCCTGTGTCTGCTATCGATCTCTGCCGCTCTCGCCGCTCCCGTACCTACAGGCCGGCACACGAAGATCATCGAGTGGGGCTGGGACGAGCCCGACCCCGCCTTCATGCGTGCCAACCAGGAGCGCATGGACAACATGGGTTTCGATGGCGTGATCTTCCACGCCATGCCCGTGCATGAGGGCAAGCCCGTGAACTTCGCGTGGACCTGCTGGAGTTCCACGGTGTTCAAGTATGAGGAGTTCGCTTCGAACATTGAGGACCTGCAGGCGTGCCTGTTCGAGAAGCTCACCGACAATTTCCTGCGGTTCAACGTCTGCCCGGGGAACGTGGACTGGTTCGACGACAAGGCTTTCGACGCGGTCCTCAACAACGCTCGGGTGGCCGCGAGGGTCGCCCGCGAGGGTGGCTGCAAGGGCTTCATGTTCGACATCGAGATCTACAATGAGCCGCTGTGGACCTACGCGAAGCAGGCACACTGCGAGACACGCAGCTTCGCTGAGTACATGGAAAGGGTCGCTGACTGCGGCGCCCGATTCATGCGGGCGATCAACTCGGAGTACCCGGACATCGTGGTGCTGCTCACCTACGGCTACGGGATTACGGGCGGCGTTGATGATGCCGACAAGCGGCCGTACGGCCTGCTTCGTGGCTTCCTGGACGGCATGTTCCAGGCTGCCGCGCCGAAGACCGTAATCGTGGACGCATACGAGGGCGCCTACACTTTCCGCACTCACCAGCAGTTCGTGAACGGCTACCGCTCGGTGCGCGAGGGCGTCCTGCCCCTGGTGGCCAATCCCGCGAAATACAAGAAGCACATCGAAGTCGGCTTCGGAATCTGGATGGACGCGGCGTGGCGCAGCTACGGGTGGCACACGGATGACTTCAGCAAGAACTTCTTTACACCCGAGGAGTTCGAATACTCGGTCTTCTGCGGGCTGAATGTCACCGACCGGTACGTGTGGATCTACACGGAATGTCCGCGCTGGTGGACCCGGCAAGACCTTCCGGCCGCCTATCAGCGAGCCTTGCGGAGATCGCGCCTGCCCCACGAGATCAACGATGCCGCGTATGTGGGGCGCACTATCAGGGACGTCCCGGCGCCGCCGCCACCCAAGGCCTCCACGCAGCCCGGATACGACGATGAGGCCACGTTCGGCGACCTGGAAGGCAAGTACGAGTTCATCGCCGATCTGCCCAAAGTCTGGCGGTTCCGCACCGATCCGGGCAATGTCGGGGTGAAACACGGTTGGTTCAAGCCGGGCATCTCGCCGGACGGTTGGGGGACTATGGAGATCGGCAAGTTCTGGGACGAGCAGGATCTGCGCTACACCGGCTATGCCTGGTACCGTCTCGATTGGACCGCGCCCCTGTTTGACCTGCCCCGGGACAAGCGCCTGAAGCTCTGGTTCGGCGCGGCCGATGAGCAGGCAGAGGTCTGGGTCAATGGCGCGCGCGCAGGGCAGCACAAGCTCGCCCCCGACCTCGGCTGGGACAAGCGTTTTTCCATCGACGTCACCGGGAAACTCCTCCCTGGCCGGCCGAACACGATTGCCGTGCGCATTCACAACCTGAGCCTCGCCGGCGGACTGTGGAAATCTGTAAAGCTTGCCGTAGAAAGGTAATGGACATGAAGATCGTCCTCGGCACTGCGCTTCTCGCCTGTTTGGGCTGCGTCTCCGCCCATGCGCTGGATGTGCTGTTCGACTTCGAGAACGAGGCCGACGTGGCCGCCTGGAGCCTGCGCAACGCGGCTCAGGACAAGCTGGTCCAGAGCACATCCTTCGCCACCTCGGGCCGGCATTCCATGTTCTTCTCCACCCCCGCGTGGAAAGAGGGCATGGAGCAATGGCCGGCTTTCGAAGCCAAACCGCCCATGGCCGACTGGAGGGCGTATGATCGCCTGCTCATCGACATCACAAACACCGGCGAGAAGCGGCCCTTCCTGTCCATGTTCATCTCCGACAGCAAGATCCCGTTCCGCGAGGCCTTCAGCTACCGCTTCGAGTTGCCGTCCTGCGGCTTCAAGCGCTACGTGGTCCCCCTAACGGACATGCCGGAGAAGGTGGATCGCTCGGGCATCTCCATCATCCACCTCTTCTCCCAGCGCCCGGAAGATGAAGTCGGTCTGTACCTGGACAATTTCACGCTTCTCAAGCCGGGTGAGGAGCCCCCGCCGATCCCGTCCAGTTTCGCCCGGGAACTGGCTGGTCTTGCGCTTGCCGGGCTGGTGGAGCCAACGTCCGCTCTTGGCAAAGCGGCGATGGAACTGGCGGCGATTGCGGATACTCCCGCGAGCAAGGCCCGGCTACAGGCGCACATGGCGCTGCTGAACTCCCGCATATCCGCGACCCGCACTGCGCTGGCATCTGAGGGGCTGACGGTAGAGGACGTGGATCAGCTGCGTTCGGAACTGGAAGCACTTCTGAGTTCGCCCGACCGGCTCAGGTCCGTGCTCACCTTCGAGCGCGACTTCGACCGCACGTTCCCCGGTGGTGGTCCGATGCTCGTGGGGCTGGCCACGTCCATGGAGAAGATCCTCCCGCGCGACATGCCCTTCTCCCTGAACGTGACAACGAAGGCCTCCCTGAGCCTTGCGCGCAATGAGAAGGAAAGCCTTCAGATCGCGGTCATGCCTCGCAAAGACGGTCTCAAGGAAGTCTCCGTCTCGGTGACGGACCTCAAGTCTGAGGATGGTGCCGTCTTCCCGGCAGAGGCCATCGACTGCGATGTGGTCGGCTACGTGGAGACGAAGAACCGGCCTCCATACACTGTCCCTTACGTGGGCTGGTGGCCAGACCCGATCCTGGACTTCCTGGGGCCGGTCGACATCGCCGAAGGTGACCTGCAGACCTTCTGGGTCCGCGCCAAGGCCGGCAAGGACCAGACGCCGGGGCTGTACCGAGGTACATTGACGGTCTCTGCCGCCAACGCGGAACCTGTGACGCTGGACCTCGAACTGCGCGTCCGTAACTTCACCCTTCCGGATCAGACGCCGTTGCCCACCGCCATCACTTTCGGCGAACGCCCCGCACAAATGGGCGGCGTGGAGAACTGGCCGCACATGAAACTTGTCTGGGCGGACTTCCTGGCCGACTACTATATCGACTACGACAGTCTCTACCGTAGCGGCCCGCCGGATTGGGACGTGATCCAGTACCTGCATAACCAGGGCCGCCTGTGCGCCTTTAACCTGGGGAACGTGTTCAATGCGGGCACGACTGAAGAGGGCTTCGACAAGGCCATCGCCGACACTGTAGCACGCCTGCGTCCAGCCTATGAGAAGGCGAAGGAGCTGGGTCTGCTTGACCACGCGTACATCTACGGCTTTGACGAGCGGCCCAAGGAGCAGTTCGGCCTCCTGGAGCGGTCAGCGCAGGCCCTCCGCAAGGCCTTCCCGGAAGTCCTGCTCATGACCACGAGCTACGACCACTCCTATGGGCTGGAATCCGAGGTCAAGACCATCGATGCCTGGTGCCCGCTCACCCCAAGATTCATCCCGGAGCTTGCCGAAGACGCGCGGGCTGCGGGCAAGTATGTCTGGTGGTACATCTGCTGCGGTCCGCACAATCCCTATGCCAACTGGTTCGTAGAGTATGCGGCTATAGAGTCGCGCTTGCTCATGGGCGCTATGACTGCGAAGTACCGCCCGGACGGATTTCTGTATTATCTCATCAGCATCTGGAATGACAACAAGCCAATCGAGTCCGGGCCCTTCACTGCCTGGAACCCGGTGAGCTGGACGACATACCACGGGGACGGTAGCCTCACCTGCGCCGGACCGGGAGGCAAACCGGTGCCAACGGTTCGCCTCGAGAACTACCGCGACGGCATGGAAGACTACGCCTACGCTTGCATTCTCGAGGAGATTATTCGCCAGTACAAGGCGCGCGAGGGAATTCTGAGCCCGGGTGAGCGCGACTGGCTGAAACAGGCAGAAGAGGCGCTCGTGGTCCCTGACTCGCTGGTGGAAAACATGGCGAAGTATTCACACGACCCGGCCGCACTGTATGAATACCGAGAGCGTATGGCTGACCTGATTGATCGCTCCGGAGTGCCCGACGCCGACCCCTGGGGGGAGGATTTCGGCGTCCGTGGGTTCCGCGGGCGATAGCCACTACCATGCCAAGAACACGGTGAGATCATGCCGGCGGCGCACTCGACGGTGGCGATGGCGCGCGAGTTGATTGCGCGGAAACGGTACTCACAGGCCATCGACATCCTCAACGACAAGCTGGCTCGGAACCCCGATGATCTGAATGCTCTCGAGGCGCTGGGCCTCGCGTACTTCGAGCTTCAGGACTACAACGCCGTGGAGCGGGTGGCATTCCAGACGACACGGCTTGCGTCCACCCGAGCGCGCACGTGGTGCAACTGGGGCATGGCGCTGCGCAAACTGGGAAGGCTCGAGGAAGCCCGCGAGGCCCAGGAACGAGCGCTGCATCTCGACCCGGGCTACCGTCGGGCGCAGATTGAGCTGGCCAAGATCGACCGCCTGCAGTGGGATGCGCCGCCGGCCATGGAGGACTTGCCGCTGCCCTCCACTTTCGGCCGTGACGATGAAGAGCATCTGCAGGAAGGGTCCCAGGACGGTCACGACTGCCCGGTCTGCGGCTGCTGGATGGCGCCCGGAGAAGAGGAGTGCACGCGCTGTGGGGGAGAAGCGGCCACAACCGCCATCCATGCCCCTCCGGTGCAGGAGGCTGCTCGGCCATTGCCGGCCTCGAAGTCTCCGCGCGTCAGTGCGGCCTTCGGGCCCATCATCACCGGCGTGTTCGTGCTGGCTGCGCTGGCGCTGACGTTCGTGGCCTGGAGGATGATCTTCCCGCCTCAGCGGTCCGACATCCCCGCATCTCAGCAACCCGCCGCAGTGACAATGACTCAGTCCGGCGACCCGATGGCCAAGTTCCGGGGCCTGCCCCCACTGGGACCTTCCGACACGGTATACTATGTGGCGGGGCGCTCCTTCTACCATCGCCAGGGATGCCCGTATCTCGCGGGCCCTCCCATGGAAGTGGACAAGGGAGAAGCCGAAGACAGCCTCTGGCTGAAGCCGTGCAACAAGTGCAAACCCTGACAGAGGACCGAAGGCACATGACATCTGTCGCACGCACCCTGTCGATCCTCGCGGCTATCCTGGTCCCCGCGGCACTTCTCGCTGCCGGCCTGGAATCCATCGGCAATGTGGATGGTGTGCTCACCTGGCACCTTGGCGACATACCGGTCGGTGAGTCGCGCTCCCGGACGGCAATTCTGGCCTGGGATGCCGACTTGGAGGCCCTGGTCAGCCGCCTCCAGCGTGTTCGCAAGGAGGCTGACCTGCCTGCGGACGGCAGACCTGCCGCGAAGCAGGCAGGCGATGTGATCTGGATTTCCAGCGGCGTCACGGACTTCGCGCTGAATGATGCGGGTTCCTTCTACTGGGAGGGTCGCAGGCAAGCCCTGGCTTGTCCCGCCGGGGGACAGCTAAGTCGCTTCGGCTACTTCGCCCACTATACCTCGGGAGAGCCCCGCCGGGCAGGAACCATCATCGCCCGGGGCGACCGCGCCGAGGAAAACCTGCGCGTGGCCGAACCCGCCGTGGCCCTCTCCGAGACTCGCTTGCGCTGCCGGACCGAAAGCGCAGACGGACTCCTGGCGATCACTATCGACGCCGCCGCCGGCCCGGAGTCGCTGGTGCGCGTACGCTTCACTCTCGCCAACCGCTCTGACAGGAAGCTCGAAGATGTGAAACTCACGGTCTATGGCAACCTGGAAGCGGCTCATACCCACGACGGCGACTACAGTATCCTCGACCGCCGCACCGGTGGCCTCCTTGTGGCGGACCCGACATCGCGCCTGTGCGCGGTGTTGACAGGCGTCGAAGCGCCGGATGCGGGCTGGTCCGGCACCTGGGCATCCCAGGATGCTTTGCAGACGCCTACCGGTCTTCCGCGCGAGTCCTGGGGCTCCTTCGAGGGCATCCCGGCAGGGCTTGCGGAGCGCCTGGCCCGTGAGGGCATCCCGCACCCGGTGGCGCCATTTGTGGCGAACCCGACCGAACCGGAGACACGGACCCTCACCGTGGCGGAGGCCCGTGAAGCCTTGGAGCGCGATTGGCTTTTCCAGGCCGAAGGAGTGCCCTTCCGCGACCGTGCGCTGGAGGAAATCGGCTGGGCACGGGCACTTGCGACGAGGATCCGCGCGATGCCCGGCTGCCCTGATCTGTCCGCTCTGCTGGCGCGACTGGCCCAACTCGAAGAGCAGATCGGGGCAGTTGCGGACGCCAACGGTTCCGAGGCCCGGCACCTGTATCTTGAGGTGCGTCGCGCAAAGCGCGAGATCGCCTTCGCGAATCCCGTGCTGGACTTCGAGTCTGTGCTCTTCATCGACCAGCCCTACCCGCAGGGCGCTGAATGGCCTCACGAGGCTCGGCACCGCAACGGTATGATGGCCATGCCCGGAGGCAGGCTGCTGGTGCTCACGGGCCTTCATCCCGGAGGCTCGTTGCGCAAGCTGGCGCCCGATGTGCCCGGCGCATTCTGGCGGCCGGACCTGTCCTTCGATGCCACTCGCGTGCTTTTCTGCTACAAGCCCCACAACGGCCCGGCCTTCCACCTGTACGAGATCAATGTCGACGGTTCCGGCCTGCGCAAGCTCACGGACGGACCCTATGACGACCTGGATCCCATCTATCTGCCAGACGGCCATATCATCTTCACGTCCACGCGCTGCAACACCTACGTTCGCTGCATGCCCTACACGTACTCCTATGTTCTTGCTCGGTGCGAAGCTGATGGCAGCGACATCTACCTCATCAGCCAGGGCAATGAGCCCGACTGGTGCCCGTCGCTCCTGCACGATGGCCGCGTGATCTACTCGCGGTGGGAGTACACCGACAAGGCCCTCTGGCGTATCCAGAGCCTCTGGGCGACGAACCAGGACGGAACGGGGACCACCGCGTTCTGGGGCAACCAGAGCGTCTGGCCGGATCACCTCGCCGAACCGCGCGCGATTCCCGGCAGCCCGCGGGTCATGTTCACGGGCCTGGCGCATCACAACTGGTTCGCGGGGAGCGTAGGCATTATCGACCCGCGCAAAGGGTTCAACTTCCCGGACGGTCTTACCAAGGTCACTCGCGACATGCCCTGGCCCGAATGTGGCGCGCCGCCGGTTGACCCAGGTGAGGCCGCGGATTACCACCCGTCCGGGGCATATACGGCTTACAAGAGCCCCTACCCGTTGTCCGAGGAAGACTTCCTGGTGTCGGCCAGCCGCCCGGATGGAAAGTTCCGCCTGTATCTCATGGATGTGCACGGGAACCGCGAGCTTATCTACGAGGGCGCGCACAACATCTGGTACGCCATGCCCGTGAAGCCACGGCAGGCGCCTCCGGTGCATACCGACCGCGTCAAGTGGCCTGGGACTGGACCGCATCGCAAGCCTGCCGATCCCGGGATCTTCTTCAGCTCCGACGTACTGCAGGGCGTGCCGGATCTGCCCCGCGATCTCGTCCGGTACCTGCGCGTGATCCAGATGGACTCGAAGACCTGCTCCACCTGGACCCGGGACTCCCGCTTCTCAGGGCCCGGCATCTCCATCCTTCAGGATGACGGACCCAAGCGCATTCTCGGAACGGTCCCGATTGAGCCCGACGGCTCAGTGCACTTCCGGGCTCCTGCGGGCAAAGCCCTGCATTTCCAGTTGCTGGACGCGGACTTTCGGGCCTTACACACCATGCGCAGCTTCACCGGGGTGTTGCCGGGCGAAGTGCGTGGGTGTGTGGGGTGCCACGAACTGCACAGCGTCGCACCTCCTGTGAAGCGCGGCCTGGCTATGCAGTCGGCGCCTCGCGACATTGAGGCGCCGCCCTGGGGAGCCACCACCATCAATTACGAGCGTCTCGTTCAGCCTGTCCTGGACCGGTACTGCGGCGCCTGTCACCAGCGCGACGGTAAGGCCCGCGGGAAACTGGACCTGACGTTGCGTCCGGGGTTCCAATTCTATAAAGAGCCCTATCCCACACTGGTGGGCTGGGCAAATTACAGTGGCGCGCCGAATGTCGGAAAGCCGGGGATTGCGGGCGCGATCATGTGCGAGAACTATGAGCAGAGCGACCCGGCGAGTTACGGAACTATCCGTCCCATGACCAGCCTGTCTTACACCAGCCGGCTCATACGCATCGCGCGCGGGGAAGACGCTGCGCACCCTCGCCTGAAAGTGGATACGGAGAGCCTTCGGCGCCTCATCGCCTGGGTGGACGCCAACTGTCCGTACCGCGGCGAAGAGGAACTGCGGGCTATTCCGGACCCCGCCCTCACCTGGCTGCCCGTGCCGCCGCAATGCGCAAACGCGCCGGAAATACCGCGTCCATGACACCGAACCTGAACATCACGGAGTTCCCAATGCCTCGATCCATGCTGGGTCTGTGCGTTTCCATCGCACTCATGCCGGTACTGGCCTCCGCGGAAGTGCTCATCGACGGCTCGTCAGCCGCCGCCTGGAAGCCCATGACCGGGTGGGTGCAGAAGCAGCCTGAGAGCCATTCTATCGCCAGCCGCGACGACAAGCTGGTCTTCAGCGTCGGCGGCGCCAACGCCGAGCTCCCCTGGCTCCTGAGCCTCGTCGGACACAATGTCAGCGGCGACGAGCGGTACGTTCTGGTGCGGTATCGAGCCAGCGGAGCCAATACGAACGTGGACAACTACTTCCTCCACGGGCAGGAGGGCACCGTCGGCGGGAAGCGCTACGCGAGTGCCCGCGAAGTGAAGGCGGACGGTCAGTGGCATACCCTCGCCGTGGACCTGATGCCCATTGAGCCGGCAGAACCCACATACGGATTGGCTGTGAAGCTCATCGCTGATGCCGGCGGCAAGGCGGAGCTTGAAATCGACTGGATCCGTTTCGCTGATGAGCTGCCCGAGGGCGCCGACCTGGCCTCTCCGCCGCCGAAGACGGCTCTGGCAAAGACAGTCGTGCTCTGGGATGACCCGAATCGGCCCGAACCGCGTCCGGGCTGGACCACCAACGCTACCGATGCGCATGCATTCTCCATGAACGGCGAAGTTGCCACTTTCGACCTCGCCGGGCGGGGCAAGGGCATGCGTTGGCTTCTGCAACTGCCGGATCCCGTGGACCTGGGCGCGCTGCCTTTCATCTCTTTCCGCTACCGCATCACGGGCCGCGTCGATCCCTCGGTCTACGCCATCTGGCTGGGCGAAGACGAGGGCGGAAGCGGCGGGAGCCGCACAATTCCCTGCTTCGCCCGGGACTTGTCCGCGGACGGCGCGTGGCATGAGTTTGCAACCAAAATCGGCGAGAGGTTCACCGCGAAATATCTAGCCGTGGGCCTCGAGAGCGAGAGCGCTTCCGCCCGGCTGGAACTGGGCCCCGTGACCTTCAGTTCGCGACCCGTCCCGCGGGCGGTGTCCGAAGTCTTGCAGTTTGCCGCGCTGGACTCCCCGTGGCCAGACGGCAAGGACGGCTTCACCGCGCGCCCGGTGGATGTGCGCGGCGGGAAGGTCGCCGGGCTGATGCCCTCGCGGTTGTCGCTGGAAGGCTGGTTCTCTTCCCCGAACGTTCTCGTGGAGGGCATCCCGTTCGCCGTGCCGGGAGCCATCAACGACGCGCGCCAAACCGGCACCGGAGACTTGGGTGAGGTCAGCTTTGACCTGCCCCCCGGGGTACGTGAGGTCTACCTGCTTACGGCAAACACCGCGCCGGCGACGGAGCCCTGGGGCCTGGACCCAATGCACCCGCAGCCCCAGGAATGGCTCGACGTTCCCGAGAAGGTCTTCTGCGAAGTGCGCTACTCCGACGGCACGATCGACCGCATTCTGCCGCTGGATGTCTCCATGGCGCGATGGGGTCTGCGCCGCGGCTTGAGCCTGAGCGTCGTGCATCCCGACCCATCCCGCACACCCGTGAGCCTTGCTCTGAAGGACCGGATGCAGACGGCCTCGTTCTCGATCCTCGCCGCCACCATGTACACCGGTGAGCCGCGCGTTACCGAACCCGACTGGGCCGTCCTTCATTATCCGGAAGCCCGCGCGGAACTTCCGGTGCCTGTGCCGAACACCACCCCTGCGGGCGCTGTGACATCAGGTCCGCTGTGCGCGGAGTTCGAGACGATTCGGGGGCTCACGTGGGGCTCTCTCACTCTACCCGCGGCTGAGAACCTGCTTTCGGTGGGCAGAGGGCCGCTGTTCACCGTGCGCATCGACGGCCGCGAACTCCCCGCGTACTCGTGGACTGTCAAGTCGCGCGAGCCCCTCGATGGTGGGCAGTCCTGGAACCTCCTGCATACGGAGACCGGTCTCGCCGCAACTGTGACCTGCCTCCCCGGTAAGCCGGGCGAACTGCTCCTGCGCATGTCACTGGAGAACCGTGGCCAACGGGAGATCACCGCGGATGTGGAGTTCCCGGTGCTGCGCGATGTCGTGATGGGTGATGTCGCGGGGACCTGGTATCTGTCCGGCAGGCGCGGCGGGATTTTCAGCAACCAGGATCGAGACTTTCGTGACCCCCTGGGCGAACCACACCCCCTCCAAATGGACGGGTTCTTCAACCCAAGATCCGGGCTGGCGCTGGCTTGCCTGACTCACGACACCCTGGCGCAGCACCACTTCATCCGTCTGTCCAAAGGTGAGACAGGCGGTGCGTGGTCGTGCGAGTACCCGAGCCGCGATCTTGCCCCGGGCGCGCGATTCGAAGCGACCGAGGCTGCACTCATCGCGCTTCCCGGTGACTGGCGTGCGATCTTCGGCGCCTACAGGGACTGGCTCGCAACCTGGTTCAGGCCGCCTGCGCGCAAGGAATGGTTCCAGCAGTCCTTCGCGATGTTGTCGGCGAATGCCCATTATGACTATTCGCGCGACCCGAAGAAGCGCGGGGACATCCAGCGCCTCGTGGACAATATGCGCCGCTACATAGGGCCCTGTGACTGGGTCCACCTGTTCGGCTGGGCGGCCTCCGAAGAGTGGGGAGACTGGGGGGATTACGCCCACTACGATGACACCGTGGGCGGCCTGGACTACTTCCGGGGCAACATCCAAGCCCTTCAGGAAAGCGGGGTCGCAGTCAGCCTTTACACCGACGGCTACCTGAGCAGCGCAAAGGGCGAATTCGTCGGGGCGCATGCGGAAGAGTGGTCGATGCGCAAGCCTGACGGGAGGCCTGATTTCATCCCTGCCTACGACGCCTACAACCAGTGTCCATACCTGCCAGGTTGGCGCGACTACTTCCCCGAAGCCTGCGGACGCATCGTCTCCGACCTTGGCAATCGCGTCCTGTATATTGACGAATATGGCGCGACGGACGGACGTTGGGTTTGCCACGCCAAGAACCACGGGCACAATGGCTACGAGATTCCCTACGCCGGCGAAGTCGAGATGCTGCGACGAATCCGGGAGCGCGTCGGCCCCGATGTCGCCCTGTTCAGCGAATACCCGCCGGCCGAGGTAATGCGCGAGGTCCTCGACGGGTCTTTCACATACTACGCCCTGTGGAGCGTGCCGGAGCGAGATATTGCGCCCCATTTCGTCAACCTCTCCCGCTTCGCGTTCCCGCATTTCAAGCCGATTCATATCATTCACTATACTGCCCTGCGGTCCGGTAACTGGTGGAATCACAAGTTCCCATTCTTCAACGGCGAGACCCTGCGCGTCGCGGAACCGGGCCTTCCGGGGATGGACGGGCCTTCCCTGGAGTTTCACCGCAAATCCATTGGCATCCAGTGCGAGCACCGAGCGGCATTCGGCTCGGACGACGTGGAAGCGCTCGTGCGGACCGAACAGGCTGGGGTCTTCGCGAACCGTTTCAGCACGGAGGACGAGACGGTCTGGACGCTGTACAATGCCAATGGCCGCACTGTCCGGGGGGCGATTCTCCGTGTGCCGTACAATCCGGGCGACATGTTTGAGGATGTCTGGAACGGCGCCCCGCTGACTCCCGGAATCGATGGGGAGATTGCAGAGATCGCTGTGGAGATCGGGCCCATGGACCTGGGCTGTGTGGTACGCCGGTCCGCGAAGCGCTGATGCAGCACGAGGGTCAGGCGAACCAATCTCTGCACCGATGTGTCTATGCTATCGTCGGGTACGATGGACAAGATCCGTTTACAGGGGAGGGCGTCGAGTATGGCACAACGCTTGTTCTTTGTTGCAGTCGTCATGCTGCTGGCCTGTGCCGTGATGGCTCAGGATGCCGAGGGGGTTCTCAGGTCCTGGGACTTCGAGACCGACCTCGAAGACTGGTCGGTGCTCGATCCGCAGGCCAAGCTCGCACTCACACAGGAGGCCGATGCCGTCTACAGGGGCCAGGGCTCGCTGCAGTTCACGTACATGCAGCGTCTGCCCGACGAGGGCAAGGAGGGCGATATTCCCGGCCTGTTTTTCGTTCCGCTTCCCGCGAACCTGCCGGAGCTGAAGACCATTCGGTTCGCCGTTTCCACTGCGTTCTCGACACCACTCATGGTCGCCCTGAATGAGGAAGACGAGTCGAGCTACCAGTCCGTTTTCTGGTCCGAAGCGGGGCAGTGGAACGAGATCGAACTGTCCATCAAGGACTTCGCGTTGGGTGACGACGGCAAGGACGAAAATGGGAAGCTTGATCCCGATCAGGTGAACCTGTTCGCTATCGCGGATGCCAGCCTTTTCGCTCGGGTGCTGGAAAAAGCGGGCATGCCCATCTACAATCCGCCGCCTGCGCAGTCGATGATCTGGCTCGATGATGTGGTGCTCAGCTCGAAGGAGGCCGAAAAGCCGGACATCCAGGCGGAGGATGTTGATGAGTACCTGCTCGACGCGTGCTCAACGCCCACGATCCACTGGATGGCTGTGGGCGGCGAAGACGTGAGTCTGAAAACTCAGACACCCGACGACGGGAGCGAGCCGTTCCTGCGGGTCAAGTACGTCACCCCGCCTGATAAGATCTTCGGTATCGTTCGCACTGTGCCCCGGGACCTTCTGGACGGCGCTCGCGGCATCAGCTTCGAGATACGGACGGATTTGCCTGCGACCCTGATCCTGGCGACTGAACAGCGGGACAAGGGACGTTTCGGGGCAATGCGCCAGGTGGACACCAGGGGCAAGTGGGACCTGGTGAAGGTTGAGTTTTCGGAGTTCAACCGAGAGGGGGATCAAGGAACGGCGAGTCTCAAGCCGGGAGACATCAAACAGCTGATCATCGCCGACTTGCTGCCCATCACCAGCGGCTCGATCTCGGCCAACACGTGGGATGTCCGCAACGTGGCCGGATACAAGTAGACCGCGGCGCATCTCGCCGGCGGGGCCGAGTGTTCACGCGGCCCCGCCGCTGCGTATCCAGCATAGCAATCTACTCTCTATCAGCCTCGTAGACGTGCCTTTCGTACCCCGCGAAGTCGTCCGACCAGCCGCCGTCTTCAGCCGCCACCTCGCGGTCTTCGAACACCACTCGGAGCCTGCTTCCCACTCCAGGCATATTGATCCTGGCCCGCACCGGCTCATGCCCGGTGTTCACAGCGACAATTCGCGTCACGCCCTGATGCCGGTAGGCTCGCGCGAGCACGACTGGACTGTCCGCTGTGACTTCAGGCGCTTCCTCCAGACTGTACAGGAACGGTGAGAGCTCATCCACCTCGACGCACATCGCTCGCATCTCGGCGAAACACTCCCTGGTACGCGGTATCTGGGCGAAGTAGTAGATGCCCCGCGCGCCCTCGATCAAACTCCCGTAGACCATGCACGAGAGCTCGCGCGGTGTGGGCTCCCGGTCCATCCAGTAAGCGTAGCCGGTCCCCTGCAGCCACATCCACACCGGCCGCGTCGGCGGGGCATCCGCGCGCATGGATCGTACCGCGGAAATGGCGCTCATCGGGTTCGAGTGGGGGATAGGGTAGACGTCGGTGGAGTAGATGTCGCCGGTATGACCAGTCAGCTTGTCAGGCAGGTAGTTGATGAGCGCCGGGTGGTTCGGGTCAAGCTCCCGCGCGAGGCGATAGCGCGCGTCGGCTTCCGCGAAACGGTCTCCGGATGGCTCATCGTACACATACCAGCACAGCAGGCCGGGATGGTCCTTGAGTGTCTGGATGTGCTCGATGAACTGTTGCCGGGTCATTCGCCCGTCCAGCCAGGGGATCACCCGCATCCCCACGGCAGCACTGCGGTCCAGGATCTCCTTGAGGCGTTCCGTAGTAACGTTCGGATGGATCTGGCAGCAAACGTCCTTGAACCCGGAGCGCGCGACAAAGTCCAGGATGGCCAAGTCCTCCACGAACTCCAGCCCCAGAGAATGCTGCACATACGGCTGGCCATTCACCGTGAAGCGCCCGTGTTCATCGATGACCACGCGGGTCTCGGTGACTGGGCCGCTAACGCTTCTTCCAGCCGCAACCTCGGGTGTTCGGCGCGGGAATCCCCAGTCAACACGGGCCTCCCGCATGGCGGTGGCCTCGTCGGTGAAGGCCGCGTGGAACTCGGGGGTGGGTTCATCCAGCGCCTGCAACTGCACGGCGTCCAACCACATCTTTCCGCGAGCCTGTGGGGCGATGACGACTGTGAGCCGCTGGCCTCGCGGTATGCCCTTCAGGGCGAACTGCCCCCAATCAGTACCCGCCTTTACCTGCACGCTCTTCCCGCCGCACTCCATTACAACGGGCAACTCCTGTGTGTCCGACCGGATCCACGCCGAGAGCGTCAGCGTGCCCTCCTTTCCAGGGGGGGTGTGCCAGGCGGACACGGCCCTGAGCATCGGGAGGTCCTGCTGGTTGTCGATCAGCAGCGATGTTTTGCCGTCTTTCGCGCTCCCTGTGTCCAGCTTCCACCGGCTCCGCCACAGGTCCATGTCCGCCGCCCACGGCATGCTCCCGACACCCCAATGCCCGCTCCCCCAGGCGATTGGCATGCCGGCGCCGGTGATCTCAAAGCTTCCGTTGCGGAGATAGTTCTCCCCCGGGTCGCGGTCGAGGACTCTCAGGTTGCGCAGTCTATATGTAGCCTTGCCCGGTCCGGCGCTCCAGACGGAGAAGCGGAACTTCGTCAGCTTATCCCAGCCGTCCGGCTTGCCCTCTTCGCTCCAGCCCTCGAGAGGGAAAACCATGGGCGTCCAGTCGTTGGTGGCCCCCCACCACCAGAAGCGTGCGTACCAACCGTTGGGGGTGCCGAAGAAGATCCCGATGCTTCCCGCGTGGGCAGTGCCGGTCGACGAAATGTCAAAGGCGACTCGGCCAGCCTGCGAGAGATCCAGGTCCTGAATCCAGTCCCAGCAGACCCGGTCCTTTTCGGCCTTAAAGTCGGCGTCTAGAGCGATGTAGCTCCGGCCTTCGTTGTCGGTCTCAACGCGCGCGGGCAGGCTCCCAAACTGCGGCTGCCAGTGCTCTCTGGCTTGTTCAGTGGTCGGGTACGAAAACGCCGGCAGATCCCGGCAGGCCCCGGGCATGCAGACTGCGAATAGTGCAATAAGAGTGGTTGGAGTGAGCATCGTGCACCGTTCCTTTTCTTGGATGCAGGAGATTTCACTGGCCGGCGGCTACTGACCTGCCTCCGGCTCGGGGGTATCGAGCATGCGCATTGCCATAAGCATCGACCTGGGCACCACGGGCTGTCGGGCGTGTGCGTACTCGGCTGCTGGCGCGGTCCTGGCCTCGCACCACGTCGAATACGGCCTCATCCACCCCGAACCGGGGGCTGCCGAACAGGAGGCGGAGGGCTGGTGGTCCGCCGCGCGCACATGCGTCCAAGCCGTGACGTCGGCTCTGCCTGATCCGGATCAAGTGGTGGCAATCGGGATCAGTGCCCAGGGGCACTCCTGGGTGCCGGTCAGCGAGGACCTCCGGCCACTGCGGCCTGCCATCACCTGGCTGGACACCCGCGCCGCCGGGGCCGCCCGGGACCTCTTGCGTGATCGGGGCGTCGCTTTCTGGGGCGACAGGGCCGGCAAGGCACCGGGTGCCTGGCACACATTGCCGCAGGTGATCTGGTTGCGCGAAGCCGAGCCCCGGGTTGAGCGTGCTGCCGCTCACTATCTGTACGCTCACGATTTCCTGATCGCCAGACTCACCGGCAAACTCGCGACAGATTACACCTGCGCAGCCGCGTCCCTGCTCTTCAATATCCGCCAATTTCAGTGGGACCGCGGTCTTGCGGCGGATTACAGGATCGACATCGACCGCTTCGCACCAGTCGTTCCCGCCGGTGCCGAAGCAGCGCCGCTCCAGTTCGAAGTGGCGCGAGACCTGCGCCTTCCTCCCGGCATTCCTGTGGCCGTAGGCGCGCAGGACCAGAAATGCGCGGCCCTCGGAGCCGGCCTGGAAGACCAGTGCGCCACCATCTCCTTGGGGACCGCAACGGCAATCACGGCGCTGGCACGGCGACCAACCTTCGAGCCGTCCGCGGCTATCCCATGTTTCCCGTACCTTGCTCGGAACACCTGGGTCCTGGAAGCGCCTCTCACCACAACCGGCGCCGCACTGCGCTGGTTGCGTGACCTCGCGCGGAGTTTCGGTGCGGCTTCTGTGGACTATGATGCCCTCTCGGCTCTCGCAGCCGAGAGCAAGCCGGGCGCCGGAGGCCTGCGGTTCCTGCCCTTCCTCGCCGGAGCAGGCGCACCCCACTGGTCTGCCGATGCGCGCGGCGCTTTTCTCGGACTGTCGCTGAGCACCAGCGCCCCCCAGATGGTCCGGGCGCTGATGGAATCGGTAGCGTTCGAGTTACGCACGAATCTTGACGCCATGCAGGAGCAGGGCGTGCGGCTGGAGCGTGTGGTTCTGTTTGGCGGCGGGGCGCGGTCGGACCTGTGGACCCAGATCATCGCCGGCGTGACGCGCCTGCCCGTACATCGCAGCAGCAATGTGGAAACTGCTGCTCTGGGAGCTGCTGCCCTGGCATTCTCCGCGGCCGGTGTGTACCCGTCACCCGACGCAGCCCGTGTGGTAATCGGCGGAGACAACGACCTTTTCTCCCCCGACCACGAGGATGTCTACGAGGGCGCGTACCGCGATTACTGCGCTCAGCGTGATCATTGCCTGCGTCATTGGGGCGGCGGCTCGAGATAGGGGCGGCCGGCGGCATCCGTGTTGCCACGAACCTCCAAGGCGTGATTGCCGGAGAGCCTGACCTGCGCCCCGGGCTCCCGGAACCGGTTTGCCAGGAGCCGCAGGCCCTGCACTCCCTCAATCTGTACGCTCCCCTGGATCGTGTTCCCCTCGATAAGCACGTCGTGGATCGCCCGCGGGGGCGATCCCGCCTCGGGCTCTGCGGCGTCACTGCCGGGCCCTCCGGAAATGACCAGCGCAAGCGTGGGGTTGCCGCGTCCCCTGCGCAGGCTGCAGTCGCGCACCCGCACCCCGCTCGGGAATGCTCCCTCCACATGCTCCGAGTAGAACCAAAGGAGCGCGGTCACATCGCAGTTCTCCAGCGTCACCGGTGACTGCAGCCGGCAACTCATCTCGATCCGGCAGCGTCGCAGCGTGGTGTCCGGGTTGCACTGGCCCGGGTCCCAGACCATTGTCCCCGGTTGAAGCCCCTGGATCGGCGCGTCCAGTCTGATCCGCCACGCCGGCGCGGCGGGCATCCCCTGTATCGGCCCCGGTTCGGGACCCGGGACGGCTTCGGTCACTCTCGCGCTGCCCAGCAGCCGCCGAGCAGCCTCGTCCGCCGCGACCAGGGTCGAGCCCACGTGCCACGGGATCGGCAAGAGCGGGAACTTCTGGCGCACTTCCACCTCGTCGGGGGCGATGACCCGCTGCACGCTGCTGGAATGGGTGGAGATGTTGAGCGCGTCGTCGTTCATCCCGCCGAGGATGCAGTCTTCCCAGAGCAGGGAGCCGCTGTTGCCCTTGACGTGGAAACCATCTCGCCACAGCGACATCAGCCTCCGCGTTTCGGGTTTCGGCCGTATATTCACTCGCCGGAAGGTGATCTTCCCCCGGTTGCGTGTGACCTCGAACCCGAACCACGGAGCAGACCACAGCTCGACGTCTTCGAATGTGACCGTGTCATTGCCGCTGATGCGGAAACACGGACCCGGGCCGAACCGATGCGCGACACCGGGGACAGGAAGACTGATCCGCCAGCGCTCCGGCTCAATATCGGAGAACGCACCGAACTCCCGCGTCGCGTACACGCGGAAAAGCCCGGGCTCCTCGGTCGCTTCGATCCGTTCGGTCCAGTAGTGTCGGCTCACAGGGCCGTACGGGCCGTCGTGCCACAACATCGAGAAGAAAGCCTGCTCTCCATCCTCTTTCGTGGGGCCACCTGGGTGGACGCGCATGCCCTCCTCAACCCTGACGAGCAGGCAACGCGCGGCGGTATCCACCTCGACCACGGTCCCGTCCGCGAAGGGCAATGGGCTGTAGTCCACCTGGAGATGCTTGACTGTCACATTCCGGGATTCAGTCAGGTCCATGAACCGCAGGTACGAGTCCAGTAGAAAGGTGCTCCCGCGGCCGTCTAGAGTGAGATCGGACGCGGCGCCGAAGGGGAATACGTACCGCTGGGGAGAGGTCCGGATGAGGTACACCCTCGCCGGCTCGAACTGCAACTGCACAGGCCCGGCGATCTCGCTCGCCCGAGCCATCATTCGCCCAAGGGCCGGGCCGTCATCCGTGACCCCGTCACCCACAGCCCCGAAGCCGGCCGCAGACAGAACCGTCGGAGCATGGTCGCCCCGTGCCCACGAACAGGTGAGAGCGAGCATCATCACGAGCAGGCACATCAGTCGGTTCACAGGCATCCCGCACCCAGACAGGATGGATACGAAAGGGGATTGCTACGGCGCAACGTTTTGCTCGGTAGCCTGGAGTTGCTTCGCCAGGCCCAAAGCCCGGCGCTGGAGGGCAGGATCTGCCGTCATCTTGGCAGCTTGCTGAAGCCAGACCACGGCTTGCGGCTTGTCCCCATCGCCAGCAACCGCCAGGGCCATCGCGTAGGCCGCATCTGGGCATTTTGGGTGGGAATCCACCGTCCTGCTGATCAACTCCAGGCCCTTGTCCTTCTGCCCAAAGGAAACCAGAGCCCAGCCGTGGACCGCATTCGCCCGGCAGTTCTCAGGGGCAAGCGCCAACGCCTTCGATGAGTACTGCCTGGCCGCGCCCGGGGCCTTCCGGTCCTCAACTGTCAGCCAAGCCATCTCTACCCACGGCTCAGGGTCCTCTTTGGCCAGCGCTGCGGCACGCTTGTAGCTGGCCATGGCAAGCGCGAGCTGTCCTCGAGCTCGCAGAGCCCTCCCCAGAGACAGATGCGCCGCGGGATTGGACGGCTCAGCGCTGACCGCCTGCTGATATGCTTCGAGCGCCCGCGTGAACTCGCCCATGGTGTCGTAGACGCGTCCCCGGGCAATGCCGATCGATGCGTTGCCAGGGCATGCCTGGATGGCTTGGTCTAGAATCGCCAGGGCGTCTACCGGGCGCTCCTGCGACAAGAGCAGGTCAGCCAATGACACCCAGTTACCGGCGAACCGCGGGTCTGCACGCAGGCCCTCGCGTAGTTGCGCCTCGGCCTCGGCGGTCCGTCCCAGGTCCAGCAGCAACGTGGCCAGGGCTGCATGCGCCTGGCCAAATCCTGGAGCAATGCTCAGGGCCGTCAGGTAGTGCGCGGCCGCCTCATCGGTGCGGCCAAGCTCCGCCGAATAGAGTCCGAGCTCAAGCCACCAGTCAGCGCGGTCCGCTGCCAGCTTCGCGGCGGTCTCGAGCTTGCGCAATGCTCGCTCGCCTCCGCCACGGGTCCGCAGCGACTGATACCAGGTGTAATAGGCCTCCGGCGCGAGGAGGGGTGACTCGACCGCCGTCGCGAGCGCCGCTTCAGCCTCGATGAACTTGCCTTCCGAAAGCAGCTTTCGCGCGTCTGACAATGCGTCTGCCTGCGCCGAAGACAACATTGCGCACTGAAGGGTGACAATGACGGCGGCGGCCAGCAATACGGCGTTCATCAGCTCTCCCTCACCTGTGCCATCCGCTCCAGGTCTACCAGTTGCGATAGCCCGATGCCGGCCTCAATCATCAGCACCCGGCAGAACCGAAGGTTGCCGACGGCCCCCGCGCACTGGGCCTCGCTGCTTACCACAAACTTCACACCTTCTTCCGCGAATAGCCTGAGAAGGCGAACATACTCCTGCGTGAACTCCTCCACGGTCATCTGCGGATACGACGCATAGGCCTGGTTGCTGATCTCGAATGCGACGTTGTGCTCGAACAGTGTGCGTGCTACTCGGCGGACGTTGTGGCCTGCGAATTGCCCAGGGGTAAGAACCGCTTCGAACCGCCCGAGAGTGAAGGGGTGCGCGATCACGTCCACAAGGGGGTTCTCCGCCGCATTGCAGGTGGCTGCAATCACGTTGTCCGCATAGCGCCTGGGGCTTGCAGGCGGTTCGTCGCCGATTCCGCGTGTGCGCTCGCCGATGCCCGCGAAGACAATAGTCGCCCCGGTCGCGTCCTCCTGTGAGACGGTGAGTGCGCCGTCAGGGTTCAGGATAACGGCCTCAACCGCCCCGACCACCAACACCGGACTGTGGGCGTTCAGCCACCGAGCGTGGTCCATGCGCCGGGCGATTTCGTCCGGAGAAGTCTGCACGTCGCAGATGTCGCCCAGTCCCACGCATTGCAGGCTGGCCGCTTCGGCGGCGCGCACCACTTCCTCCGGGCTACTCGAACCCCGGCCGAGGGATGTGTGCACGTGGGCATCGTAGGGCAGGCTCGCCATGGCGTCACCCGCCGAAAATAGACTGGAGCGCCGCAAGACTGCGGCGTGCGAACCCCTCCGGATCTTCGCCGATCCTGAACAGATCAACCGTCAGCCACCCGTCATATCCGATCGAGTCCAGCGCCGCCTTGACCTCGGTCAGGTCCAGGTCGCCCTCGCCGGGCACGAGATGGCGGTGCTCCCCCGCCGGCATTCCCTCGATGTGGGTGTGAGCAATCCGGTCGCCGAGTTCACAGATAGCGGCTCCGAGATCGTCGTCGGTGAGGTACGCATGGCCCACGTCGAGATTCACGGCCAGCAGCGGATGCTCGACTTCGGCGATTAGCCTCGTCATGTCCGCGGACGAGTGCAGGAAGTGGCCGGGCTCGGGCTCAAGCGCGATCCGCGTGCCCGACTTCTCGGCCTCCGGCAACAGATGCTCCAGGCGGCGTTTCAGATCGTCCCACTGGGCCCGCAGGCGCTCCGGCTCTGCCTTCTCCGCATTCAGGATCAGTACGTCCGACCCAAGGGCCGGCGTGAGCTGCAGCGACCTGAGCTGATTGTCGGCCCGCTCCTGCGGCGGTTCGAAATCACCGTGGTAACTCACCGACGCACAGGATAAGCCGCAGTCCGCGAGCACCTGGACGATTCCGCCGGCAGCTTTCTCGTCCAACTTTTCCGGCCGGCACTCAGGGTGTTCCAGGCAGACCTCAACACCGGAGTAACCGACATCAGCGATGGCTTGCACAGCCCGCCTGAAGCTCCAATCGCGGAACCCGGCGGTGCGGAACCCGAACCTGTTCTTCGGCATGACGCGCAGTTGTCCTCTCGCTCAGTCTGCAGTGCTCCAGCCGTGTCGCCCGAGCAATGGTACGAAAACGCAAGCGATGCTGTCCCGTGACTGTACGCCGTCGGCAGTCCGGGTCAGGATCACGAGTTTCTGCAGGAAGCGGTCGCCCACGGGTGCGATCAGCCGCCCGCCAAGCACCAGTTGTTCGATCAGTGGAGGCGGGATGTCCGGCGCCGCCGCCGCCACAATGATGCGGTCGAAAGGCGCCTTCTCGGGCAGCCCCACCGTTCCGTCGCCCGCGATGATATGCACGTTTTCGTACCCTAACCGCTTCACAAGCCGCGCGGCCGCATCGGCCAACGCCGGCACAAGCTCCACCGAGTACACTTCGGATGCCAGTTGGCCCAGAAGCGCCGCCTGATAGCCGGACCCGGCACCCACTTCAAGGACCCGGTGATGGGGCTCGACCTCAAGCAACTGGCACATCAGCCCAACCATGTAGGGCTGGGAGATGGTCTGGCCATGGCCGATAGCCAGGGCCTGGGCCGTGTATGCAATATCCCGGATGTTGGCTGGGACGAACTCGTGTCGCGGGACTTCGAGCATGGCTTGAAGGACGCGCCGATCCGTGATTCCTCGCGCCTCAAGCTGCGTTGCGACCATGTCTTGCCGAAGGCTTTCGTATCCGCGTTCCTTGTCCACGACGGATCACCTGTCGCGCCTCGAGTTGGAGCAATCGATACGCCGGGAACCCCGGAGGTCTCCGGCGGGTTCGGGGTGAATAGAGTACTCGTCCCCGCGTTATCCGATGCTCCGGGCAAAGGGAGGTGAGAGCCGTTGAGATTGCGCCCCGGTCATACCACGACGACCCCCGATGCGGGATCCGCGACGGACGAGTCCGACGTGGCGGTTGCCCTGATGCGCACTGCATTCATCATCGCCTTCGCTCTTACCCCCAGTTTCCGGCAGTCACCCGTCGGGCTACCGACTGTGACACAGTTGGTGGTCGCGTTGCTGCCGCCCATCGCCTCCATTTTCAGCATCGGACTGTTCGCGTCATACCTGTGGGATTTCGCGCTCCCACTCAGGCGCCCGATAGCTCTGACCATCGACATGCTGCTGGTCGCCGCTGCCATTGCCAGCTTCCCGCCGTCGGTTCCGCAGCGCGAATGGATCGCCGCCGTGTATTATCTGATCATCATGGTCGCCGCCATCTGGTTCCGCCGCACTGGCGCACTGGTTGTTGCGCTGTTGTCGAGTATCCTCGATGGTGTCTTCCGTCTCGACCTGCTGCAGACAGCCGGCCCCGGCGCGGGTCCGCCTTTCCTGTGGCTGGTGCTCACCGAGGGCCAGACTGTGCCGATGCTGATGGTCGCCGTCGCAGCGTCGTACATCGTCATGGCGCGTGACCGCGAGTTCATGCGGGCCGGGCAGCTGGAGCACGACATGGCCATGGCCCGACGCTTGCAGGACCGAATGCTTCCCGACTGCATCCCACAGGTGCAAGGACTGGATATCGGCGTGCAGTTCCAACCGGCCCGAACGGTGGGGGGAGACCTGTACGACCTGCTGCCCCTTGACGGCAACCGGCTTCTTGTCTGTGTCGGCGACATGCCCGGCAAGAGCGTCTACGGTCTGGTCCACCTGTCTCTGGTTCACTCACATATGCGCGCGGCCGTGACACGGGGCCTGTCGCCCGCCGACATCGCCACCGAGGTGAACCGGGACGCGTACGATGCGCTGCAGCCGACATCATACGCCGCGCTGTTCATCGGGATGCTGGACTGCACGACTCACGAGCTAACATTCGTCAACTGCGGCCATCTTCCTCCCCTGCTGATGCACCTGGGCGTTCCCGGCCGCTATCAGGAGCTTTCCACGGGTGGAATCGTAATCGGCGCCACACGGACACCGAGGTACACGCAGCAGGTGGTCACCATTCACCCGGGGGATGTGCTGATCTGCTACACTGATGGGATTACGGAGGCCCGCAACCGGGCCCGAGAGGAGTTCGGGATTGAGGGGATCGTGCGGGTCGTTGACGCCAACCCGCACGAGAACGCACACGGCCTTGCACAACGCATCATCGACGCGACCCGGCGCTTCAGTTCCGACACCGGGCGCGACGACCGCACCGTGCTCGTTATCCGCGTCCTTGAGGTGGAGAACGGCTAATGCTCGTGCGGCGCTCAGAAAGAGCGAACCACGCCCCGGACCCTGCCCAGGATAGCCACCTGTTTGACGAAGATCGACTCCATCTGGCTGTTCTCGGGTCGCAGCTCAATATCACCATTGTGCCGGAAGAACCGCTTGACCGTGGCCTCGTCCTCCACGAGCGCGACCACGATGTCGCCGTTCTGAGCGGTCTCCTGGCGCTGCACCACGAGAAGGTCGCCGTCCAGGATGCCCGCATCGACCATGCTGCTGCCCTTGACCTCGAGCATGAACAGCTCCCCATCCGGGAACAGCTCGGCAGGAAGCGTAAGACTGTCCTCGATGTTCTCGGCCGCAAAGATCGGCTGCCCGGCAGCCACCTTGCCAACCAGCGGAACGTACCGGACGCCCCTGGATGGGCGGGTAGATGGCTCTGTATCCGCGTCGCGGGGCCGGATTGCGCGGGTCAGAGAGCCATCGCGCTCGATAAGCCCCATTTTCTGCAGCACGTTCAGGTGGAAATGCACTGTGCTGCTGCTCTTGAGCCCTACTGCGTCGCCGATCTCGCGCACCGTCGGCGGGTAACCGCGGTCCTTGATGGTGGAACTGATGAACTCGAGAATGTCTCGCCGGCGTTTGGACAGAGGCTTCTCGACCATCTTTCGACCCCCGTCTTCACTGATTGGTCGCACGTCTGTTCTTATATTAGCAACAGGTCTGAACTCTGTCAAACGAAAGTTCGATAATACCTGTTCGGATTCAAGGGCACGCGAGGGTGCCTGAAGGACTGGTTCCGACCCACCATGCGGTACGAAGAACTGCTGCGCATGTACGAAGCAGAGGACCACTACTGGTGGTTCGTGGGCAGACGAAGGCTCATCCGGGCGCTTGTTGATAGGTACGCTCCGGGTGCCCGGCGCATTCTCGATGTGGGGTGCGGCACCGGTGGGACCCTGGACGCACTTGCCGGCCTTGGGGACCTGGCGGGAGCCGACCTCTCCGAGGACGCCCTGGGCTTCTGCCGGTCTCGCGGGCACAAAGACCTCGCCCGATGCCTTGCTGAAGCCCTGCCCTTCCGGGACGGCGCCGCGGACGTTGTCCTCGGCTGCGACCTCTTGGAGCACATGGAGAATGACGCCGCCGGTCTCGCGGAGATGGTGCGTGTGGCTCGCCCTGGCGGCGTCATCATCATCACCGTACCCGCCTACCAGTGGCTTTGGAGCGAACATGACGAGGCGATCTCTCACCTCCGTCGGTACTCGGCGTCGGACATTCGCAGAATCGTGGAGGCCAACGGCGCACATCTGGTGAAACTTACCTATGCGGTGAGCCTTGTGTTCCCGATTGTCGTAGTATTCCGTATTCTGTCGCGGTTGCGTCTGCGGCCCATGGGCAAGCCACACACGCAACTGATGTCCCTGCCGCCCTGGGCGAACCGAATCCTCATCTGGCTGCATGACCTGGAGACCTGGTGGGTAACTCGGGCAGGTTTCCCGTGCGGCACAACGGTGGTGGTGGTCCTGCGGGCGCCTGATGAGTCGGAAGCGGAACAGTCCGTGCAGGCCAACACGGCAGCGGAGACGGGCGCGGCCAGCTAACGCGCCACCGTCGCAGCACTTCAGATGCGCAAATCGACGCCGGCATCTTGCGAGCAGACTGACTGTTCGGATGGCGGGAGCAGCCCATGAACGTCGGCATTGCGGTCACGAGCGGAGTGCAGGGCCTCAGACGGGTGGACACCCGTCTCCTGCGAGACCTCGGGTTCAGCGGGGTCTTCGTGGTGTGCTTCGAGGACGAAGTGCGCTGGCACGTGGAGGATATCGCTGCTTTTGTGCGCCGGGCGCGAAGCGATGGTCTGGAGCCCTACGCCGTCCCCTATGGGTATGGCCGCTTTCTGGATCCCGACGCCTCCGTCGAAAGCCTCTACATTACCACTCATCCCGACACCTGCCAGGTTGACACTCGCGGTCGAAGGGTGCCGCGCGCATGCCCCAACCACCCGCGCTTTCTTGAGTGGTTCAGTTCCAGCATGCGCACCCTTGCCTGGCTGCTCGAAGTCCGCGGTTTCTTGTGGGACGAACCCTCGTTTCACTACGCCCGGGGCCAGTGGGCTTGCCGCTGTCACTACTGCGCCCGCCTGTTCAATGCCGGCTACGGCCATGACATGCCCCGGGAGCTGACCGATGAAGTCCTGGAGTTCCGGCGCAACAGTGTACTCATGTTCATCCTCGCCGCCGCCGCCGCAATCCAGTCCGTGGACAGGAAACTGGGATCGCTCGTGATGCCGCCGCCGGCCCCTCTCGGGCAGGTGGGTGGCACCGGGGCCGACGGCTTGCAGGAACTGGTAAGTTGCTCGGGGGTCGACGGACTGTTCTCTTTGGTCCCATGGCAGGAGGTGGGGTGGGACATGGAGCATGCTGTGCGCGAAGCCGTTGAACGGCAAGGGAGACTGGCCCACGCGCACGAGAAGGCCTCGGCTCTCTGGCTGACCGCGAGTCCTGCCCGGGAAGACCGGGTCGTGGACACTGTGGTCTATGCGGCCCGGGTCGGCGCGGATGCGCTGGTGTTATCCGACTACCACAGCCTCGTGGCCGCCCCCGGGTTTGCGGCAATCCGAGAGCCACTCCAGGCCGCTTTGCATGCTGCCCGCGCGTCTCGTCCACGCTCGGCTATCAGGTGAACCAGATCAGATAGCGCCGGCCCACGTCTTCGTCAATTGTGCCCACGATCCCCCACACACCCCCGGCGGTGAGCATGTGCCCCACCGCAAGACCGAGAAACATGGGGGTGACCTGTCGGTACAGACGCGCTCCGCCCAGCCGCAGGATCAGCGACTTAGCCAGCCAGACGCAGAAAATCGGGAACCAGGTGTGGTAGCCGTAGGCTGTCCCGATTGCATAGCCCACCGGGTTCAGCGGGAATCTCAGGAACCTCGATCGCAGCCAGACCAGCGTGAGAACGATGACGACGCCTGCGATGCGCCCAATCGTGGAGCCGATACTGATCCCTGCGGGCGCTGTGTACCGTGCCTGCAGCAGGTCATACTGGATCACTGACTGTCGGGTGCGCCAGCCGCCAACGGTGGTTCCGCCGTCCAGGATGTTGTTGCCGTACTCGTACGCCGCGGCGAGGTGGGTCCAGTAGCCCATCGCGGTCCCGACCACCAGCGCGATAAGTATTGCGCCGAATACATCGCCGCGCCGGATTCCCGCCAGGTCGCCCTGCCTCATACCCTCCATCTCGAAGGCCGCCAGTTGCGGGAAGGTCATCCGGGCGATCACGGTGAGCACCGCGAAGTTGGTCTCCTGCTTGAGCGCCGTCGGCCCAAGTCTGCCGGGGCTGCGCCACAAGGCCATCACCGACCGGTGGGTCTCCTCACGCGGCACGATGTAGCTGATTGGGAGGCCTGCCTGGGCCCTCAACCTGCCGTACACCACCGCAGCCACCGCAGAAAGCGCGATGTAACTCACTGAGATGGGCAAGCCCACCCCGGCGGCATTGCACAGGAGGACCATCCCCGCCAGTCCCCCCATCCCGCCCCAGAACGCCAGCCGGTAGGGCACCGCCTCCTCATCATCATCGGCCGCAACCGCGCCCACAGCCGCCTTGACCACATGCGCCAGGTGATTCCGCGCCATATAAACCAGCGCAAGCATGAGCCCGGCGTAAGCCCCCATAGCCTGGGGCCCTTCAAAGGGGAACTCCGGGATGCTGTAACCCATCAACTGGGCGAAGAAGTTCTCGAACCGCAGCAGGATGTAGAACAACCAGGATGAGAGAAGGATATCCACGGGCACAAGGTAACCCAGGCCGAGGATTTCGGGGCGGAAGGCGAGGTATAACGGCCGGATGCCCGTCCACGGCTGCTGGGTGAAGAGTGCGCCGAAGTCATAGCCCACGCCCATTGCCGGGATGCCGGGCGAGAATGCATGGGCAATGTTCACGGCATTGAAGACGAACCCACCCGCGAACCCTATCCAGAACAGTGGTTGTGCCAGTACGTGCTTGCGCCCGGCGCCATGTTCCCCGCCCGGGGCGAGGTCCATGGCAAGCTGCACCAGCGGAAACGACAGGTGCTCCTGGTCCGCCCAGGGCTTGCGGAAAAGCGCCAGCAGACAATACAGGCAGAGGCTGTAGCCGACGAAGATCCCGCCCCAGGTCAGCAGCGGGAGCGCCCATGCACCCCACGGGATTGCGCCGCCGTCGGAACCCTCGCAAAACTGCCGCGCCGCTTCATTGTCCGCAACGGCCAGCCAGCGGGGAATGTACTCGGCGAAGAGCGCGTAGTCGTTCTCCGGCCCGGCGAAGTACCGCATGGAGGTGAGAGCCGGGAACAACTGGCGCATCACATTGTCGCTGGACAGCGCCACGCCGATGCTCATCATGGTGTAGATGATCAGCAGTTCGCGACGGGCCGCACCGGGGTTCAGGCGCAGGAGAATCGCCAGCCCTGAAAGCAGTATCAGTCCCATGAGAGCGGGGACGGACGGCGTCCCCTCGGAAACTTGGCAGGTGTGGGAGATGAGAGAGACTTTCTGGACCCAGAGGCTTCCGGCGGCAATCAGCCCGACGCCGACCAGTGCGGCGCTCACTGTCAGGCCGCGCTGGCGTGGCTTATCACGGTGCAGCATGGTCGAATCCATGCACCGCTATTCCCTCGGCGGGCTTCGGTGTCCTGCAACACGCCCAGGCCAACTTCATTCCGCTTCACAACCGCCCGGTTTCGCAGTATACATAGGCGTTGCTCGTTCCAGACGGTTCAATCATGGAGGCCGGTCATGAGCGATTTTCGCGTAAAGGACGGGGACCTTTTCATCTTCCAGGGCGACAGCATCACCGATTGCGGTCGTCGCGGAGCTGCCGCACCCTTTGGCTCGGGCTATGCGTCAATGTTCATCGAGATGGTGACCGCGAAGTACCCCGAGCGAAACATCCGCTACATCAACCGAGGGATCGGCGGCGACAAGACCGTGGGCCTGCGTGACCGGTGGGAGGATGATGTCGTCCGACACCAGCCCAACTGGGTCTCCATTTTGATCGGCATCAATGATCTGCACTCTTATCTGCTCAATTCCCAACCCTACGTCCCCGTGGACGTCTACCGGCAGGCATATAACGACATCCTGAGCATGACCCGAGAGAAGACGGATGCGAACATCGTGCTACTGGATCCCTTCTACATCAGCATCGCCGGATCCGGCCAAAGCTTCCGTACGAAGGTGCTGGAGACCCTCCCGGAGTACATCGCGGTTGTGCGCGAGATGGCTGCGAAGTATGAAACGCTGCATGTCCCGATGCACGACATCTATCAGGAGCAACTGAAGTACCGGGACGCCGAGACTTTCTGTCCCGAGCCGGTTCATCCGAACCATACAGGGCATATCGTGATGGCGAATGCGCTCCTCGAAGCGCTGACGGTGGGGTAGAGGGTCGCTGCCCCGATCACGGCCATTCTATGGGCCCGCATAGGCCGGCGCTTCGGTGCTCAGCGCCGAGCCTGTCCGGCCCGCCCATTGTCGTCGCATTGGGGACTGGCATCCGAACTCGAGCCGTGTTCGATTTCGGTGCCTGCACCCAATGGTCCTTGGTCTCTCGAACCGGTCACCATCCCCCGGTTCGTCCCTGCAGCCTGAGCCCACACCTCACCTCGTCCGGAGGTCTTCCCATGAAGACCGTGGTCCTTGGCGATCAGAAAGCTTGGCTCGAGGACGCGCCCGACCCGACCCCCGAAGGCGAATGGATCGTGGTCAAGGTCAACGTGTCACCGATCTGCGGAAGCGATATGCACGCCTACCGCGCGCCGGGCGAACACCGGGGACAGGGCCACGAGGGAGTAGGGGAGGTGGCGGCGGTCAGTGCGGCTTCCCGCCGCAAGGTTGGCGAGCGTGTGCTGATCAACCCTGTTTCCGGGTGCGGTGACTGCCGGTCATGCCGGTCGGGCAACTACATCCACTGCATCCAGAAACCCGAGGGGTCTGGCGGGCATTTCGCCCAGTATGTGCGCAAGCAGGACTGGCTCTGCCCGGTTCTTCCGGACGACGTGCCGGATGACCTCGCGAGCCTCATGGGTTGCGGATTGAGCCCCGCCTATCAGGCGCTCACGCGTATGAAGGTCAGCGCCTTCCATACCGTGCTCATCACTGGCCTGGGGCCGGTTGGCCTCGGGGCGACGGCCTTGGCGTCCTTCCTGGGCGCGCGGGTGATTGTCGCCGACCTCGAGCCCTGGCGTCGCGCTCGGGCACTGGAACTGGGCGCCGAGGTCGCCCTCGACCCCTCACGCCCGGACATGCTGGAAGCGCTGCGCGAACTCACTCGCGGCGAAGGCGTGGACCGGGCCGTGGATGCGTCAGGGAGCCCTGTTGCGGAGCGCTTGTGCATCGACGCATTGGGCATACTCGGCAGGGCGGCGTTCATCGGGGAGAATCAGGGGAACATTGAGTTCAGCCCCAGCCGTGACGGCATCCGCCGGGGCATTGAGATCATCACCGCCTGGCACCAGAATCTGTCGGCGATAGACGACTTGATCACTTTTTTGCGGCGATTTCCGGATGCGCGGAAGCTGATCAGCCACACCTTTGGATTCAGCCGAGTAGACGAAGCCTTCGCGACGATGGCGTCAGGGAAGAGCGCGAAGGTTCTCCTCCGCCCGTGGGACTGAGGGCGCGGTCGAACCGGGTACAGCCATCGGTTTCGGGCTCTCCGTCTCTGCCGCGCTCTGTTCACCATCAACTACTCACTATTCCCCATCCACTGCCATCCTCCCCGCTCGCGCCATCTTTTCCATGAACTGCTCGCTTCGCAGTTCCACACCCACATGGTAGCGGATGTGCCTGCGCAGAAGCTGCCGAATTTGCTCTTTCATGCCCGGATTCAGGCGCAGGCGGTCCACCCTTTCCGGTGGCAACTGCAGCAGCGACCTGAGCGCCGCCCGCACCTGGGGCAAGATCGGCAGCCCCTGCGGGCCATTGCACGCGTCGCAGACGATGCCGCCCACCTGGTCCACATAGCGCCAGGTTCGGGGCTCACAAGCGCCGCACAGGCCACATTCGTCCAGTCTGGGGCCGATCCCGTGCAGGCACAGGTACCGCAAAGCGAAAGCCCATGTGACCAGTTCCGGCTGCTCGGACACGGTTAGAGCGGAGAGGGTGTGCACCAGGGCGTCGAAGAGCTCGGGGTCTGGATGGCCCGGCTCAGTGGTGCGTGCCACGAGTTCGGCGGCATACGAGGCGAGAGACAGACGCTGCAGGTCTTGGCGCAGTTCGTAGAAAGACTCCACTACTTCGCACTGGGTGAGGCGGTCCATGTTGCGGCCCTCGGCGAAGTACAGGCGCGACAGAACCAGCGGCTCCACCGCCGGGGCCAGCTTGCTCCCGGGCTTGCCCACGCCGCTCACGGTCGCCTCAACCTTCCCGCGCTCGCGGGTGTAGAACGAGGCCAGCCGCTGGGTGCCTTTGTACTTGTGGACCAGCAGAGTAACGCCGGTTGCGGGGTACGTGCCCATTGTGAACCACCTGAATGGTGCTAACAGGCTGCACCGTTCCCCGGGTTCCCCGCCTTGGGTCCGGAAAAAGGCGGACCCCGGCCATCGCCGGGGTCCACACGGAAGCCATCTGTCCGGAGCACATTGGGAAAGCGTTAGGCCGCCTTACGCCTGCGCCATGCTGCGAAGCCCGCGAGGCCCAGGCCGAACAAGGCGGCAGTGCCAGGCTCTGGAACGTCCTGTGTTGGCGCCGGATCGAGCTTCAGCACGGTCACTCCCTCGTGCTGCCTTCCGGCGTATTGCATGCCCCACTCCATATAGTGTGGGGAATAGTCCCAGGTGTCATAGAGGATGACCTTGTCGGCGTCTGTGTCGTCGTACCCGATCCCCAGCATGGTGTGGCCTGTTACGTGGATCAAGACTGGACGCCCCGCGTCGATCTCGGCCATGTAGTCTGCGTAACTGAAACCGTAGGTAAGGTCCATTGCGTCAATATACTGGTTGTAGCTCTGATAATTACCATTTTCGTAGGCAACGCTGTATCCACGGGACTCCGCAAACAGCCTCAGACCGTGGCTCAAACCGGTGTCAGGCTGTCCATAGTCTTCGCCCATGAGCGCTCCAATCTGCACGTCGTAAGTTGGGGAGCCGTCCGTGAAGAACCACAGGGTCGTCGCGCCGTCAGTATTCGTGTCACGGGTTCCGTCTGTACTCGGGAATGAGCTGTAGTCCCATTTCCATTGGTTCGTACCGAGGAAATCCGCGGTGCAGGTACTCCAGGTGTGCTCCGTCCAGCCGTTGGCTTCCCAGGGGTCCGGGCCGGCACTGTCGTATGCGATCCAATAGTCGTCAATGTGGTCCTGAGTGGCGATCAGATCGCGTTCAGTGGCTGTGTCGATAGCGCCCACGATATCGCCACTGAACATATCCGGGTAACCATGGCTATCATAGTACCCGAACAACATTCCTGCGGAGGTCGCAGTGCAGCCGTACCACCACATGGAGGCGGGCACGCCTGACAGAGTCTTTGCCGACATCAACTGCTCGGGAGTGAGGCTCGCCGAACTGTGGGAAACCAACTCCGGAGGCGGGCTGTCGATGATCATCGGCTGGATGCTCACGGCCATCGCCTTCGACGATACGAGCAGAAACAGCATCGCTGCGGACCACTTCTTCTTCATCCGTGCCCTCCAGGGAATGAGAAGCGGCGATTCTGCGTCTGAGCTCTTCCCGATGGCACGAAAGTATATGCAAAGCTGCACGTTACACCAAAGGATGCAGTGTGAACCTTCATTCAATTCTTTGCGAACATGTAGACATGCTAGTCGCATACATCAGGAGTCGCCGTTGTCAGGGGCCAGGGTCATTGCATTGTCTATGGACAAGCGGCAGCAAGTGCCAATGCGCGATTTGGATGTGCAGCGTACGTACGTAGAGCCGCCGCGATGTTGCTCGCCCCGGCGCAGCGCAGCACGCCGATCACAAAGTTGCGCAGGGCTGACATCACCTGGGGTGCCGCACCGCTGCGCACCTGACAGCGGTCTTCGTCGAAGGTCACATCCCGCACCCAGTGTAGCCGGTTCTCGATCCCCCAGTGTCCCCGCGACAACTCCAGCAAGCGGCCCGGATCGGCCTGCTCGGGCGGCAGGCTGGTGATGAGATAGTGGGTCTCTTGCGTCGTCTCGCCGCGCTCGGTACGCCAACTGGTCAGTTGCGCAACCTGAGCCAGGTGAGGCCACTGTGCCCATTCGTTGAGCATCGTCGACGCCACCAATTCCCGAACTTCTACTCGCCCGCCATGCTTACTCACGCAGCGCACCGGCGCCGATGTCTCCACGCCCGAAGAAAACAACACCGCAATCCCCTCATACAGCGTCGGTTGGTTCGCCTTCACTCGCAACAGGTAGTGCCCCTTTTTTCACCACTTGCCCACACAGGCTCCTTTGCGCCAATAGCGCGTCTCCGGTCACGACGTGCCCCTGCAGGTCCAAACGCGCCAGTACGGCCTTGACCGCCGCCAACTCCTGTCCCTTGCCGGACGCCGCCTCCTGGGTCAGCACGATCCCGCTGCAATGGCTGAACGCCGCCACCAGATGCACTCCGGGCACCTGATCCCCATGAATGCCACGAAGCGTCTTGCCGTCGAGGGCAATCGCTTCGCCCTCCTTCAAGCCCCGCGCGCACAGCCACTCGCCCAGCACCTGCTCAAACGCTCCCACGTCCAGATTACGGAAGATGCGATGCAGCGTCGCCGAGTCCGGGGTCGTCAGCCGCTGGATCCCCAATGCCTCGCACACCAGTTCGCGATGATCCCGACCCCACTGCGCAATCGCGTACAGGCTGCGCGCGCCACACGCCATCGCGCATACGGCCAACGCCAAGACCGACGCCAGGCTGTACCGTCGCCCTCGGCGGAACCGAGGGTCGGGTACTCTCTCCAAAGCCTCCAGCAGACTCTCCCGCTGCGTTGCTTTCATGTATGCTGCCTCCTTTGCTGCGGGTGTTGCTGTATCCTACCTCCTATCCCACCAAAAGAAAAGACAATGCAATGACCCTGGTCAGAGGCTAGCATGGATTGACGCGAGTGTTTCCGTGGTATAGACTAATCGAAATATAACAATATCCTGAAGGGAGATAGAGTCCATGCCTGAGCCCACCGCGGCAGACCGCGAATTGGCCGACGCTTTCAAAGCTTTGGGACACCCCGTCAGGGTCGCACTCCTGCACAGGCTGCTCAACGGCGAGCCCTGCGTCTCTGACCTCCACGAATGTCTTGGACAGAGCCAGCCAAGCATATCTCAGCACCTCGGAGTGCTTCGCGACCGGGGTCTGATCGTTCCCCAGCGCAGGGGCAACCGCACCTGCTATCAAGCGTCGGACGATCGTCTGCGAGACCTGCTCAACCTTGCCCGTGATATTCTCGCCAATCCGACCGCAGCGAAGGGAAGTGAATAGTATGCCGATCTACGAATACCGCTGCCGAAAGTGCGGGAGTCACTTCGAACTCCTGACCGACTTTCAACGCCGTCACGACCCGGCTGACTGTCCAGTCTGTGGCGCGAATGATGCGCAGCGCCAAATGTCCGTATGCGCGAAAGGCTCCACGCGCACCGGTTCTTCCTGCTCTATCTCCAGCGGCCCAGGGTGACGGCGTTGATCGGCCACGGACGTGGCCGTTATCCGGGCGCGACACCGACACACACCTGAAGGAATCTCCTCTCCCGGCTGGAATAGGCTCGCTGCGGCCAGCCGTGACGCGGCCGGGAGATGGACATGGCAGAGCTCATTGACGTCCGTCGTATCTACTCCGATGGCTTCCACAACGCCTTCACCGACCTTCTCGAGTGGGGCGGGCATTACTACCTGACCTTCCGCCAGTCCGACAATCACGGCCTGCAGCCGCCCGGACACGTGCTTGTCATGCGCTCCGAGGACCTTGATTCCTGGGAGGTGTGCGGGCGCATCAGCACCGGCGGCGATGACCGCGACCCAAAGCTCGTCGACGCGGGCGACCGCATTGGGCTGGTCATGGGTACCTGGTACCCGCGCTGGCAGGAAGGCAGCATCCCCAATACCCCCCATGACCTGGTGTCGCAGGTTACTGTCTCCCGCGATGGGACCTGCTGGCCCGTTCCACGGCAGTGCTATTCACCCAACTATTGGCTCTGGCGCGTGCTTCCTGCTGAAGGCCGGTTCCTGTGTGCCGCATATCACTTCCCGCGACGCGAAGACCGGCTGATGCGCTCGGTACACCTGCTGGTCAGCGATGATTTCATAGACTGGCGCCTCCACTGCTTCATGCGCGAGGGTTACGGGTCCGGCGAGCCCGTGCTGTACCAGCCGGAACCCGGTGTCCTTCACTGCGTCCTTCGGGCAACCGAGCCGGACAATCATTCGTGGCTGGGACGCAGCAGGGCGCCGTACACCGAATGGGAATGGGCTGATCTGGGCGCGATGATCCATGCGCCGGTGGTTCTCAAGGTGGCTGACCGCTGGATCTGCGCCGGGCGCTCTCAGTCCAGGGACCTGCCGCCGGGAACTGTGGAGCCGGATTCGGGACACCATACATCGGTCTGGGACATTACCGAGGGCCGGGCCGAATACCTTCTCACCGTCCCGAGCGCGGGGGACTGCTCTTACTGTGGCCTGGCATTCGCGCCCGACGGCACCGTGGCGATGAGCTACTACTCGCAGCACGAATGGATGCCCCTGCCGCCGGGCCAGCCAACACCGGCTGACATATTCCTGGCGAAGTTCCGGCTGTAAGCCGTTTCGGAGATGACCTCCCGCCACGCATCCCAATAACCGATGGAGTTGATAGCCATGCCCCAACTTCCGCCCAGCCTGAATGAACTCATGACCCGGGGACCCGTGATCGGCCCGATCAACCTCATCCCCTCACAGCCCATTGTGGAGCAACTCTGCGCCGTGCCCTTCGACTTCATCTGGGTGGACATGGAACACGGGCCCCATTCCGTGCAGGACCTGGGTTCGGCCGTGAGTGTCTGCCTGGGCCACGGCATCAACCCCATTGTGCGGGTGCCGTGTGTGCAGGACTGGGCCGCGAAATGGGTGCTGGATCAGGGCGTGCGCGGCGTCATCTTCCCCTTTGTGAACACCGTGGAGGAGGCGAAGCAGGCTGTTTCAGCCTGCAAGTACCCGCCTGCGGGGCACCGCGGGTACTTCCCGGACATGGCTGCCCGTCGCTGGGGCCTGGACAACTTCGCCTACGTGAAGAAAGCCAACGAGGACATCTGCGTCATCCTGCAGATTGAGCACGATGACGCGGTACGCCGGGCGTCGCAGATCGCGGCGGCGGAAGGCTGGGACCTGCTGTTCATCGGCCCGATGGACCTGTCCAGCAGCTATGGGAAGCTGGGCCAGATCGATGACCCGCAGGTGGACCGCGCCATAGACACCGTGCTCCGCGTGGCCAAGTTCGCCGGAAAGCGCGCGGGGATTCTCGCGGTTACCCCCGAGGACATCAAGCGCCGCATCGATCAGGGCTTCGACCTCATCGGCGTCCTGCCCGACATCGGCATCATCGGCAAGGCGATCCGCGACTACTGGGGGAGCATCGAGAAGGCGCTGCGCTGAACCGGCGCGACTGGAGACAAGGCATGGTCACCGTCGAGAACACGTGGAAAGAGATCCGTGATTCCGGGGTGGACACGGCAATCGTCGCCTTCGGAGCCATCGAACAGCATGGGCACCATCTGCCGCTGTGCGTGGACTGGATGGTGGCTGATGCCGTGGCCCGGCGCCTGGGTGAAGAACTCAACGCCTACGTGCTCCCGGCCATGCCCTTCGGGTGCTCCCGGGAGCACATGGCTTTCCCGGGGACCATCACCCTCCGGCCTTCCACGCTGGCGGCTGTGCTGGAAGACCTGGTGGAGTCCCTGTATCACCACGGTTTCCGCAAGATCGTGCTGTTTTCGTCCCACGGTGGGAACTGGGTGCTGAAGCCTGCGATGCGCGAGATCAGTTTCCGCCATGATGATTTGTCGCTGATCTGGGCGGGCGGGCCCAACCCTGAGCGCGGCGACCCGGTGCCCGAAGAGACTCACGCAGGCAAAGGCGAGACGTCCCTGCTCCTCGCCCTGCGTCCCGAACTGGTGCATATGGAGCTTGCGGTGGATTCGCCGGGCATCGTGGGGCAGGAGTTCAACGACTATGTGGGGTACGAGAAGACCACGAAGACCGGAGCCTGGGGCATCCCGACGCAGGCCACCGCAGAAGGTGGGGAAGAGGCGCTTCAGCAACGGGTCAAGTCCCAGGCGGAGTACATCCGCTGGGCCTTCCGCCGGCTGGACGAACTCCGTGAGCAGCGGAGCATTGTCGATGCCGATGGATGACCTGCTCGAGGCATCCGTGCGGATAATGCGTCATGGCGGACCGCCTGCGCGCGGCTCAATCCCCCAGCGCCTCAAGCCGCTTCGCCGCAAGCTTCCCGGCGGTGGTTTCGCCGGCTGCGTCAACCAATCGCGTGTAGGCGGCCCGGGCGTCCTCGGGACGGCCGGTCATCTCCAGTGCAGTCCCCAACAGGTACACCACGTCCGGCGTTGCCGGAGCCTGTGACAGGACCTTCGCCGCCTCCTGCCATCTCCCCTGTCTCGCCAGTGCACGACCAAGGGCGACGTAGCAGCCCGGCAGCGCAGGCGCCATGGCAAGCGCCTTCCGGGCCAGCTTCTCGGCCTCTGCGGCACGGCTCTTGTCCTTTACCAGGACGTCGGACTGCAGAAGCAGAGGTTGGACGTTGCTCGGGTCCAGCTTCGCTGCCTTGCGCGCTGCATCCAGGGCCTGCGCGTTCTTGTCCTGCAGCGCGTAGGCTATCGACAGATTGTGCCAGCCGCGGGCGCTGTCGGGAAACGCCGCCACTGCCTGAAGCAGGACCTCCTCGGCTTCGGAAGGCCTGCGCTGGTTGATCAGCACCGAGCCCAGGTTGCTCAGGGCATCGAAGAACGTGGGCTCGAGCTCGGCGGCGGCACGGTACGCTGTTTCGGCGGCCGCGAGGTGGCCTTGCCTCTCGCTCAACAGGCCGAGATGGAAAAGCGGGTCGGGGTCTTCGGGAGACAGCGCGATGGATCGTTTCAGGCTCTCAATGGCGCCTGCCAAGTCTCCGCGCCGGGACAACGCCAAGCCCTGGAGATAGTAGTCGCGGGCTCCCGTGTCCGACTGCCGAGCCCCGGACAGGTCGGCATGGCAAAGAGCCGCCGCGAAGGCCGTCACACCAATCGCGAGGATCGCCGGCCGGTGTCCGAGGCGGATCTGCTGGACCCCGTCTAACCAGAGCCACTCGACCCCCACTGCTGCGAGAATCATCAGGAACGGAACCGCGGGCAACCTGAATCGCGCGCAGACGAAGAAAGGCAGGAGCACCAGCAGCAGCACGGATGCGAACACGATCAGCGGCGCCAGTGCGTTTTGCTTCCTCCCGACGATGACGCCCAGCACCGCAAGCGGAAAAAGCAATCCGAAAGCAAGCCTTGCCGGCAGGAGCACCACGGAGAAACGCCGGGCGAAATCATAGCCCACATTGTTGCGGATCTCCCACCAGGTGAACAGTGCCGTGAGTTTTCGCCAATAGAGGCCCGCGATCTCCCCCGCGGACATGGCGCGCAACTCCTGCCAGCCCCGTGCCGTCCAGTAACGCGACGCTTCCCCCGGCTTGAGCGCACCCGCATTGTGGGCCTCCTGCTGGTACCGCTCCCACTTCGCACCTTCAGGGATCGCGCTGTAGCCGTCAGCGCCCAGATGATTGCCAGTGAAGAAGTTGATACCCCCGTTGGCAGATACCGGAACGATCTCTCCGCCGACCAACCAATTGCGGGCGGTCACGGGGATAACGAACAGGGCGCAGCCAGCGAGGAATACCAGTGTCGCCTGCCAACCTTGAGACTGCCCGGCGCGGTACCGCATCCACCAGAGCCACGCGGCTGCCGCGAGCCCTGCCGGAAGCAGGGTAGGCCGCGCGATGGTCGCCAAAGACAGAACGGCACCTGCAAGGAACCAATAGCGGGTCAGCCCGACCTCGGCGGCTTTCAGCATTGCGAGCATGAAAAGCACGCAGAGAAGCACTTCGAGCCCGGTGGAGAGAAGCTGGCCTTCTTCGTGGATCAGCGGACCATAGAACGCGGCCATTGCCCCCGCTATCGCGCCCACTCGGTCTCCCGCGACGCGGATTCCCAGAAGCGCGATGAGGCCGCAGGTGGCCGCGCCTGCCAGCAATTGGAGCGCACGCACCAACGGGTAATCCACGCCAACCACCTTGTAAGCCGCGGCGAGGAGATACGGGTACAGGGGGGGCTTGTAGTAGGCCTGACCGTCGAGCAGAGCTGGGGAGGCTGGGGTGGCGAGACCGTTGAGTTGTCTCGCCCAGACATCATGCAGGCTGGCGTCCACCACCGGCGCCCGCAGGAAGGGGTCGCGGTGAAAGGTGACAGTGAAATGAACGGTGCGGACCAGGAGTGCCAGGGCGAACACCCCCACGATCCACCACCAGTGCGCCCGATCCCTGACTAATCTGTCCGCCGGGGCTGGTTGCTCCTGGACGACTCCGATCACGTCCACGCTCCCTGAACCGTCTGCCGTGTGTTCCGGTCTCGGTATGACGCCCATTGTAGTGGCTTGCTGCGCCCCCGGCAACGGGCAGTGGAGCGATGTGTGTCTAAATATGTCATGAAAACCATCAGACTATTCAGAAAAGTGTGCGTGTGATGCGAATGACAATTTATAGAAGGAAAAAACATAAACATATCATTATTCCATAGGAAACATCAGATTGACTTCAAGATATCAGATAGCTATCCTTCTGTGCAGTAGGGCGACAATCTCGGGAGCTCCCCAGAATGCACACAACCGGGCTGAGGTTCACACTCTTCATCGCGGCTGTCCTGATTCTCCCTCACGTTGCCGACGCCACATCGCTGGACCCAGTTCTGACAGTGATCGCCAGTCCCCCACCCGAACTCATGCCCGGGCTGGATTCCGTGTCGGCTGCAAGTCCCGAAGTGCTCATGAGCGCGAAGACCCTCACGGGTGTGCCTGCCGCGATGTGGTACTACGGCTGCACAGCAACATCGGCAGGGATGCTCTTCGGCTACTACGACAATACCGGCTATTCAAACATGCTTTCGGGGGAGATCACTGGCCGGATCGACACGGCTGCGGAGCTGTCGCTCATCGCCACACAGGATCATGTCACCGACTACTGGAAGGCGTATGACAGTGTGGGACCCGATCCCTGGGTTTCAGGCGGAGTTGAGCACAGCTGGTCAGGGTGCACCGCCGATTTTCTGGGCACCAACCAGTGGAAGTGGGACTACAACGGGGGCGGGATTGACTTCAATCGCGACGGGTCCACGGTCTACTGGTCGCTGGACACCGGGCAGCCCCTGTATGACTATATCCCCCCAGCTTCATTCGGCCTTCCCCAGACTGAAGCCGGGCACGGCCTCAGGCTTTTTGCCGAATCGCGCGGCTACAGCGTGGCATATCGCGACGGCAAGTACCAGGTGTACAACCAGCGCATTGACACGCTGTACCCGGGCACGGGCTTCACTTTCGCGCAATACATGGCCGAGATCGATGCGGGGCGTCCCGTTCTCATACATGTCACAAATCACACCATGCTCGGGTACGGTTACAATCGGGATACGAATCAGGTGATCCTGTATGACACCTGGAACTACGACAGCCACGCCATGACCTGGGGAGGGACCTACGCCGGGCTCCAGCACCGCGCAGTGACCGTATTGGAGCTCGATCCCGCTCCTGAGAGCCAAGCCGATGTTCCCGAACCCGGAACCATGGCGCTGTTTGGCGGCGGCCTTACCGCACTGGCCATGGTCCTGCGCCGCCGGCGGCAGACACTGGGCTGAGGCTTCGTCCGACGGTCCTGATCCGTGATCAGTCCCTCCCGCCTCTGCAAAGGGCGGGAGGTTTCGTCTGCGCCGACCGATCCGGAGGGCACGCCGGCAGGTGCGTTGGGAGCCAGAGTGGAAAGAAGCACCATCTTTCCCGACTCCATGGAGGCTTCCATGCGCTTACAGACCAACTGGCTGTGGCTCCCGGTTGTTCTTTGCCTTCCTTCCATCCTCGCTGCGCAGGGGAACGAGATGCCGGAACTTGCCGCGAACCCGGGAATGGAGCTGGGCGCCGCGGGAAGGCCCCCCGACGGCTGGCAGATGAATTCGTACGGTGAACTGGCCGCCTCGCTGAATTGGGACAACCGCCTGGCGCGCTCGGGTCAGGCGTCCCTCAGGCTTGCCTGCCCGGCCTTTCGCGGCGGGGCTGCTCAGGCCTTCCTGCCAATTGCTTCGGTGCGCAAAGGACAAACTTACACCCTCCGCGCCTGGATGCGACAGGAGGGGCTCGCGGGGCCTGTCCGTTTGATGATCCGCGACATTGCCCCCCCTTACCATTCGTACCTCGGCACCACAGCACTGGTGACATCTGACTGGACGCCGGTGTGGGTAACCGCTGAATCCGACGCTGACGGGGTTTCGGTCGGCATCTTCGTCAACTTTCAGAGCGCCGGCACACTCTGGATCGATGATATCTCGCTGATGACGGGCCGGCACACCCTCGCTGCCGGTGCCGTGCGGCCGCCTGTGGTGAAGGGCAACCTGGTCCAAAACAGCAGCTTCGAGACGGGCATGCAGGGCTGGACCATGCCGGAAATGGTAGCGATCGAGCCCGGTGGTGTGGACGGCGGACACTGCGCGCACTGGCTGAACAAGAGCCCATACATGCTGGAAGGCCGGCCAGTGGCGCTGAAACCCAATCAGCAGTACACGTTCTCGGCGTACCTCAAGGCGCCCCAGGAAGGTACCCGTGTGTCTCTGAGCGTGCGCGAAGTGGGTGGCCCGGACGCTCACGGGAAAGAGTTCTCCCTGACGCCGGACTGGACCCGTCATCAGTTCAGTTTTACCGCCACTCCGAAGCAGAACGCCCGGTACTACCTGAGCCTTGCGCGCACAACCGGGGGCGATTTTCACGCAGATCGGGTGCAGCTGGAGGAGGGCGAACTCACTGACTGGTCTCCAGCAGCGCCGGCGGAGGCCGGATTCGACCTGCCAAGGGGGCTCCGCTTTCCGTATGTTGGCGAGAAGATGGAGTTCGCTGTGCAGGTTGCGGCTGACGAGGCCGGGACTATCGCGCCGCTGGAACTGACGGCGTCGGACATCGCCGGCAAGCCGCTTCAAGAGCTCAGCCTGCCTGTCACAGGAAAGCGCTTGCCGGTCACCCTGGCCTTCGAGCAGCCTGGATTCGTGAGCCTCGCGATCCGCGACGGTGCCGGGCGCCTGTTGGACGAGGCCCAACTGTGCGTGCTCCAGCGCCCAAATGGGGCGCCAGACCCTTTCTTCGGCTCCCACGGGTCCGTCGGCGCGATGGGGGAGCACCACGCGCCCTCGGTCCTCGCGAAAGGAGGCGCGGGTGCGTGGCGGCTGCACGATATGGGCAGCTATGCCCAGTGGTTCCTGGCCGAGCCCGAGAAGGGCAGGTTCCAGTGGTTCGACGAGGAGGTGAACGCCCTGCGGGACAGGGGTCTGCGGATACTGGGGGTCTTCAGTCGCACCGCTCCCTGGGCAGGGAGAGACCCGGGTGGCGAACCTGTGGACAGGACCGCCTGGCCGCCCCGGGACTGGGACGAGTTTGGGGAGTACGTCTTCCGCGTGGTAGATCACTACAAAGACCGCATCAGGCACTGGGAAGCCTGGAACGAGCCCTGGGGGCGGGGTTTTTGGGCCGGGACGCCCGAGGAATACGGCAAGCTGCTGCAGGTGGTCTATACCCAGGCCAAACGCGCGGACCCGGACTGCGTCATTATCGGTGGCTGCTTCTGGCCGCCGAAGCCTGAGTTCACTGACCGCGTCCTGGCCACGGGCGCCGTGAACTACATGGACGCGGTGTCTTACCACCACTACGTGGAGCCCGACGCCATTTCAATGGGACAGGTGAAAAGCTGGTACCGGCATATTCGCGACAAGATGAATGCCGCGGGCGGCGCGCACCTGCCGATCTGGATGACAGAAGGCGGCACGCATTGCCCTTCATACTATGCCTGGATGGACCGGCGCGATCAGGCACGGGCGGCCACGGAGACCGTTGCCAAGCATATCATCGAGACAAAGAGCCTGGGCGCCGAGGCGTTCTATTACTACCACGCCTGGCAGGAGATCGGCAGCCCCCGCATGTTCCACTGGCTGCTGCACAACCACTGGGTGCAGCTTGAGTATGATGGCTCGCCCAAACCGATCTACGCATCATACGCGGCGGCGGCGCACATGCTTTCGGGGGCCGCGCCGGCGGGTTCGGTGGAGCTTGATCGCTGGCGCGTCCACGCCTTCCAGCGTGGACAGGATGCGGTACTGGCGCTCTGGGCCCGCGGGGCATTGCTGACGCCGGCGGAACTGAGACTGTCGCTGCCGGGGGATGTGAGGGCTTTCGATATGATGGGCGCGGATGTCGCGCTGACGCGGGAGGGAGACGCGCTCACGCTGGAGGTCTGGACGCACCCGCTGTACCTGGTCGTTCCCGGTCAGGATGCGGCGAATGTGCTCGAAAAGGTCCGGAGCGCGGTAGAGGCGGGTTAGGTCCCCTCGCCCTCTCCCTCCACCAGTTCCCGCACCTGGCCCCAGAAGGCCGCGGCGGATCGCGCGGACTTGTTCGGGGCGCTGTAATACTGGCGTTCCAGGTCAATCTCTGCCCAGATCATGGCCTCCGCATGCAGGTTCGCGGCGGCCATGATCTGCCCGTTGGGGTCGAGGATGTAGCTGTCACCGTAGCCGACGCCCTCGTATCCCAGACTCTCCTGGTGCCCGTCCTCTACATTGTTGCCGCGCACGAAAAATACACCGTTTTCCACCGCCCGGGCGATGTGGTCGTGGCGGACGTGGATGTAATGATCGATCAGCCGCTCCTTGCCGATGTAATTGTAGTGGGGGGCGAAGATGACCCGCGCCCCCTTCATCACCAGCACCCGGGTGGGTTCAGGATAACCGCCGTCAGCACAGATGATAACCCCGAACTTCAGGCCCCTGCGCTCAAAGACGGGTGTTGCCCGACCGGGCACGAAGTAAGACATGACCGGGAAAGCCTTGGAATAGGTCCCCAGCAGTTGCCCGCGTTCCACAACCACCACGGTGTTGTAGAGATCGTCTCCGCGGGTCTCATTGAAGCCCACCATGTAGGTGGAGGGGAAGCTTGCCGTCTGCTTCAGGAGTTCACGCATCTGCGGCGCGTCCAGAGACCATGCGTTGCGACGGCAGTCCTCCTCGCGGGTGAAGTACCCGCCCAGGAAGGTCTCGGGGAAGGAGATGATCTCGATGCCCCGCTCTTCAGCCATCTCCAGACCCTTGAGCACGGTTGCAAGATTTGCGTCGAAGTCTCCGGGGCGGCAGATGCACTGGTAGTGGCCGATGATCATGGGGAGCCTCCGTGTGGCAAGACGCGATGCCTGGGATGTCACAAGGTTTCGAGCAGCGCTCGCAGGAGACCTGCAAGGTGCGGGGGAATAGGTTCGTTCGAACCGGCTCCAGTCTATTTCGGGAGGTCACTTCCGTGCCCACCCTGCCATCTCTGCTTGCCTGCGCCCTGATACTGCTATTGTTCGCCGCTACGGCTTCCGCCGACCGCAATGATTGGTATCGCAATTCCCTGGTGAACATCCACTTCGACAACCACTCCGCGCTTCTTGCTCAGGGCCAGGATGTGGACGAGATCACCAAGATGCTGCGGACCGTCCCGGTGACTATGATCCAGGTCTCGGCCCAGAGCAACCGCGAGGCCACGTATCCCACCGAAGTGGGCCTGAACAACCCGGCGGCAAACGGTTACGACGTGCTGGGGACCTTCAGGACCGTGGCTGACCGCCTTGGTCTGAAGCTGTGCATTTACATGTCCGTGGACCGCCGCCCGCTGGACATCGCGCAGCACCCGGAGTGGTCGCAGATCGGCGCGGACGGCAAGCCTTCGCTCAACGCCGAACCCATCGTGTGCCAGCGCCCGACCGTCGAGAAGGACGGCTACCTGTACGAGCGGTTCATCCCCCAGATCCAGGAGATCATCCGCAAGTACGACCCCGACGGCTTCTGGTTCGACGGCGACTACATTCTCACACGCCCGTGCTGGTGCGAACGATGCATCCGGGAATGGAAGCGCGAGACAGGGCTGGAAGTCCCTCGCGAGCAGTCGTCCCCGGACTGGCAGAAGTGGACTGCCTGGCATTACCGGCGCTATCAGGAGTACCGGCGGCTGGTGGCCGAGGCGATCCACGAGGCCAGCCCGAAGGCGATGTACACCAGCAACTGGTCGTGGGCCTGGGAGCCCGATCCGGTGCCCGAGTTCGCCGACACCCTCAGCGGGGATGCCTGGAACGTCGGGCAGGTGGCCCGCACCTGCCTGCGCTGGGGCGGGCAGTCCCGGACGCCCTGGGACATCATGAGCTACCAGAACCCGGACGCCCGCGCGTTCTCGGGGGAGTACTCGCTTCAGAGCACTTTCCAGGAGGGCGCGCTGACTCTCGCCCACGGGGGCAACTGGTTCGCCTGGACCTTCGGCGGCGGCCCGATCACCGCCCACGCCGTCGCGGTGACACGGCAGATGGCGGATTTCGCCCGAGAACGCACGGATGTCGCCGGGCCATCGCATTCGCTAGCTCATATCGCGGTGCTGGACAGCGAGACCACGTGGGCGGGGAACCTGTCCCGGACCGAGACCCCGGTGAATGTCGCCCGGAGCCTTCAGGAACACCGGTGGTTCGTGGACCTTGTGAATGAGGTGACGCTGCGCACGAACGGGGTGCCCTACCGGGTAGTCGTGATCCCCTGCGGCAGGGCACTCGCGACTGAGACGCTGGCGCATCTGAATGCCTTCGCCGAATCCGGCGGAATCGTCCTGGTTGCGGGCGATGGGCTTGCGGCACATGAGGCACAGGGGCTGCGGTTCCTGGGACTTCAGTCGCGTGGGGAACTCGAGCGCAATCCGTGCGCAGTGGAAATCGGCGATCGGGTATTCTACGGCGCTTCGAGCGCTGCGGTTGAGCTTGGTGGCGCCGCGACTCTTGCTGCCTTTGAGGACGGGCGGCCCTGCCTGGTGTCTCGAGACGTGGGCGCGGGCAAGGTGGCATACCTCGCAGTGGGCGACCTGGGGTACCCGGATGACGGCCTGCTGGCGTCCGCGCTGGGTCTCCTGGGGGTGGGACCCTCGTACGAGGTCCAGGGCGCCGGGAACGCCGCGGTCCTGTGCACTTTGCGGCGCAAGGGCGACCGGCAGGTCCTGCATGTGTGTGATCTGAGCGCACGGGTGCGCGGGATGCTCAGAGACATCGATACCCGGGAGTACACCGACTGGAACCCCTCCCTGCGCAATGTGCGGGTGCGGGTGAAGGTCGCGGATGCTCCTGGCTCGGTGCGGGGCGTTCCGGCACTTACAGGGGCGAAGGCATCTCACGAGAACGGCATCCTGACTGTCACGCTGGGCGCTCTGCAGACCCATGCTGCGGCCGTTCTCGACCTGCCCCCGGACAGCCGGGTCGACCTGTTGCCGCCGGGGCCCGTTACAAGCGCCAGCCCGTTCCACCCCGAGAATGAGCGCGGGGGCGTGATCTTCAGCGACGACTTCGAGGCACTGCAGCCCGGCGCTTCTCCGCCCCGGCCCTGGGTGCCGGAAGTGCGCGGCGATACGAAGCTGGATGTCACCGCCGAGACTTCCGCCGGAGGGACCCGCTGTCTGCGTTTCGTGGACACCGAGGACTCCAGCTTCTGGCCCTTCCTGCACCGATCCGTGGCGCCTTTCCGCAAAGGCCGCGCGCGGCTGACGTATGACCTGCGGGTGGATGCGGGGGCGACCTGCCTGATGGAGGTGCGTTACGAGGGTAAAGGACCGGGGCCGCAGGTGTTCGTATACGGGGACGGGCGGGTGACGGTGGGCGGGAAGGAACTCACGCGCCTGGAGCCCGGGCAGTGGGCCCGGTACACGGTGGACTTCGAACTGGGCACGCGGGGCCCCGCGTATTCGCTGACTATCGCCCCGCAGGGGCAGGAGGCACGGACTTTCGCCGATCTACGCAACGCGACGGACTGGTTCTACGTCTGCGACAGCGTATACTTCGTGGGCTCCGGCCAGACGGCCGGCACATTCTACCTGGACAACGTGACTTTCGAGCGTTTCGCGCCGGGGTAACTCGGACGGAGCACCACAGACTGCACAGGTTCAGTCAGAAAAGGATCACTGGAGCCACTGACATGACCGCCAGACAAGGCGTCTACGTATCCGTGCGCAACGCACTCCTCGCCCTCGCATTCGCGGCCGGTCCCGCATGGGCCCAGCAATCTCACGGCGATCCGGGCACTGCCTGGAACGCCTACTGGGTCTGGGGCAGCGAGAACATGCACGGGGGCACGGGGTTCTTCCGTCTGGCCTTCGATGTGCGCGGCGAAGTGGACTCCGCCATTCTCCAGGGCAGCGGCGACGACGGCTACACCCTCTACCTCAATGGGGAAGAGCTGCGGCGCGGGGGCTTCGGTTTCAACCGCACCGACCGGACAGATCTCACGGAACGCCTGCACCAGGGACGCAATGTGCTCGCGGCTGTGTGCAACAACGCGGCATATCCGGGCGGTTGGCTTGCACAACTGGACATCCTGTACGCGGATGGAACCCGGCAGCAGGTGGTCAGCGACGAGCGGACGCGGTTCCATCACCGAGAGATCCCGGGCTGGACCAGTGTCGACTTCGACGATAGCTCCTGGGAGAACTGCTCTACCATCGCGAAGCCGCCTGCGGGCGTCTGGGGGCCGCTGCCCCTGGATTACACCGGCCCGCGCACCCGGCTCAAGCTGCTGGAGGCGAGTATCCCCGGGGCAATTCGCGCCGGCGAGATGCTGGCCGTCAGCGCCCGGGTTCAAATGCTGGAGGAGCCGCGCGACCCGGTCAATATTTCAGCCATCGTCGATCAAGAAGGCCTCACGCTGGGCGAACTGCCGCAGTTTGAGGTGCCTGTGGGCGTCTGGAAAGCCGGACAGGTCGTTACCATCGGCCCGCTCAGCCTTCCGGTGACGCGCTACGCGCCGGGGGGTAAAGCTGAAGTGCGCCTGGTATTGAGCCGCTGCAGGTTCGAGGACGGCTCGGACACTATCGCGCGTGAGATCGAAGTCGCGCAGCGGGATACGGTTCCACCGGCCCCGGCCGCGAGAGTTGCCGATTACCGTGGGGCTCCGGGGCTGTTCCTCGACGATCAGCCCGTGCCGACGATGTTCTACCTGCAGGGAAGAACGCCTATTTCCGCAGAATACAGGCAGATGGCCGATGCCGGCTACCGGCTGTTCAGCGTAAGCATCGGCATGGGCTGGATTGGGCCGGATGCCTACGACTACGATGCGGTGGATCGCCAGATCATCGGCGTCCTGCGCGGCGCGCCAGAGGGGTACGTGGTGCCGAGGGTGGACATCAGCGCCCCTTCGTGGTGGTGCGACCGGTTCACCGGGGAGCTGATCACCTGCGCCGACTGGACCGGCTGGGTGGACGACGGCTGGGGCGGCACGAAGCACCAGTCTTTCGCCTCTGAGAAGTGGCGCAACGAAGCGGGGGAGGCCCTGCGTCGTCTTATACGCCACATCCAGCAATCCCCCTACGGTGACCGCGTCATCGGCTACCACATCGCGACAGGTATCTACGGGGAATGGCACCTTTGGAGCCCCGGGCACCTGCCCGATAACAGCCCCCCCATGCGCCGGGCTTTCATCGAATGGGCGAGGGAGCACTACGCGGGAGATCTGCAGGAACTGAACATCGCCTGGCGCACGCAGCTTGCGTCTTTCGAGGAGATCCAGTGTCCGACCCAGGAGGAGCGTTTCTCCGCGGACCTGGGCGTGTTCAAGGACCTGTCGGTCTCCCGGTTCGTCTCCGACTACTGGCGCGCATTGCATGAAACCACCGTCAGCGCCATCAATCATTTCTGCACCATCGCGAAACAGACCACGGACAACCGCGGGCTCACGGGAGTCTTCTACGGCTACCTGACCGACATCGGCTGGCCCCAAGAAGGCGGACACCTCGCCGCAAGTCTGGCCTTCGACAGCCCAGTCGTGGATTTCTTTGCCACTCCTCACAGCTATTCGCACCGGGCTCTGGGCGAAGACGGGGCATTCCGGGCGTATCCCGAGAGTATCAAGCTGCGTGGTAAGCTGTTCATCGACGAGGGCGACGACCGCACGTATCTCGCCGGGGATGACGGGTTCAACCATGTTGACGGCCCGGAGCAGACCGTTGCGATCATGCGCCGGGAGGCCCTGAACGTGCTCACAGCGCGGGTCGGTATGTGGTGGTTCGATATGTATGCCGGGTGGTTCAACGATCCAGCGCTCCTGGACACTGCTCGCGAAATGCGCGACCTCGCGGAACGCGCGCTCGAAGACGAGCGGCAGGGCTATGCGGAGATCGCGGTAGTGCTGGACCCGACCAACTACTACGGAATGGCCGACTGGAAGACCGGTACAGACGCCCTCCACCTGCCCCTGTGCAATGAGCAGTTTCGGGAATTGCACCGCATCGGCGCACCCTTCGATGTGCTCCTGCTGGACGACCTTTTCCGGCCTGGAGTGCGGGACTACAAGTGTTACGTGCTCCTGAACACCTGGTGCATGACCGAGTCGCGACGCGAGGAACTGGCGCACATCCTGCACCGCCCCGGCAAGGTTGCAGTATTCGCATACGCCCCCGGGTTCAGCAGCAACCGAGGGCTAAGCGTCGATCATATGCGTGACCTCACCGGGCTGCAATTCCAGATGAGTGCAGGCGGGGGCTCCATGGCAGCCCGCTGGCAAGGGTATGCGAGGCAGATTCCGGGGATACAGCCCGGCGGCTCCTGGGGCCCGGAGAAGAGCATGGCGCCGCGGTTCTCGCCCGAATGCGACCAGGAGCATCTCCTGGCGGTCTGGCAGGACACTGGGGAACCCGCGGCCGCCTTCGGCGAGCAGGCCGGCTGGACCAGCGTGTACTGCGGCACCGGGGCCATCCCGGCGCAGCTCATCTCCTGGGCGGCGCGCAAGGCGGGCTGCCACCTGTGGACCCATCCCTGGACCGACGGCTCCGCCTTCTACGCGGGCGGCGGGTTCTTCGGCATCCACACGGCATCCGCCGGAGAGCGAACTTTCAGCCTGCCGTGGCCCGCGCGGGTTACGGACGCGGTCACCGGCAAGGTCATCCTCGAAGAAGGCATCGAGTTCAGCGAAAACCTGCCGCGCTGGTCAACGGCAATCTATCGGCTGGAGCCGGCCTTCGGGGGGTAGTCGCTCCCCGGCCCGCTACGCGATATTCCTCCCGCAGAGCCTGGTCTGTTTGGCCCACAGTCCGGGGTGCCCGCCGCGTATCCCACGGTTTTCGCACCCTTTGGCGGAAACAGAGACGGCCGGGCAGCTGTAGAGACCGCCCGGCCGCTTCCCTTTGCTTCACGCCTGCTGCACTACTTATCCCACACCCAGAGCGTGGTTCCAGGCGCGAACTCGTTCATCTGCGCCCACTTGGCATGACCGTCGCAGTAGGCGACATTCGCACCGCCGTTGTGCCGGCATTCCACGCGTCCACAGAGATTAGCGCCTGCGGGGTCGGTGCCCCAGTGGCCCCGGCGGTTCCCCGGATAGGCGCAGTTGAGATACGAATCGGCGAAGTACCCGACCTCGGCAGGCTTGTTGATCTTGCTCATCGCCCTGCCCCCCGCGCTGTAGCAGCCGTCGCCGGGGTTGGGGCCACCGTTGTAAAGGTTGTAGTTGATCCCGTAACCGAAGTTAGCGGTGGGGTCGCTGGGGCACTTGATCAGCTGGATGTTTTTCACGTAGGGCTGGATCCGGCCATTGGCCTCGTACCACCAACCGCCCGAACCGTTGGCGCGGGAGCACATATACCCCGGCATGATCATCTCGTCATAGTCCTGTGAGTACATCATTGCGCCAAGTCCGATTTGCTTGAGGTTGCTCAGACATGCGGTCTGTCGGGCTTTCTCGCGGGCGCGGGCGAAAACAGGGAACAGGATCGCCGCGAGAATCGCGATAATCGCTATGACAACCAGCAGCTCGATCAGGGTGAAACCACGTCGTGTCATCGGGTGCACCTCCTTGTGGAATAGTAAGGCGCTTATGTAATTCTCCGCCCTGCGCCTGTTCTCCTTCCGATCCTTCAGGGTGTCTCAAGGGATTCTTGATGGCAGTGCCCGCTGGAGGTCCTGACGCCTGCCGGCGCGAACAGATCTTCATCACGAAGCGACGGGCAAGAGGGGTGCATCATGAAGGTCCTCGTCATCGGCGGCACAGGCCACATCGGCAGCTATCTCATCCCGCGTCTGGTCATGGGGGGGCATAAAGTCAGCGTGGTTGCCCGCAACCCGGTCCCGCAGTACACCGATGCGCGTCTGGGCTGGGGAGCGGTTCAGTGGATCATCGCCGACCGTAGGGCTGAGGAAAGGGCCGGAACCTGGCAGCCCCGCATGGAGAGCCTGGAGGCCGATGTGGTCATCGACCTGATCTGCTATACGCCTGAACAGAACCGGGCGATGGTGGAGGCTTTCGAAAGCCGAGTCTCCCACTTCATCCACTGCGGAACTATCTGGGCATACGGTCACCCTGGGCAGGTGCCGTACCGCGAGTGCGACCAGCGCCACCCGATTTCCGAATATGGGAAAAAGAAGGCGCAGATTGAGGCTGATCTCATCACCCGGTATCGCGAGACCGGGTTTCCGGTGACCATTATCCACCCCGGACACATCTCGGGGCGCAAGTGGCTACCCATCGACCCTCAGGGCTCGCGCAACGGGGTGGAAGTCTATCGCAAGCTGGCTCGCGGCGAAGTGGTGTATCTGCCCGAGTTCGGCCGCGAGACGCTCCACCACGTGCACGCGGATGACCTCGGGCAACTGTTCGAGTCGGCGATGATCAACCGGCGGGCGGCCCTGGGAGAGGCCTTCAGCGGCGTGTCCCCACAGGCTTTGTCGCTCGTCGGCTGCTGTCGCGCAGTTGCCGGACTGTTCGGGCGCGAGCCGAACATTGAGTTTGCGCGTCGCGACCAGATGGCCGAGATCATGGGCGCCGACGCCTGGGCCTGCACTCTGGACCATATCGAGCACTCGCCGTGCTGCAGCATCGAGAAGGGGCAGCGGCTCCTGGGGTACAGCCCTCGCTACACCACAGAGCAGATCTATCAGGAGTGCCTGGAGTACCTGCTGGAGAGCGGGCAGCTTGAGGTGTGACTTCCCTACCAGCCAGGAGAGCGCAGTGGCTCGAAGTTGCCCGTCGCGCCGCCTCTCATCGCAGGGCAGGCTCGTGGCTCTGCTCAGACGCACACGGCAGCGAGAGGGACACTCGTCAGGCACCAATGGGGCTCGTGCAGCTCACACCCCCACTGGTTCTGGTGGCCCTATTGCACACCACGGCCCTTCAGAGTGAATCCTCGGCGCGCACGATCAACAGCCGGTCCACCTGCACTTGGTCCAGCGTGCGACTCAGGCCGCCCGGCCAGAGCACCTCAACGCGCACTGGACCAGCGTTCGCCCCCAAACCGAAATGGAGCGTGAGGTCGTTCTGGTTGCCTTCGCCTGTGCCTGCCTCAACCTGCCGGGTGCGGACTCCATCGGCGGTGACCACCCGTACCTGCACCCCGATTGAGGAACGGTCCACCTTCTCCCCGTCGCCAATGACCCGAACCCGGAGCCAGTGACCCTCCGCGCCCTCGTTCACGAACAGGCGGCCGGACGTGGTCAGGTCCAGGTCCCCGTCATTGTCGAAATCGGCCCAGGCGGCCTGGTAGGTGGAGCCCAGGTCCGGCAGGCCCGCCTCCGTGGTGGCATTGCCGAACTCGAACCCGCCATCGTTGCGGAAGAGAACAGGGTTGTTCTTGCGCCCGAAGGATGCGGTGGCGTAGACCGTTGTGAAGAAAAGGTCCAGGTCGCCGTCGTTGTCATAGTCTCCGGCTGCCGGGCTTGCGTAGGACTCCTGGTAGAAAACGCCGCAGGTCCCAAGGTCTTCGAACACGTAGCCTGCTTCCGGGCCGCGATTGCGCAGGAACCGGGACTTGGGCTGGTCACCGCGGTTGTCCACGTGGGCGAAGTTCCCGGCGAACAGGTCGATGGCGCCGTCGTTGTCGAAATCGCCCCACGCAGAGCCGATAGAGTGTCCGCCGCTGAATCCCGGCGAGGTGGCGAGGGCATTGAACTCAGCGGCCTTGTCTTGAAGATTGCCCGTGCCATCGTTGATCCACAGCACGTTCGGCTGGAGGCGGTAGTTGGAGACGTAGACGTCCAGGTCGCTGTCCTGGTCGAAGTCGGCGGCGGTGACACCCCGTGCGCGGTAGCGCTCATCGGTGCGTGCCAGCCGGAAGGACTTGCCGCTCTCGTTCATGAGCACCAGGTCGGGGTAGGTGATGCCGGCGTTCCAATCTTCATATCCTCCCACGTACAGATCAACGAAGGCGTCTGCGTTGAGGTCCGCCCAGCAAGCGCCACGAGAGACGCACGCAGGATGGTCGGGCATGTCGATGGACACGAAGCCTTTGCCACGATCGTTGCGGTAGACCTGAAGCGCTGACCACGAGAAGAGGTCTACAAAGCCGTCGTTGTCGAAGTCGGCAGCCACACAACTGCCGAAGCCTTGCGCTAGCTTGCTGAAAGATGTGCCGCCGTTATTCTTCCACACGATCCCGCCGGCGCACAGATCGGCCCATCCGTCGTTGTCGAAGTCGGCCCAGCACGCGGCGGCGTTGGGGATCGTCAGCCCGAGGTCGGCAGACCGGTCAGTGAAGGTCGGCGCAGCGCAGGCGGTTGCGGCAATCGCGAGGGTGACAATGGTCGAGAAGGCGGGCATCCGCATGATGTGGTCCTCCGGATGAAGAGAGTCAGGTTGATTAGGGCCTGTGAAGTCCTGTCTACAGAGGCAGTTGCCACGGTGCGAAGTTCCAGTTCTGGAAGAGGTTCATGGCCGCGCCGTCCACTGCATCGGTGGCCGGTAAAACAGTGAGGCAGTCGAAGAATGCGCCCTTCTGCGCTCTCAGAGAAAGAGAGTGCTCCCCTGCCCCGCGTCGCGCGACAGATCCACGCTCTGGGACACAATGACTACGCGTTCGGCGTCGGCAGGAGTGTTTTCATCCACGGCGATACGGAGCGACCGCTCGCCCTGACCGCGAGTCCACGAACCCAGGCTGACCAGAGCCGGCGAGTTGACGTCCCACTCCGCGGGGCGATTGTTCCGGGCATCCTCAAACCCCGGATTACGCAGGAGGTTTTCCGGAGGCAATGCTGTCTCCCCAGTCGGCGCGGGACGCAGATTGCGATCTGTGGTATCGAAGTACATGGTGCAGGCGGGTGTCTCACCGGGACGGCTGTTGCATTGTCACGCGAGATACGATACCTCGCGGCGCGGGTCGTACTCAGTGCGGAAGGCAAAGGGCAGGTCCCAGCCGCGTTCCACAAGCCTGAGCGACGCTGGGTCGAAGGCGCCCTCAATGCCTGCCTCGCGAAGTATTGCGCTGAAGTCGGCCGCCACTTCCGCAAGTTTCTGCGCGGCGTCCCGCGCAGGCTCAGGCCCCGTGATCTCGGTGCGGTATCTGCATTCCGGGTGTGCCCACTGTTCCTGCGCCCCGGCGGGAAGACAGCAGAGAACCAGGCCGGTCGCCAGGGCGAAGCTGATTGCCGCGTTCATCATCCTCGCCTCCGCGTTCACGGTTGGGGATGCCTGATTCGCAGATACTCTTCGAACTCGGGCAGGTCATACTCCGACTGCCAGCTCAGCGTAGGCTCGGGTTGAAATGGCCCGCCGCTCTCATCAATGCGCCGCAGTTCGTCATCCATCGGCGGGTCGGCGTCGATCAGGCCGATCACGTACGGCAGGTCGTTCATGGTGAACAGCGCGCCCGGAGTTGATCCGCGCAGCATGGCGCGCGGGCCGGAGTAGTACTCCGCATTGTGCGGCACGATCTGCAACAAAGACCTGCGTCCCTCGCCCTCAGCCCACTCGCGGATCGCCTCACGATAAGGTGCCGGGTCGTCTGCATGCCGCGCAGCGAATGCCACCGCCTTCAGGCGCAGTCCGATGCGCCCGTCAGCCAGGGCATCGTCAGCAGTGGCGACTAACGCCTGTCGGACTTGCTCGTTGCCGGTGAGGTCAAAGTACTCGATGATCCCGTGTCCAGCACCAAAGGTCCAGAAGAACATGTTGCCCTCATTGATGCCCGCATCAGCGGCTGTGCGCAGGACGTCGGGGAAGTCCACCCGGGGCGATTCCACGAGACCGCCGGGCAGCAGGTCGCTCCAGGTGCGCGAACCGAACCGGTGGTGGTTGTCCCAGGAGCAGTAGTAGAACCCCGGCATGAGGCCGTGGCGCCGGCAGGCGGTGACGAAGGCATCCACGACGTCGGTGGTGTTTCCGCTTGTGCCCACGTGATAGTCGGTTTGGGCGCTGGGCCACAAGCAATGACCGGACACATGCTTCGTGGTGAGGACCGCGTACTTCATCCCTGTATCCCGCGCCACCTGGATCCACTGGTCCACGTCGAGGCGGTCCGGAGCGTACGTGGTTGATGGATCGTTCCCCGATGGAAGCTCCTTCGCCACGAAAGTGCTCAGGCCGAAGTGGATGAACATCCCGAAGCCCAGCTGTTCCCACGCCTGCAGCGCTGCGACGGAAAGGCGCTGGTCTCCGGCCCCCGCATCAGTTTCGGCCATGAGTGGCCACTCTCCTGTTCTCGCTATCCGCGCGCCGTAACGCCGCGCGCGATGATCCGCGCCTGCAGTTCGTCCCGCACCGCACGCAATGCCGGGTCCGCGTAGCGGTTCACCCGTTCCAGCGGGTCCTCTTGGAGGCAGTACAGTTCCCCGCCGCCATCATCATCACTGGACCAGAGCACAAGCTTGTGCGTGTCGGTGCGGCAGTAGACGCCGCCCCACTGCCGGCTGTTGTCCACGTGCTCCCCGAAAACGCAGTCACGCCCTCCGGCGCCGGTCTCAATCTCGCCGCGCAAGCTGCGCGCGGACATACCCTCCGGGATCGCCACGCCGGTGTAGTCCAGTATCGTGGGCGCGAAGTCGAACATCTCCACCAATCCCGCGAAGCGTCGCCCCTCCCGGCTCCCCGGCGGGACGATGAATGCGGGCAGGCGCGAGATCGGTTCGAGGAAGCTGCCCTTCCCGTAGAGGCCGAAATCCCCGCGCATTTCGCCGTGGTCAGAGGTGAATAACACAAGCGTGTTGTCCCATAGTCCGCGCCGGTCCATGCACTGGATGATTTGGCCGACCTGGTCGTCGATAAGGTCCAGCAGCGCGTGGTAATACGCTGTCCATCGCCGCGCATTCGCCATCTCGGCTTCCGTTCCGGCCCTGGGCGAACGCTTGCGATACGGCCAGCGATCGCGCAGGTCGATGGTCCAGTCCAGGGGCTCGGGCATGTCATCGGGGGAGTAACGATCCAGATACTCCGGCGGCACATCCAGCGGCCCATGAGGGCCGGTGAACCCGCACCACACGAACCACGGTTCTGCCGGAGGGTTTGACAGGAATTCAACTACATTACCGCCGATCCAACTGTCCACGTGTTCGCTTGCGGGCAACGGGAAGGGCAGCGCGGTGCCGAACTGCCGGTATTCGGGGCGGCGGCGCTCCTGGTAGATACGCTCGTAGCTGCCGGGATTGCGGCTCTCCAGCCACGCCGCGTACTGTGGCCCGAGCGGACCGGGTCCGATGGGCAGCCCGGTGCTCTGGGTCCACCGGGCGCCCTTGCCGCCGGTGACCTGCATAGTGTCGAAGCCCCGATCGGGCATCATGTGGATCTTGCCGAACGCTGCCGTGTGGTAGCCGGCCTCACGCAGGCGTTCGTGGACGGTCAACTCAGATTCGGCCAGTCCGGGCGTAGCATCGACCCTGTCCTCCATATGCCGGACCCCGTGCTGGTGGGGATACTTGCCGGTCTGCAGGGATGCGCGCGACGGGACGCACACCGGGTTCTGGAGATAGCAGCGGTCGAAGATGACTCCCCGCGCGGCCATGGTGTCCAGATGAGGTGTTCGCCCCACTGGGGCGTCATTGCAGGAGAGGCTGTCATACCGCTGCTGGTCGGTGGTGATGAGCAATACGTTCGGGCGGTCCATGAGTTACTCCGGGCTTGCATAGTTTCGAGGTCATCGAACGCATTCTTGCCGGACAAATGCAAGTTCACCGTCCGCGCATCCCTGGCCTTCCCGGACACGCAGGTCTGGTCGGCCTGTGCGGGGAATAGGAACGTATAACTCGTGACGCTCGAAGGGAGACGCCCATGCTGAACAGGTATACGCCCGTGCTGTTGCTCGCCGTTGTTGGTCTCTGCGGATGCGCCGGGGCCCAGGACGGGCTCCTGCTGCACTACTCCTTCGACGAGGGCGCCGGCAATGTCGCTGCCGACTCGTCAGACAACGGCCTGAACGCAACCGTAACTGCTGCCTGGACCGACTCACCCGTCGGCACGGCCCTGTCTTTCGACGGTCAAGCCGCGGGTGTCGCGCGCGTCCAGATTCCCCAGAACCTGCGCTTCGGGAAAGGGTCCTGGACTTTCAGCGCATGGCTGAAGCCGAAGCAGTTTGCCATCGAGGACCGCCAGAATCAGCGGCGTATCTTCGCCTTCGGCGTGTATCCCGATGCCTACCTGGTCATCGACATCTTCAACACAGGTCAGCCTGGCTACTATTTTTGTTACAAGAATGAAGCGGGCAATATTGTCTCGGCAGGTGGCACGGCGGCCACCGGACTCAAGCTGGACGAGTGGGCCCACATGGCCCTGGTCTGCGACCGTGACAAGCGTACGGTGGAGGTCTATGTCAACGGCTATAGCCAGGGCACGACAGCATTGTCGCCTGCGTTCGTCGGAGACTTCTCGCTGGGCGGTGAGTTGACCCTGGGCAGCGGCTGGCACAACTACTGGGGTCTCATGGATGAGGTGCGGGTCTACCGCCGCGCGGTCCCGCGTGCTGAGATCAAGGCGGAGTTTGCCCGCCTGAAGGACACTTTCGGCGCGGTCGAGTCGCCCGAAGCGGCTGCCGCCGAGAGACGGGAGCTGCTCATGCAAGCCTTCGCCCAAACCCACGCTGATTGGGCCGCCGGCGATTTCGCCGCGGTCCGCGCCGCCTGCGCCGCCGTTGTACAGTCGCCTGATGTGTCCGAAGGCCTGCGCAGCTACGCTCGTCTGCGCATTGCCCAGAGCTATGTCGCCGAGGGGAAACCGGATCTTGCCCGCGCGGAGTATCAGGGGATCGCAGACAGCGCCGAATGTGCCGACGTCCACCGCGCCGAAGCGAGGGAAATGGTGGCGGAACTTGACCGGGTTGCGCGAGGTCTCCCGGCGAGGGACCCGGAGGCCAGTCGCACTCGGATCGCGCCCATAGATGAGTTCGCGGCGCATGTGTACGTCGCGCCCAATGGCAGCGACACCGGCGACGGCACAGGCCTGAGACCCTTCGCAACTTTGGCCCGGGCGCGGGACCGGGTGCGAGAGCTCAGGGCCAGTGGCACCGAAGGGCCGATTGCCGTGAGCATCCGCCCAGGAGAGTACCGGGTCACCGAGCCGCTGGCACTTACCCGAGAGGATTCCGGCAAGCCGGACGCCCCCGTCGTGTACCGCGCGACAGTGCCAGGCAAAGTCACCTTTTACGGCGGTACGCGCATTTCTGGTTTCGAGACAGTGACCGACCCGGCAATTCTGGAACGCATACCCGAGGAGGCCCGGGGGAAAGTGGTCGCCTGCGATCTTCCGGCCCAGGGCATTGAAGACTTCGGCAAGCTCGCGGTGCGCGGGTTCAGCCAGCCGCCGTCCCCGCCGACCCTGGAGCTGTTCGTGGACGGCGAACCCATGACCCTCGCGCGATGGCCCAATGAAGGCTTCGTGGGCATAGCGAAGCTGGTGGAGCCCGGCAATCGCGCCGAAGGCAAGCCCTCGATCTTCGAGTACATCGACGACCGCCACGAGCGCTGGACCCGGGCCGAGGATCCCTGGCTTTTCGGTTACTTCCGGTACCTGTGGGCAGACGCGACCATCCGCGTTTCGAAGATCGACCCGGAGACACGCACCGTGATCTGCAATGAAGCCTACCAGTACGGCCCACCCGGAATGCATACGGGTCAGGGCATCGTGTACTACGCCTTCAACCTCCTGGAAGAAATCGACCAGCCGGGCGAGTGGTATCTGGACCGCGACACCGGCATCCTGTATCTCTACCCTCCGACTGACCTGGCCACCGCGAAGGTGGAGATCGGCATGCTATCGACGCCCATGGTCACCATGGACAATGTGACCGACGTGCGTTTCGAGGGCCTGACTTTCGATCTGGGGCGCTACCACGGGTTGATCCTCAGGGACTGCAGCCGCTGCCTGATCGCCGGGTGTACGGTGAGCCGCCTGGCCGGGAACGGGATCACCATCACCGGCGGCGAGGGCAACGGGCTGCTGGGGTGCGACGTGCACACCATCGGCCGGCGCGCCACCGAGGTCATCGGCGGCGACCGCGCTACGCTCACGCCGGGCAGGCATTTCGTGGTGAACTGCCGTATCCACAACTTTGGGCGCATTGACCGCACATACACGCCGGCAATCCAGCTTGAGGGCGTGGGCAATCGCGTCGCCCACAATCTCATGTACAACTGTCCCAGCAGCGTCATGCGCATCGAGGGGAATGACCACATCATCGAGTACAACGAAGTGCACAGCGCCGTGAGAGAGTCTGACGACCAGGGCGCGATGGAGCTGTTTGCCAACCCCACCTATCGTGGTGTAGTGTTTCGCTACAACCGTTTCACCAATTGCGGAAAGGACAAGCCTGGCGCGGCCGTGCACGGGCAAGCATCGATTCGCTTCGACGACGCCATCAGCGGGATGTTGGTCTACGGGAACGTGTTCATTCGGGGCGCCAACGGCAATTTCGGTGCGATTCAGATGAACAGCGGTCGCGACAATGTGATTGACAACAACTTGTTCATCGACTGCAAGCAGGGGATCAGCGGGGGGTACTACCCCGGCAATTCGGTGTGGAACCGGATCCGCAACGGCAACCCCGCGCCTGACTACTACACCAATGATCTGTACCTGAAACGCTACCCGAAAATCGCGACGATGATGGATGAGCCGGGCATCAACTTCGTCTGGCGGAATATGTTTTACCGGTGCGGTCCAATGGTCACTGGTAACCGTGCCAACCTGGAATTGGTCGAGAACGGGGAGTTCGGCGAAACCGATCCGGGCTTTGTGGACGCCGCCACGGAAGACTATCGCCTGAAACCCGACGCGCCGGCATTCGCGACCGTTGGCTTCCGGCCGATCCCCTTCGATGAGATCGGCCTTTATGAGGACACGTACCGGGCTTCGTGGCCCGTGAAGACAACGCCGGTGCCCATGCCTGACTGGCGGCCGAGCAAGTAACGGGACGGCAGGAATGCCTCCGCTTTCCGGGGTGCCCGGGGGGCGGCACGCATCGCGCGCCGCTCCCCGGTGCCGGCGACAGCGCTGTCAGTCTGCGTCCGTGATCGTTAGTCGGTGCCCTCCGGCTCCCGAAATCCGATGGATTTCACTTTCACCCACAGGCCCTCGCCCCCGGAATCCACCGGGTCAAACCGCAGGCGAGTGATCTTGCCGCGGTAGCCGGGGCAGGTGGACAGATCCACAGCGTAGGTGTGATATCTGCCGTCAGGGAGCGTGTCAAAACGCGCGCTCCGCTCCGGCCCGAAGCCTGCTTCCGAGGTGGAGAAGAACACCTCGGCAGGTCCCGAGCCCGGCGCATATGCCGCGCGGATGTACAGGACCGGCGCTTCTTCGGCATTCCAGAACCCCAGCGGCCCCAGCAGCTGCGGATCGCTATCGCCCGGCAGCACGTGAAGCTCCCCCTTGATCGGCCAGCCCGTGTCTGTCGCGTTCACGTATGTCCAGTGCTGTCGGTCCTTCTCGAAAACGTAGTTGGGTGGCTCAGGGCGCTTCGCGTGTTGATAGACGTACTCCCGGATCTGCTGAATGTCGCCGAGAATCAGGACGTAGTTGTACTCATACACGATGTTCCAGTCCAGAATATCCACATGCAGGGGGCTGATGTACCCGGTGGGTCCGTCCCCGGGGCCGCCTTTGCCGGGCTTACCAGCAAAGCCACCAATAGTCCGGTATGCGCCCTCGTTCCAAACGCCCAGCCCGAAGTCGTCATCCCGCAGAAGCGCCGCCCAGTTTTCCGTTGCGGTCCAGCCGGTCCACGGGAATAACCCGCTGGTGGCGCCTTTGGGGATGATCTCGCGAAGCGCATCTCCGGTGAAGGGCTTGTCCCCTGAGTAGGTGACCAATCGGTACAGTGGTCCGTTGGTATAGACCGCGGGGCATTCCTGGTCTCGGCCCGGGTACTGGGTCTTGTCCGGGCGCTGGTTGTTGAGCCGGCAGCGCACGACGGCCGCTGGGCCATCGAGGGTGATCCACTCCTCGAAAGTGCACTCGCCGGGGTAGTTCTTCAGCGGCCAGTGCATGGGGATGCATTTCGTGTAGATGGCGCGCCCGTCGTTGGTGTGTTCAAGGACCCGGGAGCGAAACCCGTAGCAGTCCCCCGACTGGATCGGGTTCCAGCCCAGCCCCTTCCAGTGCTCGCTGTACTCCACGCCCTGCGGCGTGAAAGGGTTCGGGCCGGAGTAGAAAGACATTTGCACCTGCCGCCCCCAGTCGGCGCTATTGATCACATTGTCCTCGCTACCCGCCAGGGACATCCACGTGATCGCGCCACCAATGTCCAGGTTGACCCCCAGCCGGATGACCCCGTTCTCGATGACGCTCAAGCCGCTGTAGGAAGGCGGCTGTGGATCAGCGAGCACGATGCTGGGGACGGAGAGCGGAACGAGCATGAGCGCGAGGGGAACAGGTTGCATCAGTTTTCGGCCTCCGGTACAGGTCGACGTCCGGATAGTTCCGCAGCGACTACCGCACCCGGATCTTCCCCGTGCCGCCGCAGGTCCTGCAGCGGGTTCTCAGTGTGCCCCGGCAGTGGGGGCAGATGCCCCCGGTCAAGTCCTCCCGCAACTCCCGGGCGAACTCGTCATTCTGGGGCAATCCGACCGCCTCGGGGTGCATGAGCCTGCCGTCCCGGGTGTGCATCGCGGCAGGGTACGGACATGCGGTGACGCCGTACCCACGGCAGGTCGGGCATATGGCGTATATGGGGCCTGTCTGTCCTGCCTGCGCGGATGCTCGTTGCCCGGTCTGCGGAATGGGAGCAGGTGTGCGTTGCGGCTGAGGTCTGGGTATCGTCGCCTCTCCGCGCAAGGAAGTGCTCTCCGGGCGCGGAGCCTGTGCTGTTGTCGGTGCAGATACCGCAGGCCTTCCAGGTGCTGAAGGGGTCTGCGCATGGCCCGTCGTACCGCGTGCCGTTGCCTGTTTTTGAGACGCACCGTTGTCGGAGCGCGCCCGGGTTGAGACCGAGCTCTCTGGAGCGGGAGACGGCTGCGCAGCGAGAACAGGCTTCGGCTGAGGCGTTGGCGCCGGCGCCTGAGCTGCCGTCGGTTGCGGAGCGGGGGTGGGCTGTGGAGCGGGTGCCGCCTGCGGCGCAGGTGTGGAGACAGGCGTGGGAGGCGGCTGCGGCGTTTGCTGGGTCACAGGTTGGGGGACCGTCTGCGGAGCAGGCTGCGTGTTCGGCTCCGGCGTGGGCTGCGGTTGGGGAAGCGGTGTCTGCATCTGCGCGGGAGCCTGCGCCGGTGTGGGCCCGGGAGTGCTGGACGCGGGCGCACGGTCCCGTGTGGCGGTCTGCATCTGCGGCGCTATCTGCTGCACCGATGAACTGGCTGCGAACTCTTCCCCGGTTCCAGCCTGCGTGGCTGGCCCCCGTGGCTGCGGGTCTAGTTCCGGCCTCTCTTTCGGCATGAAGATTACGAGAAGGATCGCGAGAATTGCGATCGCCGTCAGGATCCCCGTAATCCGCGCCGGCCAGGGACTGCGTGTCTTGTCGGCAAGCGAGCCGGTGCTGTCGTGTTGATGCTGGTTCATCTGCACACACCAGTAGACGCGGCGCGTCCTGGCCGCGTGAAGCGTTCCCCTGCATACATTCAATGCTTGACGAGGCGTCACCTGCCTCCCAGGTGTGCGCGCAGGATGGCCGTCGAGCCACCAAGGGTCAATCGGCAGTTTCGGCGAACCCCCTTCTCACGGCAGTCACTGCCGCGCGTATTCACGCGCACCACACCTCCGCTGATAGCGCGCAATGGCCGTTCCGAAAGGTGCTGTTTTCTCGTGCTCCGTTACTGTGCGTCCCTGATGCTGCTCATCTCTCCGGCACTGCTGTGCACCCAAGCCAACGCGCAGTCTGTTGTATGGCTCGAAGTCGAAGACTTCGCCGAAGCTTCCGGCAATGTGTCGCTCATAGACACCAACACCAGCGACTATGGCCCCATGGCCCGCGCCGAAGCCTCCGGCAGCAGTTTCTTGCGCATGGGACCAGATGGGATGGTGAATCTCAGGCCATTCCGCGTTGACAAGGCGGGGCCGCGCACGGTTTGGCTCCGCGCGTTTCCAATGAGCGGCCGGCGGGTCACCCTCGCTGTGGATGGCACCGAACTCGGGACCACTCCGGGAGACGCTGAAACCATCGCCCTTGTCTGGCACCGCATCGGGACGGTTGATCTCGGCGGAGGAGACCACACCATTCGCCTGCGCGCTGCGGATGGCAATACGGGGCTGGCCTACTTTGACGCGGTCGCTCTGCTCACGAACCCCGATGCCACACCGTATGGCCGCACACCGGAACAGATTATCTCGGGCCAGGCGGCAGAGCGCATCTCTGAAGATTTCTCTGCCCGCTCGCTGGATGAACTCGCGGCCAATTGGACCATCAACCCACCGCCGGGTGAGGACTCATTTGTGGAGATGCTGCCGGGCGAGGATGACGGCGCGATCCACATTCACAACGGCCCCGGAAGACCCTACAGCCTGGTGGCCCACAATCCCCTGCGCGTTCGGCCCGGCGAACAGATCACACTCCGCATGCGGCTGCGTAAGCGTACCCTGTGCGAGTCACTGTCAGCCACCGTCGCAGGAGTCGGGACCTTCCAACCCCAGGTGTATACCCGCTACACTGACTACGAGTACACCTGGCTTGTGCCCGCGGGGATGACCAGCCCGGCGCTGGTGCGCATCGACGGCAGTGCGGGGGGTGACACGTACATCAGCCGCATCGAGGTCTTCCGCCCGGACCCGCCCCTGTCATCGTATGACACCGGCAGGTTCATTCCGCGCCTCGACAACAACCGCGAGGGCCGCCTGTTTGAGATCGAGGCCTGCGTGGTCAACCAGGACGCCATCAGCGTCGGCGCGGATGCGGATGGGGACGGGTGCTGGAGCTTCTGCAGGCTCTCGCAGGAAGAGAACGAACCGCGGTTCTCGCGGGGCACGTGCCTGAAGTCCGACAGCATCCGTGCGGAGCGCGCCGGGCCGCAGGAAGGTTGCGCGCCCCTGCACGTGAGGGTCGGGCCACTGGAACCGGGGCCCTATCAGGTGTACCTCAATCTGCCGGGCCGAGCGTTGGCCTTCTCCCGCGACGGGGAGAACTGGACGCGGTTGCCCGGGCATGTGGCGCCTGCTCTGGGGCTCATGACCATCTCCGAGCCGTGGTTTGAGTTCTGGCTCGATGACCGGTATCTGGAACCGGGTAATCCGGGGCCGACCTACGCCGACTACATCCGCTTCATGCCTGTCGAAGATCCGGCATACACAATGGCTCCCACCCCCGCCCCCCCGCCTCTCGAGCGCGGTTCCGTGGAGCGCCGGCAGGTGACCCTGAGCGTCGCGAACCCCTCGGACAGCCCACGCACTCGCGAGCCGGTGATCTCCGGTGTGCCCATCCCGAAGGGTGAGCTGGCAAGCCCCCGGAATGCGCGACTGCTGGACGCGTCGGGCACGGAAGTCGTCTGCACCATCACGAGCACCGGAGTCTGGCCGGATGGCAGTGTGAAATGGTTGCTGCTGGACTTCCAGGCGACCGTCTCGCCGCGGGAGACAGCCCGTTACACGCTGGAGTACGGGAACGCGGTGGTTGCGGCGGACAGCCCCCCTGAAATGAAGGTCGAGCGCGACGGTCAGAGGACGATTGTTGACAGCGGGGCGGCGAGGTTCGAGTTCGCCCCGGATGCGGGGAAACCGCTCGTGGCCTTCACCCGCAGGGCCGATTCTGGGCCGGTCTCCCTGGATGGCATCATTGTGGCCGCCGATGGGCGGCAGTGGGACATGAGGTCGGCGCGCGACACGCGTGTCGAGGTTGAGGAGAGGTCGGTTTCGCGCGTGGTTGTGAGAATGCGGGGAAGGTTCGCGGGCAATGATGGGCCAGGGCCCATCGAGTTCGACCACCGCATCCACATCTTCGCGGGCCGGCCCGAAGCATTGTTCGAGTACGGTTTCGTCCCAACCGCTGAGGAAGACACCATCCCGTTGAGACTTGTCCGCGTCCGGCTCAATGGAGCGACGCCAGGCGAAGTCCGGTTCAGCCCCTCGGGAGAGGAGTCAGTCGCTGCACAGGCGGGCGATTCGCCCCGCCTGCTGCAGACAGGCGAGAGCGCCTACGGGAACCGGGGCAGCTTCCCCTTCGCGGTCAGCAAAGCAGACGGCGCGGCGCTTGCGTCGGGCGAGAAGGCCTGCGGAGTGCTGCGCGCAGGCAACACGCTGGTCTGCGTGCCCCATTTCTGGGAGCAGTTCCCGAAGGCGCTGGGGTGTGACGTGTCCGGGGTAGACATCGACCTCTGGCCGGACGCGTCTGGAGTGCCGCCTTTCATGGCCCACGCGGGGTCTGCCAAAAGCCACCGTATCGGCGTTTCGCTGCTCCCGGAGGCATCCCCAGACCGCTGGCTGCAACCCTTGTTCGCCGCCTGCGAGCCCGACTGGTACTGCGCGTCGGGCGCCTTCGAGGGCATGGTCCCCCGGCGCGAAGGACAGTACCCGGAGTACGAGGCCATCGTAGACGAAGCCTTCGAAAGAATGCTGTCTGAGCGTGCGGGCTACGGCATGGAAGACTGGGGCGATGTGTGGCAGGAAGGCTACGTAGCCGGTGCGAAGACCTGGTCTAACCAGGAATGGGATCTGGTGAATAACTGGGCCATTCCTTTCGTTCGTACCGGCGACCGCCGGTTCCTGGACTATGCTCACGAAGCCGCGCGGCACTATGCGGACGTGGACTGCATCCACCATCACAAAGACGCCTCGTGGGTAGGCGGCGCGTGGATGCATGCGCACACATCGCTGATCGGACACCAGCTTGAGCCGCCGAATTTCGCCCACGCGGGCTGGTGTGAGGGCATGCTCAATATCTATCACCTCACCGGCGACCGGCGCGGACTGGAGGCGTCCATCGGCATCGCTGACTGGATCGCCCGGCACGCCCCGCAACGAGACTCTCTGCCGGCAAGCGGGCCGCCTTACAACCTGCACATCCAGCGCCCGGCAGGCTGGCCGCTCACAACTCTCTGCCTGCTGTATCGCGAGACCTGGAAGCCCGAGTACCTGCAGACGGCCCGTAGAATCGTGGATTACGCCCGGCGCGCACAGGTTCCCGAACGCGGCGCATGGGATGCCCAGGTTGGCCACGAGGTGCCGTACCGCGGCGGCTGTGTCTTCGCATATACACTCTTGCGCGGCCTGCGACTCTTCGCGGATATCACCGGCGAAGAGCGCGCCAAGGACGATTATGTGAACGCTGCGCGGTGGATTCTCTGCGAACTCTGGCGACCAGGCCACAAGTATCTGTATGAGCAGTGCCCAATCCACGAGAAGGGTTCCCGCGTGCCCTTCACACTCGGCGAGATGGCTGGTTACGCCACGCGCCTGTCCGGTGACCCGATGTTCGCGGCCATTGGCCACGACGCCTATGTATTCAACACAAGCCCCGCGCAAGCGCCGGCGCTCATAGGTTCTGCCTGCCGTGCGCAGTGGGGGAACGGGGTCCTGACCCAGGCGCCAAGGCTCATGTACGAGTGGGAACAGACGGGTCTCTCCGCGCCGCCGAATGTGACGCTCTTGCCCTCCTCCAGCATCGTTCGAGTTCCCATAGAGCGCGCCTCCACAGTTGCCTTCACGCTGGGCAATGACTCGGAGCAGGCGATCGAGGGCATCTCCGCCTCCTGCATGATCCGGGGCGACTGGTCCGCACGGGTTGCCTCGTGCCCCGAGCGCCTTGAGCCCGGTGGCCGAGGCGTGATTGAGTTGGAGTGCCAGGCGCCGCCTCCAATCATGCAGTACGAACTGCAGAATGACATGGCGAACCTGCACTTGCTCGCGAAATACCGCCAAAGCGGGACAGACTGCGTCTCCTGGAACTCGGTGCGGCTAGAGATCGCTCCCCCGCTGGACATCTCGGGCGGGGTTGCCCTCGCCCTGAAGCCCGGTGCGCAGGCGCAGATTGCGCTGGAAGCAACTGATGGCTTTGACCCGCAGCCGGCTTTCGAGGTCCGGGTTGGGAGCGACCTCGCCGGGCTCGCGCTGTCAGACCCGGAGATCACCCCCACTGCCGCGGGAACCACTCGGATCCGTCTCACTGCGACTGCGGATGCAAAGGCTCCAGCGGGACAGGGCAGCGTGAAGGTCGAGGTTCGTTCCGGCCCCCGCAAGGCCAGTCTCGCGTTGGAGGCCACCGTCGGCCGGTTCCGGGCGCTCATGATCGAGAGCGCGTCGGGCGACGAATGGCGACATCCCTTCAATGCCCTGCGGCCGTACCCGGGGATCGCAGTGGAGTTCATGGCGCCCGAGAGCCTTCCTGCCAGTTTCCCCCAGACCGCTGAAGACATCGCGGAGCGCTGGGAGACGATCATCATCGGTGACACTGGTACCGGTGCGGCGGCGTTCAGCCCCGCGCAACTGCAGGCGATCACTGATTTCGTTCTTGCGGGCGGTGGGCTCATGACTATCGGCGGCGCGAAGTGTTACGCGCCAGGCGGATACAACGAGACGCCGCTCGCGGAGATTCTGCCGGTGGAGATGGCGGACGGGTCGTACAGGATGGGTGAGGTGAAGGTCGTGGTGCTCAAGCCCGAGCTGGTATTCTTCGAGGGCTATGATCCGGTCTTCCCGCCCTTCGGCGCGCACCAGATTCTCCGGGCGAGACCGGATGCGCAAGTCATTGCTCAGTTCGAGGACGGGACCCCCTTTGTTGCTTTGCGGACCGCGGGCAAAGGGCGGGTGCTGTCTATGGGCGCGATCTGGAACCACGGTTCTGGCGCAGCGTTCCGTCAGTGGCGGGAGTACGGCCGTTTCATCGGGCGATGCGTTCGCTGGACGGCGCGCGATCTGTAGAGGAGCAACTGCTTCTGGCGAAGCCAAAGCAGTGCGCGCACCAAAGCACACCACTCGGAGCGTGTTGTGGCGTCTGGCACCCCATTCGCCTGGGCCGACCGTCTCGGTCGGCGGTGTGACTGGGCGCGTTATGGCACCCAGGGGAACGCTACAACACCTCTGCGTCCACCACCGGCGTCTCCGCATGGGGATAGGTGGGGTTCAGGGGCACATGGGGAGCCTCGGTGACGCGCATCGTCTTCCATTTGCCCTGAAGGAACCGCCATAGGAAGAAGAGCGCCAGTACCATGATGAAGGTGGTGAGAGCCGTCCAGGCTGCCCAGACGCTGCCGTCGCCATCCCTGCAAATGAGCCACGTGGGAACGACCATCAGGCCCATGCTCAGGGTTGTCGAAACGACCATGACGAAGAGAGTGTCTCCCGCACCCTTCAACGCGGCGGAGAAGATCAGGTTGATCCCATCCAGCAGTGAGTACAGGGCCACGAAGCGCAGCATGGTCACCGCCATTTCGCACAAGGGCGCGAAATCCTGCGGGTCAGCTTTCGCCCCGAAGGGCAGCAGAAAGACCCGCGGGATCAGCACATACAGGGCGGCGAAGAACGCCATGTAAACAAATGTCAACTGGAATGCCGACCATGTGGCTCGTGCTGCCAGCAGCGGCCGGTTTTCCCCTAGCCGTTGGCCCACAAGCGTTGATGTAGCCACGGCGAACCCAATCATGGGCATGAAAACGATGCCGTTCACCTGGAATGCCAGGTTCGTCGCTCCGAGCTCCGTCACCCCGAGCCGGCCCACCAGCAGGATGAACAGCGACCACCCCAGAATGTCCAGCATGAAATGCAGGCCGCTGGGCGTCCCGAACCGCAGCAGGCGCGCCATGAGGTCGCGGTCCAGCCCGTGCGCCTGCCAAACCCCGAACTCCGCGGCGTGGTTACCGAACAGAAAGAGCCACAGGAACATTGCCGCGCCGATCGCGGAAGCGATCACCGAAGCCCACGCGGCGCCGGCTATACCCATCTCGGGCATGCCCAGTCGGCCGAAAATCATGCCGTAATCCAGCACGCAGTTCACAAGCGTCGCAGCCACGTTGACCAGCATTACCGTGCGCGTCAGCCCGCGTCCTGTGAAAAACGAAGACACCGCCGAAGACAGGATGCCGAAGCCGCCTCCAAACATGAGTATCCGGAAGTACACGCTCTCCAGTTCGCGCAGCTCGGAGGCGTGCCCCGCCAGGTTGAACAGCGGCTCGGACAGGAATGCGAAGGGGATTACCAGCCCCCCCGCGCCGACCGACAGGTAGATCGCCTGCCAGACCGACGCGGCAATGCGCTTGGGCTGCTTCGAGCCGTGGTACTGGGCGACGAATGTGTTGGCATACGACGCAGTGCCAATGAAGAAGCACAGGAGGGTGAAGGATAGCGCACCTGCCGGCAGGGACGCGGCCAGTGCATCCTGGGAGTACCATGACAGGAACATGCGGTTGACAAACTGCTGCACCGTCATCGTGCCGGTGCTCAGAACCAGTGGCCCGGCGAGCGAAAGCACTTCGCCATAGCCGCTGGGGCGGTTCCATCGTTCCCGCAAGATCGCCGGGACTTGCTGCAGTATGTGCTGGGTCATTTCCTGTAGGGCCTTCGCGCAGCTGGAACGGGTTCGACGAAAGCCATTATAGACTGTGGGGCGAATTCGCCAAGGAGACAAAGCCCTCACCACTATGCTTGCGGCCGTCGGGAGAGGGGTGCGTCTCGGTCTCATAAACTTCTGCGCTTCGTCTGATCCTCGACCCGAGCGCTTTGGAGACTCGCGGGTGGGGCTCGTGGAGGGCCTCAGGCCGCTGGTACCAGGGGCTGCAGCCCGCTTCGCGGATTGTGACGTAATTGCAGCGTCCTCTCTTGTTGCCGGGTCGAGCCGAGGAAGGAGAGCAGGCCCCGGCTCGACGGGATGGCTTTGCTTTCAGTGAACGCACCCGTGGAGGGTACGCGCTTGCTCTGCCAGGATGCACCGCCTATAATCCCGCTGTGCATACCGGCAATAAACGCGGACGGGGGCCGCGAGAGGCTCTTGTCGCCGGAGGACGAAAATGGCTTTTATCTCAAGACGCGCGAGTTACGGTCTGCGGACCATGTACCGGCTGGCGGAACGCGCGGAAGAGGGCTCGAATGCGACCATCGCCTGGCTGGCCGAGAACGAAAACCTGCCGCGGAAGTATCTGGAGCAGGTGCTGCGTGATCTGAAGCAGGCCAGACTCGTCGACAGTCGTTCGGGCCCTCGTGGGGGCTGCCGGCTGGCCCGCCCCGCAGAGGAGATCAGCGTGGGGGATGTCATCCGAGCCCTCGACGGAGAGTTGCGGCCTGGCCACTGCCTCGAAGACCCGCACGCGGAGTCAGATGTGGACTGCCCCGGATGCTGGGGGCCCGGCGCGTGCTCATTGCGGGAAGTATGGATTGATCTTCAGAACGCCATGAATCGGATCCTTGACACGGTAAGTATTGCAGACCTGGTGCGAAGGCAAAGGGAACTGAACGGGAAACTGGCTGGCGACTACCAGATATAAGGATCCCGCCGTGTGGCTGGCTGCGAGGGGCGCATCCCGGTCAATCCGCCGGCAGGTCCTCCAGTCGGTCCGCCAGCAACTCTCGCAGGCGCCGGATGGTGAGCGGCGCCGAGCCCTCGAAGTGGTTGTTGACGTTGATCGTGACCTCGACCCCGGCATCCATCAGCTCCCGAGTCATGTCGGCGATGCTCACCAACTCCGCCTCCCGGGGCGACACGAGGGTGCCCCAGTATTTGCCGGTCTCCTTCTCCATGCCTTCGCGGTCCGGACCATGGAGCCGGATCACCACTGCCCGAGAGTTCAGGAGCGGTTCACGCCAGTCGCGGAACACCTGAGCCACAGGGGGCATCCAGTAGCCCTCCAGGAGCACCGGCACCAGCTTTCGTTCCGCCATGAACTCGAAAAGGGGCGCATTGACCCAGTTGGAGTTGCGCGTCTCCAGGGCGTACTCGGGGCCCTGCGGCAATGCGTCCACGAACGCGCCGAAGCGCTTCAGGAACTCAGCCTGACCGCTCATCTTCTTCTTGTTGAGGTACTCGAACTGGAACATCAGGGGACCGAGTGTGTCGCGCATCGGGCCAAGCAAGTCGAGGAACCGGCCGAAGAGCTCCGGCGAGAGGAAATAGGGGTTCTCCACTAACGGATCTGACTTGGACTTGTTGTAGTAGTGGGTTAGCGTGACACTATTGGGGACCTTCACCGTGAATCGGAAGTCGTCGGGAACCGATGCTCTGTACTCGGCCACGTCCGAGGCGGTGGGCAATCTGGGCGCGCTTCCCTCAAAGAGCGACCAGAACCACTGATCCACTTCCACCGTGTCGTATTTCCGCGCGTACTCATGCAGGTAGTTGATGCCCTTCGATGCAGAGTAGACCAGGCCTTCCCAGGAGGGGAATTTCCAGCTGCACGTGCCGATGCGAATTCGTGACACCGTGGCACCTCCAGCGCAGGAGTAGTCAGCAGACCCACCCGGCAGATGGGCGCTTTGGCGGTCATGATTTGGGCGCTGTCGGAGACGTAGCGTGAACCCCTTGAGGCAACTCTTTGTGAAATCCAATTCCAGCGTTGCCTGGCCCAGAGCGGGTCCGAGTCTGTCAATGGGTGCGTTCCTGGAAAAGGACTGGATTCGGTCGCGCCGGGGCCTCATCTCTGTCCTCGGGTGTTCGCGGCAAAAAGATACGACACCGTTACCTTATATCCTGCGAAGCGGGCCGCAGCCCCAGGACAACGTCACCCGAAAACCACCCAAAAGCCCCTGCAGGGGCAGCACAACTGCCCGGCTTATCATCATTTCTGTCGCCCCTCGGGGGCTCAAGCGGTCCGGACTGGGCCGAGTCCACGGGTTCCGTTCCGCTTCGCTCCACTCCACCCGTGGCTGTAGGGTGCCGCCCGCTTCGCGGGCTGTGAGGCAAGAAGCCCGCTGGCGAGATTACAGGACCATCGGGCCGGCGGAACTCATGCCAAACAAAGAGAGCACGATCGCGGCAAGTCCAGACACGCTCCGGAGAACGATAGACGACGCGCAGATGCCTGCAGAACTCAAACATGCCCCGTGTCGCTGCGTCTCTGCGCCGTCGCCATCCCTCCAGCGCGATACGCTTTGCACAGCGCGGGACCATTCTCATCGGCCTGGAAGCGGTCTCTGCAGCACGAAAACGGGGCGTCGCTATCCCTGTGGCCATGAGAGATGGCAGACACCGACCTGCGGCCAAAGACGTGTTTTTCTCCCACGTTGCGCCTGAGTTCCGGACCGAACCCGAGCCGGGACAGACCTCCCGAATCCTTCCGACGCCTGCACGGCCCCCACTGTAATGAGCTGCAACGGATACAGCAAGACCTGTCCACTGCCTGGAAACCTTGCAGCGGCTTTTTCTTCGCATTCCCTGTCAGCGGTTAGTGCCTGCCGAATGAGCCGATGGCCGCAGGAGTGCCCGTGGCCATTGTCGTAAATATATGGCAGTGACGAGGCGTTGACCTATGTAATCACGCAGTCAGGTGGGAGGTGCGTGGCGTGGCCTGGGTCTATCGTCGACGGAATCTGCGCAGTGCGGTCTGCATGACAGTGGTTACAGCAATGTTGTTGCTGGTTGCAGCGCCGGCATTTGCCCAAGGGGGTGGGATTGTGGGGCCCAGCGCCTACGTAGGCCCCCTGAGCATTGCGGATTTCATACGTGGCTGGCGCGCGGCATTGGCAGGCGCCCCGTGGGAGGAGCGGCATGACCTGGATGGCGATGGCACGCCGGGCGCCAATGATGCACGCCTGCTGATTGAATCGTACCTAAGTAGCACGTGGGTACCCGACCGCAATGACCTGATCACCGCCGTTGGGGCGGGTGGACAGGGGTGTGCCGCAGTTCTGAGCCGGGGAAACGGTGTTCCCTGGAGCGAAACGGGCAAGCTCGTTGTGCCGCCGGGAGCACGCGAACTGGTGATAGGCGCTTCGCCCGACTTGCCCAATTCGGACCTGCAGGGTGCGCAGATCAAACTGACTTCGCCGGGCGGCGCCCGCACAGTCACCCTGAGCAATGGCGCGGCGACCTACTCGGGATTCGCCGAACGGAGCCCCGCCGCGCCTGCCACCGACGCGGCTCTGTACAACTACTTTGTGGACATCACCCGTGGGCTGCCCCCGGAGCCGACGGACAGTGACTGGGAGCAACTCATGAACGCATTGGTTCACGGGGACCCTGAGTTGCCCCAACTGTCGGACGCTTTCTGGGCGAGTGCCCAGAGCGCCATGGATCAGTTGGATGGGCTGAGCAATACCGTGCTTACCCACGGGGGGACACTGACCCCGGAGGTCGGTCTGGTCATCAATGGGCCGCAGTCCGGGGAGTGGACGATAGAGGTCAGTTCCGGGCCAAGTGCGGGGCCGTTCGTTGCTACCGTCTGGACTGTACCCGCGACGGACTCCGGGACAGACAATCTTGTACAGGTGGCCGAGGCGATGGCCGCATCAGTGGGGGCGGCTAGCGTCCAGACCCAGAAGAGCTTCTGCACTGGATGCGACCCCGGATGCGAGGCGGACTTTGCGGTCTGGAGAAACCCTCCGGAGTATTCGGCGCAGTGGTTCTATCTGAAAATCTGGGGGACCGTCATCAGCATTATCACGTGGTGGCTTCTACGTGGCTCGTTTACCAAGGTGATTGACATCCTGCTTGCGCGCTACGTCTGGCTGAAGAAGGTATATCCGCTCATTGAGGCCATCATACCGGAGCATGAGTACAAGCTCGGGTCGATCTATCTGATTTCGCGGATCTATTCTCTCATCCTCAAGCAATGGCCCAAAGTGGAGGCGCTCATCCTGCGTCTTCTCTATTCCACCGGCTTTGACCCGTTGCTCAAATGGGGTACACGCTGGAATCAGATATGCTATATCGGTCTGAGTATCCCCGGAGTGCCGATCTGGCTGGCGGGGGTGGTGTGGGATGGGCCCTTCGTGATCGAGATGGGGAAACAGCGACTCATGCTGATGATCGGAGCAAATCCGCTTCGGATGTCGATCCTGCCGGACCATTGGGGACGCCAGGAACGCAGCGATACCGTCAAGTCAGGGAACTGGGACCTCTGGCCAAGCAACCTCTTGATTATGGACCCCCGAGCCACGAGCAAGTCCCAATGCCTGATCGAGTGCCCCGAAGACCCTATCGACGATGAGGGTACTCTCACGCTCACCATCAATGACCAACCTGCGAAGGCCGAGTTCCCTGTGGAGATCGTGGAGGCCTGCGAAGAGCCGGGTCCCGGCTTCATCGTCTACACTCCACACCGGACGGGGGAGTATGCGGTCTACGGGGCGGCATCATACAGTGAGCTTGCAGAGCCATCTACCTGGGCCGAAGCGGACGCAGTCGCCGCCAGTCCCGGTTTGTATGGCTACGTGTTCCTGGGCAAGTCGAAATGCTCGAAGGCTTTCCCGGAGGGTTATTTCCGCTATCTCATCATGCCGACAGGCGACAAGGAAGTCCACATTGACGCCCTGTACAAGTCCAGCGTAGGCTGGTACTGGTCTGCATACTACTGGGCGGACGAGCCGTGGAAACTGGACCTCATCACTCACTACTCGAAGTTTGGTACGCCGGGCTGGCGCGCGGTCACGGGGACACGTGACGGCAATGCCTGTTCGTACGCCCCTGGAGGGTATCTCAATCTGCTGGGGCAGTGCTGGTGCCAGGACGAAGACGGCCCCTGCGAGTGCCAGAAGTGCGGCGGCACGGCGAATCTTGGGCAGATCTGGGCGCCGGCTGTGCTTGGTCCAAACACCCCTGCGTGGTCGGCGGGACAGGAGTGAGTGAGTATCCGCTGGAATGTGCACGCCCCCACTGTGTGGGGGAACACTCTGCCGTGGAAAGCGAGACCGAGAATGTTCGTGAACCCAGCCGCCCTGCTGGTGTCCGTCGTGGTGCTCTTCGCCGTCTGTACAGCTGCCGATTGCGACACGGGAAGGGTGTCCTTCCCGGACTTCGAGGGCATCGCGAGTTTGCAGGTGGAGAGCACTTTCTTCGGAGCGAAAGCCGCGGTGGACCGGCCTCTCACTGATGACCAGCCCGCCTATGACTACAGCGCCCATCTCATCCGGGACGGCGAGGTGTTGCGCTTGTTTTCGGGCGGTCGTTGGCTGAGGCGCGGACCCCAGGGCGGCGACGGGGACCACACGCTGCAGCACATTTCGACCACCGGCGCGCCGGGAACCTGGAAGATGCCCCACGACCGGCCTGAGTTCTGGCAGGGCGGCGAGGAGGGCAAGGGTGACACGTGGTTCGCCAACAACTACCTGGAGCCTGAGGTCATCAGGGTCGGCGATACGTATTACATGTTCACCCAGGTCGAAATTGATCCCGGGCAGCCCATTGACATCCCCGGCCGGCGCGCCGAGACCCAGTGCGACCGCATCCAGCTTCACACAAGCACGGATGCCCTGAACTGGCAGCGGTGGTCGCAGGAGCGCGGGGTCATCGTGGGACTGGACGACCCGACACGGACCAATCTTCACCACCAGGAAGTCATTTACGTTCCGTGGGACGCGGACGGCAGACCGTGGTGGATGTACGTGGCGGCGAACGTTGCGGGGCAGTGGCAGGGTTACTGCCGCATCCGATCAGCCGACCCGACCACCTTCGATTGGCAGCAGCGCGAGTCGGGCGTGTGGTTCGCACAGCTTGGAAACCAGACTGGGTATCTCAAGCAGGCTCCCGGCGGCCCGCTGTTTCTACGCATCACCTTCACCGGAACGGACGACGGGCGCACCGTTCCCACTTTTCAGTTTTCACGAGACGGGGTGAAGTGGATGTGGGGTGAGCCCGGACCGGCGAAACTGGCCGGCAGCGACGATCCGGACTACCCCAATTGTTACTTCCTCGGGATCGAGACCATCAGGGGTACCGGTGAACTGGAGTACCTGGGAAACAATAAGTGGCGCGCGCTCTACGTGGCCACGACCTGCAAGACGCCGGTCGCGCCGGAGATCTTCCATTCGGAGATCGGGTTGGGAGCGGTGACCATCGAGATCACCCCGAAGCCGTGAGCGGACGAGAGAGAATCATCGCCGCGCGGGGAAGGACGGCTGCTGATGTCCTGCCGTCTGTGTCCTTGGACCGCGTGAGGTGGACGTCTCGCCCGCCGCCGTCTCTGTGCGCTCGTGACCCTGGTTGGACCAGGGAATATGGGAACTCCTGTCCATGCGTCCTGCCGGACGCTTAGGTCTGAAGGGCGCGTAAGTCGAGCGTCCCGCTCGACAACCGGCCGGGACGGTCGGCCTACGCGATGGTGCATGCCGTATCTGTCCTCCTCTCACTGCTGGAAGCTATACAGACTCCTCCCTGTGAGCCAACCAATGACAGGCCAGATGGTGCCGCTGCAATAGTCGCCCAGCAACAGCCCCACGAAGAAGGGGACGAAACGCATGTAGCCGCGCTGTCCGCCGTAATGCAGCAGCGCGGTCTTGGCGACCCACGCCAGCAACATGGGGCACCAGGAGACCGACATGGAGTAGCTCCCCGCAATCGCAAAGCCCAGCGGATGCAGAGGCCACCAGATGTACTGGATCGTCATGCGGTGCAACACTGCGGCGAAAAGCAGCCCCGCGCCTGCGCCGCCAACTGAGCCAAAGTTGGGCCCGGCGGGGTTATTGAGCCAGCCCCGGAGGCGGTTGAAGGCCTCGAACCCGAACCAGGTGACATGCCCCGCCATCTTCGCCTCCGCGCCCTTGTGGTACCCGAAGTAGACCAGGGCGACGAAGGTGCTGATTACCCCGAGTACCCCACCTATCACCACCCCGGAGACCATCGGCCGCTCGCTGAACCCCTGACGGCGGGCCATGCAGAAGCCCTCGAGCATGTGGGGCATCGGGTGGCTGCGGTAGGCCCGGTTGAACCAGTAGAACCAGGTGATCAGGTTGAGGTTCTGCGTGCCCAGGGACCGGGTCCCGATCATGATCGGCAGCATGTGATCCGGCCCCCCTGCGTGCAGATCGTGGGCAGGTGGGCCGAGTTCGGCGCGCATTCTGGTGACCGATAGCGAGATCAGCCAGTAGATTATCCAGGCAACCGCCGCAAGCCAGATGGACATCCCTGTGTGCACGAAGAATCCCACGAGAGCGACAAATCCAAGGATCGCGCCCGAGATGGCCAGGCGCCGGTGGAAGACTTCGCTGGGAGTGTTGCCCTCCGAAGCCGGCGCGAACACTCGGGCGACGGATTCGGCGATGTACCGTCTCGCCAGCCACAGCCCGAATATCGCCACGTACATGTAAGCGCCGAAACATTGTTCATTGATGTACGGTGCAAGCGAGTCATACCCCAGCCAGCCAGTGGCCGAAGCCATGATCCGCTCCGCTTTGAAGAGCCAGAAGAAGAACCAGGTGGAGAACAGCAGGTCGGGCGGCAAGAGATACCCCAGGCCAATGGCGAAGGGATAGAAGGAGATAGGGGTCCAGCCCACCGCGTTCCACGGGCGGCCGCTGAAGTAAGGGGCGAGATCCCGGAGTTTCACCCAGATCGTGGGGATCGCCGGCCAGATCATGTGCAGCCCGTTGATCAGGCTGATGAACACGGAAATCGACACCCCCAGCCAGAATAATGAGCCGGAGAAGATGCCGTGGCCGCCGTGGGCGATCTGGACGGGGATAAAGGTGATCGGGTAACTGAGGCGCTCCTGATTGATCCAGCGCGTGCGCAGGAGAGCAGCCATGCAAAGCATCACCCACAGCATCACCAGCAAGACGATCCCCCACACAGAGAGCGCAGGCAGCCACGCAAGGAGCGTCTCGCGCCGCCAGAAATTGTGGGGTGCGCCCTCGTGCCAGTACTTCAGGGCGTCGGTGTCGGTGACGCTGAACCAGGTGGGGATGTAGGGCATGATCTCGTCGGCATAAGGCCGGCCGGCCGAAAGGTCATCGTACCGGTACACGTGGGTGACCATGGGGACCAGCACATCGATCATGTCGATGGCGTCCACCGCCGAAGCGATGCAGAGCATGGTGTAGATGACCAGCAGTTCGGCGGGGTTCAGCTTCCAGCGCGGCGCGATGCGTCCCAGGGAGGCGTTGAGCAGGCTGAGCACAACGAGCAGCAGGACGACGTTGGAGAACAGAGAGAACGTGGTGGGGAACGGTCCGCCGCCGATGCCCGGGTTGTACTGGGTCGCCATTTCCATCTGGGCAATCCAGATGCAATTGAGCGGCACCAGGATGGCGCCCAGAATCAGGGCATGGCCACGGACGCGCATGGCAGCTCAGGCATTCCTCGCACTGGAGTGGGAGAGCGGGACTGGGCCGGCAGGTATCTCTCGCACAGATTCGCCATAAGAAACGAGGCGCCCTCTGTGTGACGCGAAGGGAGCTAAGCTCCGGCGGCGAATTCCCTTCCAAAGGAGCCCGCGAATAACCGGTAAGGAGGCGTCCCGCATGATCCGCTGCCTGACCGTCCTTTCGATGCTCTTGCTCGTGTGTGGGCCCATGGCTGACGAAGTCACGATCGTCGAGGACTTCGAGACCGAAACCTCTCTTTCCAACTGGCAGATTGTTGCGGGCAAAGCCGCTCTCGTCACCGAGGGGGCAACCCACGGTCAACGGGCGATGGAAGTCACTTTCGACCCCGCGGCGGAGTACAGCCCTGGCTATCTCTACTGGAACCGAGTGCCTGCCGACTGGTCGCCATATGACGCGCTGATCCTGGACGTGACCAACCCGGGTGATGTCCCGATGCCCGGCTATCTCCTGGTTGCGGACAAGGCCTGGGAAGACAAGAACCGCAGCTACTGGAACCGGCACAATTCCAATACCACCTTCCCCCCGGGCAAGTCGGAGTGGGTGATCCCGGTAAACGGGCTGTTCCGGGGTGAAGCGGGCAGCAGGAACAATGACATCGCGCGCAATATAGACACGGATTCCATCGTGCGCCTGGACTTCGGTTTCGGGGCGAAGGGTGCAGCGGGCCGGGTGCTCATCGATAACCTGCGCTTCGTGCAGCAGGACCGTCCCAGAAACGTCTGGGCCTTCGACTTCGGGCCGCCGAATCAGCCGGTGATGTTGGGCTGGACGCCGGTGGCCCATGACACCGTGTACTCGAAGGAACGCGGGTTCGGCTGGGGTCCCCAGGGCGGCAACCCGTGGGCCGGAGCGGCGCGAGACACTACCTTCGGCACCAGCCTGATCCAGGACTTCTGCGAGGCCGGCGGATACCGGTTCCAGGTGGATGTGCCGCCGGGCAGGTATCGGGTGACTATTCTCTATGAGAACTCCGGCTACTGGGGCGGAGAGCAGGCGAAGCACACTAACCGTGCAGTGTACGCCAATAATCGCCTGGCGTGGACCCAAAATCGCCCGGACGGACCCGCCCATCCCCTTTATCGTTTTGAGCTCGTGGAGCCCGTCGGCGTGGACATCTGGGACACGTACATGGCGGGAGAACTTGCGCAGCAAGGCGTGTTCGAGGCAGACGTGGCAGGGAGCGGCTTGAATCTGCGCTTCGAATCCGACATTACCTTCGGGAGCAAGATCGCCGCGATTGCCCTGGCCCAGGTGGACGATGAGAAGGCGCTGGGCTGGATCGACGCACAACTCGAGACTGTCGCAGCCGAATTCCGCCGGAAGGCTGCTCTCCTTGACCCGCCCGCGCCTGACTACACCGCGCCGGCGGAGTGGGCAGAGATTGGTCTGGTGGCCTGGCCGGTGGGCATTGAGGCCCAGATCAAGCCGGGCAGCGTCCCGCCGGATGATGTCGCATCCCCCGGAGAGTTGAGCATCAGCCGACTTGCCGTGCGCGGTGAGTACGAGCCATTCTGCCTCGCGGTCAGGCCGCTGCAGGACCTCGGCGCGTGCAGCGTGGCCCTCGAACCCTTCTCGGGCCCCTCTCAGTTGGACGCGGATGTGCGGATGGCCTGGTACAATACCAGCCGAGGTTTCGGAGACATCGCCTACCACGTAGAGCCGCACACGCTGCGACAGACATCAGTTGCGAAGTTGCCGAAGGGCATCACGCGAGAGTTCATCGTGACCGTACGAGTGGCCGAAGATGCGCAATCGGGCAACTATTCGGCTGCGCTGAGCTTCTCGGACCCCGGAGGCAAACTGCTGCTCCGGGTGCCGCTGTCCCTGCGTGTAAGCCCGGTTGCGTTGTCCCGCGACACCCCCTATCTGATGGGGTTCTTTGGTCTCGAACCGCCCGATCTCATCCCCGCGAAGAAGCGCCGGGCAGTGCTGGATGAGACGCTGACGCTCCTTGCGGAGTATGGCATGAACGCCGTCTCCGGCGGCCCGGACATCATCCTCACCGGCTGGCAGAACGGGAAACCCACCGTCGACCTGAACGCCGCGGATGACTTTTTCGCGCAGCTCGCCGACCACGGATTCACGAAAGGCATCAACGGCTACGGCGGCCTGCGCTTCCGGAACTTGCACGAGAGATACGTGAAGGGCGCCATGGGTGAGAAGGTGGAGCAGGACAGTGGGTTGCCGTACGAGGAGGCGCTCATGCGTGCGTGGGAGGTGGTGGATCAGCACGCGCGAGACAATGACTGGCCCACCATCTTCTACTCCATGTGTGATGAGACCCGGGTTCGCGAGCAGGCGGAGGATGAGCTGGAGTTCATGAAGATGCTCGAGAAAGTGAGTGCTGCTTTTCCGGAGACTCTGCGGACCAGCGGTGCGTACAGCGTTCACTTCAACACCCGGCCCGAGAACCCGGAGGACATGCTCTACTGGCATCAGCGGTTCTTCGAGCACCTCGACGTGAGCAATCTGAACAACCATGATGCCTCGGTGATGGCAGAGGCTGAGAAGCTCGGGAAAGACATCCACATCTACAACCAGGGACGGGACCGCTACTCCTTCGGCCTGTATCAGTGGAGCGAGTTCCGCAAGGGCGTGAAGGCCCGCTGGCAGTGGCATCTCAACGTGCTGCACGGCTACCAGTTCTTCGACCTGGACGGTCGCGAGCCGGATACCGCCATGATCTGCTACGGCCGCGAGCAGATCTACCCGACGATTCACTTCGCCCGCTGCCGCGAGGGTGCCGAGGACTTCTACCTGTACAATGCGCTCCAGCGAGCAGTGGACCAGGCCACAGGCGACGGGAAGCAGACCGTCGCGGTGGCCCGCGCCTCCGAACTGCTGAAGTCCCTGGAGGCAGGCGTCAAGTTGAACCAGCGTCGCGCACCCGACGGATACGATGCGGATGCAGTGAAGCGCCGGGTAATCGAAGCCCTGGAAGCCCTTGCCGGGGGATAGGGAACCGCCAGAAGGCCATCGAAACTTCCTGGCGAAAAGAGTATGACACACAAAGATGGCGGGAGGTCCCCCATGCGTCCGACTGTGTTCGTTCTGGCCCTGTTAGCAGGCCTGCTGGCGTCCTGCACTGCCCAGACGCTTCTCACCAGCTTCGAAGACGTTACCGACTGGAAAGCGGCAGGTGGCGCAGTATTCGAAAAATCCGACGATGCCCACGAGGGTGCGGCGTCGATCAAGGTGACCATGCCGGGCCAGGTCTCGGGGAAGATCATCTCCGGCTATCCACCCGCGGAATTCGACAAGTGCGACGGGGTGAGCTTCTGGGCGAAAGGCGACGGTTCCGATCAGTGGGGCTGCATCGCGTTGTACGGGGACGGCTCCAACGCGTCCTACCGCTACTGCTACTTCTTTCCGTTGGCCCAGACCGAATGGCGCAAGTATGAGGTGACCTGGGACCAGTGGATTCCGGAGGGAGCCTTCGAACCTATCGGTGCCCCGGGGTCGTTGCCGCCAAGCGGGATCAACTGGGTCCGACTGGGCACGCGCTGGACCATTGGCCACAACAACGCACCGATCCCATCGCATACCTACTGGGTGGACGAACTGCGGATCGAGGAATCACTGCCGGAGCATGAGCCGCCGCCTGCTTCCGCTCCCCTTACGAGCGTGATCGCCAAATTGCGCGCGAAGCAGCCTGTGTTCATCCTGTGCATGGGCGACTCCATCACTGCGGGGACGGGGCTCCCGGACAGAGACAATCAGCGCTATGCCACGCTGCTCCAGGCAATGCTCCGGGAGCGGCTGGGATATGACGCGATCGTGGTGATCAGCCGTGCGGTGGGTGGAGCGAGGCTCACCGATGCCCGCTCGTGGGTGAACCGCGATTTCCAGGGGCCCGCGCCGGACCTCGTGACCACGCTATACGGGTACAACGACAAGTCCGGGCAATTCTCGGCGGAGCAGTTCGCGGATTCACTGGAGGATTACTACCGGCGGATCTGCGCCCTCACCCGGGGGGCAACGGCGATTCTGCCGCTGACCACCATTCCCGGCGCAGGGCCGCGCTTCACAATGATGGATGACTTCGCCCAGGCTGTGCGCGATGTGGCAGCCGCGCGGGGGATCGAGTGTCTGGACCTCGCCGCGGCGCTCAAGGCTACCGGGCGCGATGGCTACCTGGCCTACATGGGCGACATGGCCCATCCAAACCCGGAGGGCCACGCGCTCATGGCGCGGGTCATCGCCGATTTCCTGGTGGCGAGGGTGCAGGAGGTCCAGTAGAGAACCGTTCCTGACTTGCCACGAAGGGCAAGCCGCGTGGGCAGAGGGGCTCCTACTGCGGCTCGCCCTGCGTTCACGACTAGCCGGGCTGCGCTTCCTGTTCAGCCCCTCGCCCCAGCGCACCGTGGAGCAGTTTCTGCAGTTCAGCGAACACAAACACCAGCAGGGCCACGCCGAAGCACAAACCGAGTTCGCTAGACGACAGAGGGACCGTCTGGAACATAGCCCCCAGGAAGGGCACGTAAACAATCACCAGTTGAGCGATCACGCTGATAGCCCCCGCAGCGATCATGTGCGGGTTCGAAAAGAAGCCGATACGCATGATGAGCTGCCGTTCGGAACGGCAGGCCACGCAGTTGGCGATTTGCGCCAGAGCGAGGGTGGTGAATGCGATGGTCCGCTGATGCGCCAGGTCTGTTCCCATCCGCATCACGGCGAGTACCCCCGCCGCCATGAAGATCCCGTTGAACAGGATGTCCCGCAGCATGTCTCGTGTGATCAGCCCCTGGCGCGGGTCTCGAGGCTTGCGCTGCATAATGTCCTGCGCCCCGGGTTCGAACCCCAGCGCAAGCGCGGGCAGGCCGTCGGTCACCAGGTTGATCCACAGTATTTGCAGGGCGAGAAGCGGCACGGGCCACCCCAGCAGGAGTGCCGTCAGCATCGTGAGGATTTCCGCGAGGTTCGTATTGAGCAGGAAGCGCAGAAACTTGCGCATGTTGTCGAAGATGATCCGGCCCTCGCGCACTGCGGCAACGATGGTGGCGAAGTTGTCATCGGCCAGTACAAGTCTGGATGCTTCGCGCGAGACATCCGTCCCCACGACGCCCATGGCGACACCGATGTCCGCTTCGCGCAGAGCCGGCGCATCATTCACGCCGTCGCCGGTCATCGCGACGATGTGGCCGTGTGACTGGAAAGCATCCACAAGCCGCAATTTGTGTTCTGGAGTGACTCGGGCATAGACCGCGACTTCTTCGACTACCTCCTCAAGCTCACCGGGCTCCAGGGCGTCGAGCTCCCGGCCGTCCATAGACCGGTCTCCATGCTCCATAATGCCGAGTTCCTTGGCGATTGCCTCTGCCGTCAACCGGTGATCGCCTGTGATCATCACCGGCCTGATGCCGGCACTCCGGCACTGAGCCACCGCCTCCCGCGCTTCCTGACGAGGCGGATCAATCATGCCTACCAGGCCGAGGTAAGTGAGATTACGATCCAGCGGCTCGGACCGGTCTCCCCGGCGCTCAGCGAAAGCCAGCACCCGTCGCCCGTTGGACGCGAGTTGAGCCACGCGCTCGAGAATCTCCTGGCGCCTTTCCTCATCCAGCGGTGCGCTCTCGCCGTTGGAAAGCCGATGGGTGCACAGTTCAACGAGCACTTCCGGCGATCCCTTCACCATAACCACCGGCTCGCCATCAATCTCGTGAAGCGTCGCCATGCGTTTGGTTTCGGACTCGAATGGCACTTCGTCCAGCCGCGGGTACTGGGATCGCAGGGCTTCCGGGGATAGCCCTGCTTTCATGGCCACCGTCAGCAGGGCGCCTTCTGTCGGGTCTCCGACGATCGGACAGCTATCCGGGCTTTCCCCATTTTCCTGTACAGCGGCGTCGTTGCACAGCACACCCGCAAGCAGCAGGCGGCGAAGAGCCTCTGACATCTCCCCTGAATCGCCGTCCGCCGTCTTGATCTCACTTTCCGGGACACAGCCGACGCCGGTCACTTTCCACGCACCGCTATCGGTAATGATGTTGGTCACGGTCATCTCATTGCGTGTGAGAGTGCCCGTCTTGTCACTGCAGATGACCGTTACTGCACCCAGGCCCTCCACTGCCGGCAGTGAGCGCACCAGGGCATTGCGGGCGGCCATGCGGCGAGCGCCGATGGCAAGGGCGATGGTGACAACCGCCGGCAGCCCTTCGGGGATCGCGGCAACGGCCAGTGCAACCGCGGTCACCAGCATCTCAGAGAGCGGCTCCCCCCGCAGAAGACCGATTCCGAGGATCACTGCGCACAGCACGAGCGCCCACAGCGCAAGGGTTTTGCCCAATTCAGCAAGGCGTCGCTGAAGCGGAGTCGCGGTTTCCTCGGTGGTCTGCAGCATGTTCGCGATGGCGCCCAGTTCCGTGTTCATGCCCGTCGCCACGATCAGCGCCTCACCGCGCCCGTACACCACGGCGGTCCCGCGGTAGACCATGTTCCTGCGCTCGGCCAAAGGCACGTCCTCTTCAGTCAATACTTTGTCGGTCTTGTCCACAGGCTCTGATTCGCCGGTCAGCGCTGCTTCGTCGACTCGCAAGTTCGAGGCCTCGAGGATCCGCGCGTCCGCGGGCGCGAAATCGCCTGCCTGGAGCAGGATCACATCCCCGGGCACCACTTTTGTCGCTGCGACGGTCTCCTCCTGACCGCCACGCCGCACCCGGACTTGCGGCACCGACAGCTTTCGCAGGGCTTGCATCGACTGGTCGGCCCGATACTCCTGGACGAACCCGATCACACCATTGAGAACCAGGATGATTCCGATGACTATGGCGTCGCCAATGCCGTGAATGACGGCCGACAGTGCGGCGGCGACAATAAGCACCACCACCAGGGGGCTGGTGAACTGCTCAGCCAGAATCAGCAGTGGGCTTCGTCGACCCCTCTCCACCAGCTCGTTCGGACCATACTCCTGCAGCCGCTTCTCAGCTTCCGCGGCACTGAGACCCTCATTGAGGGAGACAGCCAGCTTTTCGGCAAGCTCGTCGGGCGTGAGTGTATGCCAGGGCGTGGCCGGCTGCCGCTCCGGTGCCGGGTTTGGCTCCTTCGTGGAAACCACTCTGACCAACTCCAGATTGCAGAACAGATGCTGAATGCTATCGATAGCGTTCTCGGCCCTACGCGCTCGCGAACTCAGTCGGGCAGTCTGCGCAGGGCGATGGCGTCGAACCAAAGGGCCCAGTGTCTGTCCGGGGTATCTCGCCGGGCCGTAAGCTTCAGGCGGAAAGTGTGCGCGCCGGGAGCAAGATCCACGGTGCCCAGCGTGCTGAGACCCTCTGGGGCGCCGGGGATGCCATGGGTCACCGGCAGAGCCTTGTCGGCGAGGTGCTGTTCGCCTCCGTCGATCTGCCAGACGAAGGGTGACAATGACCGCGGCGCGGCCAGTCGCCCCAGACCGTTGCCGGCGAAGAGTACCTCATACCGTCCTGCTGCAGGAACCGTCAGGTCCAGCTCAACATAGTACCCTTCCGGTCCTGGATCGACATCACTCCAGATGTCCAGGGTCCGGCCTTCGGAGAAACCGGTGTGGTTGTTGACCCCAAATCCCGCGCTTTTCTTTGCGCTCTCAGCCTCGAACACCATGACATCTTCCGCTATGCCCAGGCTCGAGCGAGTAATCTCGATGGCCCGCGCGCCGTTGATGAAAAGCGGCCCGGAGAGGGCAAGCGTCCCCCGACCACCCTGAATTTCCAGGGGCTTTGATCGCCCGAGTATGTCGGTCACGAGCACCGGTTCCTCGGGCCGCAGCGGCGTGACACTTAGTGTGACCTCATTGGCAATCGTGAACAGCTTGCCTGCAACGTCGTGACGGGTAAAGGCCGCGATACGCTCCTCGCCGCGCTGGAAGAAGTGGACGTCGTAGCCGGGGACGCTGCCGTCGCGGCCGGCCCAGGTGCTGTCGCCGATGCAATGCGTGCCCACAGAGAACCATATCGCCGGCTCGCGCGGGGTCAGGTCGAGGTTCACGAGCAATCGGAAGGCTTCGTAGCCGATGTTGATGTGGCAGAACTTGATGGAATGCTCGATGCCGCCGGCCATGTTGCGCACGGGTACCTCCGACCGTTCCTCGGAGTTCCAGATGGGCAGGTTGAGTTTGTGTTTCGCAAGCAGCGCCTTCCAGCCGTCGATCCAGCCCGGGTTCTCGTCCGTGTAGTGTACCGTCAGGATGTCAATCGCTTGGCCCATGCCCAGGTTGAAGCACTTGTCGGCGAAGTCATGCCCTCCCACGAAGCCGGCGGCGGCAATCTTTGCCCCCGGATTTCCCCGACGCAGTCCAGCGGCGGTGCGCTTCACATGCTCTGCGAATTCCTCGACCGTCCCGGTCCAGTAGGCGTTAGGCAGGTTCGCCTCGTTCCAGATCTCCCAGACCGGAATCTCTTCGGCGAAGTCACGCGCCAGCTTCTCCATCAACTGCTCCCACAGGGCATAGTCCGCGGGTTTCACGCGGTTGTAGACGGGGCCGGCATCGCCCGACGGAGTGGTGTCGTCGGGCCGCGACGACAGCTCGCGCGGGCATTGGGCGACTTCCCCGAGTATCAGCAGACCCTCATCCCGCAATGCCTTGACCATCAGCTTCGCATCAGACCAGTCCGCGCTCGCCTGCGGGTTTTCGCCCTGGGTGATGGTGATCTTGCCGAAGATGTGAGCCCAGAAGTTGAACCGCACCCAGGATGCGCCCAGCATCCGGATGTTCCGGGCGATGTCCTGATAGCTCTCGCTGCGCGACTTGCCTTCCCACGTGCGCGGGATATAGAAGATTCCCCAGTGGGAGGTCTCAGACACCGGGTGAGGGGGGAACACAACCCCCAGGCTCTTCTCATCCCGGGCCTGCTCATCCCCGCGCCGGGCCTCGACCGTCACCGTGTACAGGCCGCGCCCGGGCAACTCGAGGGGCAACCGTGCTTCGCCCGCTCCGTCACGAATCGGCTCGACGCTCACCTCGCCCTGCACCTGCCAGGGGCCCTGGGCTTCGCGCACCGTGTATCGGACAGGTACCGGAGCATCAAGGCCAGTCAGTCGCACACGCACGTCCACCGGCTCTGAGTCGGTGAAGGTCAGCCCGGCGCGGGGAGAGACGACCTCGGTGGTCAGCGGGGCAGCGCTGGACACGGCGCACGTGAAAAGGACCAAGATGGCAAAAGGGGTCGGCATCGAAACCACAATCTTTCTGTAGACGGTGACCTGCGCGATTACGCGATCCGCACACCAATTCCGTTACTTGAGGGCGTAGACCTTTCGGGCGAGCCTTCCGCGCCGGTGCGCGGGACGGGATTTCCTGGTCTACGGCCGCATGTGGCGCCCGGCGGAAGTATTCTGCCCGTGCGCGAGTGGGAATTCGCCGGGAAACAGCACTCCGTCCCCGCTGTGGCCCATTGCGCGTGGCAGGCCCCGGACGGGCGGCATGCAGTCACCCTCGCCGACTGGACCCCGGAACCGCGCGAGGTGACAGTACGGGACGCGAGACTGGGCAGCGCTCCGGTGCTGAGTGTCTGCATCCGCACGAACGAGGAACGGCGCGTCATCGGTGACAGCGTAACACTGCCGCCGCTGAGTTGCGCGGTGCTCTGTTCGGCCTGACCGACCGGTCTGCGGCGCAGGCCTACGGGCTGTAATAGTTCCAGGTCATCTTGCTGCGGCGATAGTGAGGCAGTGTCCACAGGCGCGGGGCATCCGGGTTCGGATTCGGCTGCGGATTGGCATAGATGTGGAGTTCATCGCCACTCCAGACGATGATCTCCTCGCGCCAGTCGCCCGTGATGTCCGCCACGTAGAGCCGGTCAGCCTTCTCGGGCAGGCGCAGCAGGAACCTGCCGCCCACGGGATCGAAGATACACACGTCCCCGGACTCGTGGCGCTCCTTGGCGCAAGCGTACTTGCGATCCTCGCCGGTCCAGTGGATGCCGTGGATCACCTCCACGCCGCGCAGCGTCCAGTCCTGCGGTGCCACGTCATCCATCTTGTACTCCGAGTGCAGCTTGCCTTCGGCGTCGAACACGAAAGGCGTCTGGTGCTCGTTGTAACGGCTGCGGCACCAGACCTGGATGTCGTCGCGTCCCGCCACGAACCGCCCGATGGCCGCGTTCTGGGGCTCCTGATGCCGGTGGTGCGTCTCCCAGATCAACCCGGACCTGCCCACCAGGAACACCCGGTTCTGCCGCCCCTCTTCCAGCATCACGACTTCGAGACCCGGCAGGTCGGGGCGCACGTCCGCGACAAAGACCGAGTCGATATGCCCGTCTACGGGGACCTTCGCCAGAAGCGTCCCATCGGGCCCCAGTATCGTCGCTCCCAGGATCTCGTCGCGCCCGTCTCCGTCAATGTCTGCGATGCGCGCGCCGTTGTGAGCGCAGGAGACGAAATCGTCGCGCTTCCACAGCGGCTCGTCCTTCCCATCCCGCAGGGACTCAACCGCATGGACTGCCACGTACCGCCCCATCCGGTAGCCTTTCTGGTTGGTGGCCTGAACGAGCAGGTCGTGGTCGCCCTCCCCCCGGAAGTTGCCGATTACCGCAAGTTCCCACTTCTCGGCACCCTCCGGCGGAACAAGCTTCGCCGACCATTTCTCGTCGCCGGTTGCGCCATTGAGAACGTGCAGGGTGCTCTGGCGGTCGAAGAAGACCACCTCGGTCTGCCCATCGCCGTCGATGTCGCCGGCCTGCAGGCCGGGTCCGTGGTGTCCGGGAAGCCCCTCCGACTCTGACTGGCCACCTACGCAGACGTCAATCTGCTTGGACCACAGTCTCCGGCCATCAGTCGCATACGCGCCCACATATCCGGGCGCGCTCACCAGCAGGTCCATCGCGCCGTCGTCGTTGACGTCTGCAGCGATGAGGCCGCCCGCGCTGTTCTCGGGCGCCCGGACGTCCAGTGGAATCACGCTCTTCGTCGCTTCAAAATCCGCCATCGCCGTCGAGCCTCCCAGCAATGCGCCAATCACCAGCAGAATCTCGACCCTTGCAGTCATCATCTTTCCTCCGATCCACCATCTTCGCATCAGTGCGGCACAACTCGCACATTCTGAATTGTCACGTCCCGCAGGAACTCCGGCCCGGGAGCGACGAATACCGCGCTGTCTGCAGCGCCCTGGTGCAGTACATCGGTGATGACCGAGTCGCACAGCGACCCGCCAATGAGCACCGCATACTGCGCCCTGCTCAGTACTCTCGTCACCATGACCCGGTAGGTGTCCCCGAGAGGCGCGACCCCGCCGCCATAGCCGCTGTCTCCGATTTTCAGAGCCGCCTTGCAGCGCAGGCCCGGTGGCGAAGTATCCATGAGCCCGTCGATCAAAATATCGTGCATGCGCACGCCCGATGTGTTGAGTAGACGGACGATATGGTGCCCTCCCTGGCAGTACCCGCGCACGTTTCGTATGATCACGTGCCGGATGTCGTCCAGCCCGTCGCCGCGGTCGCGGGTGGAGCTCACCATGGTGCTCCCGGTGCTGCCCGCTTCGGACTGCCCGGGAATCGCGGTGAGAGCCACCAGATCATCCCCGCTGTGTCCGGTCACATTCTCGATCAAAATGTCGTGGCAACCCATGCGCAGGTCGATCCCGTCCTGGTTGAGGATGGTCGCCTGTTCCCCGTCGATCAAGGTGTGTTCGGTGGATGCGAAGTCCAGGTCTCGCAGCGTGCCGTGAGAGCAGCGTTCCAGGGAGATGGCCCAACAATGGGTGTCACGCATGTGCAGGCCTTGGATGCTGAAGTTTTCGACGCAGGCCATGAGGATGCCGATGTTGCGCCAGTCCCCGGTCTGACTCTCGCCTGCGACCCCGGCATCCGTGCCGTAGGTGCGCTCTCCCAGCCTCTTGCCGCTGTCGCCTGTGGCCCTGGGATGGTCCGCGCCTTCGAGCACCACATTGCCCAGTCCTCGAATGCGGATGTCCCGCACGGGTGCAATCTCGCGGATCCCCAGGCCGCAGTTGGCGCTGCGGATCATGTTGTCCCGGCAGCGGTCCGAGAGTTTGAGATGGCAGTTGTCCAGCTCCAGCACCGTCCCGCTCTCCACCAGGATCGCCGAATCCAGGAGCCAGGTATTCCGTGGCCCATCCTTTGCCTCATTCCGCCGCGGGATCACCGCGCGCCTGCCGGAGTCTGCAGCGGCGCGGATGGCCTGGTTGATGCGTTCAGAATCCGACCCCTGGAACTCGTTGGGGGTGACAATGAACCGGCTGCCCATGAATCTGGTTCCTCTCGAGTTATCCCGCAAGTCGGTGCGCGCGTGTCCCACGAAAGTTCCATGCACCCGGCCTTCGGCCCTTCCCTGAGAGGTGACTGCTGCCAGAAGACGAACTGCCAGGGTGCCTGTGGATATAAGCCCTGCACTCCGGCGCGAGGTGGATGTCAGGTATGTCGGCAGAAATCGCACAACGCCGCGCTGAGTACGTCGACTGGATAGTCGAACATTTCAGCGCGCTTGAGCCACACATGCATCCCGCGGATGGGCGGCGCTGGGCGCTGAACCACGCGCGTCTCCTGCGCGGCCATGACCTGGACGATGCGAACCGGTACTTCGAGTCCTTCGAGGTAACCCGCGACAGCGACATCTTCTTCATCCGCTTTTTGCGGACGCTCCTGGACACAAGGGGCTTGGGGCGCCTGTCAGCTGCAGGAGAGGGCCGCATCCTGTCCGTCCTCAGAGATTGGCCGCGCAATGACCTGAGTTCCGTGGCGAAGTGGCCGCCAGCCCACACCGAGAACCACGACCTGATGCACCTGACCATCGGCCTGTTCTCGCGGCACGAGGTTGGCGAAGACACCTCCGGTCAGGTCGCCCAGATCATGCAGGCGCTGCGCTGGCGATTCGAGCGCGGGTTCATCGAGTGGAACTCGGCCTGCTACCAGTTCCACTACTCCAACCCGCTGATCATTTTGGCCGACTATGCGCCGGATGAGCCATTGCGGCGCTGCGCAGACGCGCTGCTCAACGTGCTGCTAGCCGAACGTGCGGCACTTGGCGTGCGGGGCTTTCTGGGTGGTCCGTCCTTCCGCTGCCGAACCGCCGACGCCAAAGATTCACCGAACGCCCGGAAGGTCGCTTATCTCGAAGACCCGCGCTATGATGCCTTCCTGCCCACGGTATGGCTGGCTTTCGGTCTCGGCGAACCGCGCTTCGACTTCACGACGTCGCGCGTGGAAGGACTCGAGCCCGCGACCGTGGAGTATGCCAGCGGGAACGAGCCTCGCCTGAAACAGGATGAGGGAATGTTCTTCGCCTGCAGCGATTTCGTCCCGCACCCGCTGGTGGCCGCTTTGGCCGCAGAATCATTGACGCGATCCGAACTGGTGTACCGGGGCCGGAGATACCTGGGCTGGCCCGGGGCCGAACATGGCGAGACCCACTGGGAGAGCCAGAAGTGGATGCCCGGGGCCATCAACTACTACAACACGCCCCACGTCTCAATGGGCTCGATTCACTCGGACGGCTGGATCTGCCAAAGTCGGTACAGCAAAGTCTTTTTCGCTGCAGACCCATCGCAGGGCCTGCGAGTGGAGATGATCCTGCCCGGCGTACCCCCTCACAAGCGCCGATATGAAGCGCGCGGGCGCGTGGTGCAGCACCGCAACTGGCTTCTCGGGCAAGGCACTCTTTTCGAGGACGGCGGCATCACTGCGCGGAGTGTGGGCGGCTGGAACCTGTATGCGGTGGGCGCCGGCCTTTGCGCCCATTTCGCGCTGCCTGACTCGTACCACGTGCTACAGGCGTCCGATCTTGACCAGCACCCGAGCGAAGAGGCTTTCCTGCAGGCGCTGAGGCCGCCGGTGATGACAGGCGGGCAAGTTCGGGCAACCTTGCTGAACGCCGACAGCGTTTGCGTCGACCTGTCCGACATGAGCATAGCGATCAACGGCGTGCCGCGGCCCCACCCGCCGGCGATGCTCCACGACTGCGAGGCCCTCCGATCCGAGTATGGCAGCGGGGAGATCACGATCCACACTGGACAGGGCTCAGTGACATTCACACCGGACGGGCCCCGGGACTGAACTCAATCGTCCGACGGAAGGATCAGATAGGATGGTCCACATGCACCGCACGACAATGCTGCTCATCTGGCTCGCTGCAAGCCCGGTTCTCGCCCAGCAGACCGCCGCCAACTGGATCTGGTATCCGGAGGTTGCCTCGGGCGAATGCATCGATGAGAGCCGCTACCTGCGCAAGACCTTCGATCTTCACGAAGGCTTCGTGACGGCGCTCCTGGACGTGGTAGTGGACGACCGGCAGACCGTCTACGCCAACGGCGAGGGCCCCCTGAGACCGATTGAGCGAGACTCCGGCCCCGCGCGCTATGACTTGACCCGCATCCTCAGGCCCGGGCGTAATGTAATCGCCATTGAGGCCCACAATGTCACCGGTCCCGGTGGGGTCATTGCTCGCCTTACGGTCAATGGACCGGGCGGGACGACGACGGTGATCGGTTCCGATGGAACCTGGCGTACATCCCGAGACGAGCAGGACGGGTGGACCAGCGCGGATTTCGACGACTCCACCTGGGTGGCCGCGCACGTCATCGGCCCGGCATTTTCGCTTCCCTGGTCCGAGTTTCCAGGCTACCACACTGCAGAGATGGTGAGTGAGGAGGAGCTTGCCGAGTACCGCAGGTTCGAGGCATCCATCGTGGCTCCTGTGGAGCAGTTCGCCGATGACCCGCCGGTTCGCGCCGCACTGAAGCACCACAATGGCGCCCCGGCTGTCTTCATCAATGGTGTGCCGCGCCCGGCCGTCATGTATCGCGGCACCGTGGACCCTGCCTCCGTACACGGCCGCCGGCAGATCGCGAACTTCCGCGACGCCGGCATCCACCTGCAGTGCCTGTACACCACTCTTCTCGGGTGCTGGAAAGCGCCTGGCGAGTATGACTTTTCAGGCATCGACACGCTGATCCGCAGCTTCCTGTCAGTCGATCCGGACGCCTACCTGCTGCTGCATATCCGGCTCATCATGCCGGAGTGGTGGATGCAGGCCAATCCCGACGAGTGGGTGCGCTATGCCACATCAGACGCAATTGACAGCAGCGACGAGTCGTACCGGGTCAAACGCGCGTCGCCCGCGTCCGAAGTCTGGCTGCGAGATGCTTCCGACGCCTGGCGCGCCGCGATCCGGCATATCGAAGCGCAGCCCTGGGGCAAGCGAGTCATCGGCTATCACGCCGGGTACGGCATTTACACGGAGTGGCACTACTTCGGAAGCTGGAGCGATCAGTATCCTGACACCAGCCCGGCCATGACCCGCGCTTTCCGTATGTGGCTGCGCGACAAGTATCCCACGGTGGATGACCTGCGCCGGGCATGGCGAGACGATGCCATCACCTTCGATAACGCCGCTGTGCCGACCATGCAGGCGCGCAGGACCGCGACACTCCAGACCGTGCGCGATCCGGTCCTCGAGCGCCCCGTGATCGACTATTACCACTGCCAGCAGGATGTCATCGCAAACGCCATCGAGCACTTCGGACGAATTGCGAAAGAGGAGACCGGTGGGGACGCGATCTACGGGGTGTACTACGGCTACTTCTTCGGTGTCCGACCCCAGACCCAGGGGGGACATCTTGCCTTTGAACGCCTGCTGAAGTCGCCCAGCATCGACTATTTCGTGGCCCCGTACAGCTACGCAGATCGCCTCATGGGACAGGATGGTCGTCTGCGCAGCCTCGCGGCAGCCATCAACGCGGCGGGGAAGGTCCACATCATTGAAGCGGACATTAGGACCTACCTGCACTCGCGCAATGAGTACGGTCGCACGGACACACGAGAGGAGAGCCTTGCGGCCATTCGGCGCGAGTTCGCCACCTCGCTTATTGAGCACACCGGCTTCTGGTTCGTGGATTTCGGCCCGGATGGCCGCGGCGGGTGGTTCGACCACCCGGAGATCATGGCGGAGGCCAAAGCGCTGCAGGAAGTCGCTACCGCGGCTGTCTCGAAGCCCCGGGAATCCGTGGCGGAGATTGCGGTTGTCTGCGACCTGGAGAGCGGGTACTTGCTCAGCGACACCGAGGGTATGGCCCAGATGTACGCCCTCACCGAGAAGCTGGGCACGGCGCTGTACCACCTGGGAGCGCCCGTGGATTTCGTGTTCCTCGGGCAACTTGATAGCCTGGATCTGTCAAGATACAAGCTCCTGGTGTTCCTGAACACTATCCGTATGACACCTGCCCAAGCGAGTGCGGTCGAAGAATTGCGCCTGTCGGGCCGCCATGCCACGGTGTTCATCTGGGCGCCCGGGCTATGCGAACCGGATCGCGTCTTGGTGCAGCAGGCATCACGAGTCACTGGTCTCGACCTGTCGCTGGCGCAAGACTGGCGCCCTGCGGTGGTGGAGCTCACGCCGGAAGGGACCCCGATTGCGCCATCCGTCACGTCGCACACGGTCTACTCGATTGCCCCTGACCGCAGCACTTCCGTGCCGGGATTCGACGACGCGCAGAACTGGCTCAATCCGCGCACGCCTCAGCAGATGAAAGACAGCTACACCGTGTACGAGTTCGCGCCGATCGAGGGCGGTGTTGCCTGGAGCTTCGACACTCGTTACCCCTGGACGGACATCCATTTCACTGCCGAGATCCCGCCCGGCGATGGGGTCGCGTTCGATGTGAAGCTCGAGGCCGACTGCTCGCGGCTCATGCTGCGGACGGTGATCAAGGATGCGAACTGGGCGGAGTTCCAGACAGCGCCGGAAGTGATCGTCCCCGGCGAGTGGCGGCGGCTGAAGTACCCCTTGGAGGCCTTCGCGAATGCCCCGTGGTCGAAGCTCCAGCCTGGGAAAATAGCTTTGCCTATCCGTGGCATGAAGTTCGTCTTGGATGGCACGAACACTGCCGGCAAGTGCACCTTGTCCTTGCGTGACCTCGCAGCGGTCTCGGGGCCCGTGGCGAAGTCTGAGCGGCGCTCCTATGGTGAGGGCGTCTTCACCCCGGCGCTGATTCCCCGCGATGGTCAGGGCATCGTTCTCGGCCGCCTGACAGGCACCGGCGAGCCCGCGGTAGTGATGACCGGCCATGGCCTTTCGAGCAGCCTCTTCTCGGCCGTGCCTTCCATGCCCCGCGACCTGCTGGCGGAGATGGTCCGCAGGGCCGGGGTGCACCAGTACATCGACGCGCCGGCAGACGTGCTGCGGGCTGATTCGCGTTTCATCAGCATCCACACGAAGGACGGTGGCCCTCGTGAACTGAAGCTCATTGAGCCCGCTACCGTACGGAATGCGATCACTGAAGGCGTTGTTGGCCGTGGCGCATCCATCCATCTGGACCTGCCGCCGAACTCCACCACACTGCTGGAGTTGATCCCGTAACCGCGGCCGCCTGCGGGACAACCTGCAGACCGCCGGCATCGGAGGCAAACCGTGAACCGTTCTTTCTCCGTCGTCCTGCCCCTGCTTCTTGCCAGCTGCGCTGTGCCGGTTGCTGCCGAGCCGGTGGTCCTGGCTGGTGACGGTTCTGGAGGACAGGTCACCACCGGTTTCGCGCGCAGTGCATCGGGGGCGTACCTGAAGGTGCAAGCTCGCTTCACCATCCAGTTCAGCGGCAAGGCAGAGGGCACGGGGTTCGTGCTGGTCAACACCGACACCCATGCCCACGGCGCGACGGCACCGGCAATCCCGCGTTGGGAAGAGCCCAACATCCCGGGCGCTTTCGGCGTGGGCTTCGACACCAGCAATCCGCCCACGAAAGACCGGTTCAACGCCGACGGCAACATCTACGGTCGCCCGGAGCATGAGGTCTCTCTGCACTGGGATGGGAGAGAAGTGGCGAACGCACTGTCGCCGGTGGCCTATGAGGATGGAAGACCGTATGAAGTTCTCGTGCAACTGGCCTACGTCACCGCCGGGGCGGATGTGACCGTAACTATCGACGGACAGCCCGTCTACGCGGAGCTCTTCGTGCCGGACATGCAACCATACGAGTGCCGGGCGGCCTTTGGTTTCAATCCTGGCGCCGGCGAAGCCTCATGCACTATCGACTTTGACGGGCTGACGCTATCCGATCCCGCCGGTCCGATGCCAACGCCGGAGCGGTTCACCGTCTTCGACGACGCGGTCCTGAACGCCGGACAGCAGACCCGTGAGACCACCGTGGACCTGCCCGGCGCCACCAGACAGGTCGAGCGCGTCATGCTGACGTTGGCCCTCGGCGCGCCCGAGGGAGGCATCGACCCGTGGGATCGCGCGGGGCATGTTTACGTCTTCGGCGACGACGGGCAGCGATACGAGATTCTGCGGTTCATCACGCCCTTCGGACGAGGGTGCCAGTGGAAGGCGGATGTGACCGACTTCCAGTCCCTTCTCCGCGGCAAGCGCAGGATGGCTGTGAGTATCAGCACATGGGTGAAGGGATGGCGCGTGGGCGTGGCCCTGGAGTATTACTGGGGAACGCCGGAGCGGGAGGCCTTCCGGGTCACCAATTTGTGGCAGGGAGACTTCGAATACGGCAACCCGCAGGACCCGATGGATGCGAAGTTTACTACCCGCACGCTCACCCTTGATCCGGGGACGACATCCGCGAAGCTCCGCCTGGTGGTGACCGGGCACGGAATGCACCCGAACACGGACAATGCGGCGGAGTTCATGCCTGCGAAGCGCACGGTTACCGTCAACGGGAAGGCATTCGAGAATCTCCTGTGGACCACTAACAACTACCTGAACCCTTGCCGGCCCCAGGGCGGCACCTGGAAATATGATCGGGCGGGATGGGGTCCCGGCGCGCTGGTCATTCCCTGGGAGATCGACGTCACGGACCTCGCGAGGCCCGGCGAACAGGCGACTATCGGCTATGCACCCCAGCCTTACGTCAACGAAAACGCGGGCAAGAGCCGGGCCAACCACATCGTCGAGGTGGTTCTGATCGAGTACCGGTGAGCGCTTCCGGCACCGCGCGCCTTAGCGCGCATCCCTCACCGCCCGCACCAGGTTGAAGATCCGGATCGCGTCGCCCTGGGGGCCGCGCCCGTAGGGGAATGCGCGCGGGTCTCCGGCTTTCGGATCACTGCGCTGGGCTCCAGCCCCGTGGACGTCGATCCAGCGGCCGTTGATGCACCCCATCGCCCTTCCGAAGGCCACATAGCAGGCCGCCGCGCCGCCTTGTGGGCCGTCGAAATGAGTCGTGCTGCTCCAGTAATAGCCGAAATCCCACTGCCGGACCTCATTGCTGATGGGTGTGCAAGTGAAGATCGGATCGATGGCGGCGGTTCCGGTGGTGGCAGGGGAGCGTTTGTAGTCCACGATGGACTGAAGCTCCTTCGCGTTCGGCAGCCGCCAATCATCGTAACCTGCAAGGGTGAGGCTTTCGGCGTAGTCCAGTGCCTCGCGCCAGTTGCGTTTCCTGCCATCATCCGCTTTCTGCCACATCAGCCCGGTCGCGCGGTCGGTCACGGTGCCGTCGCCGTTGTCCACAAAGTCATTGATTCCATATCCAATACCTTCCCGCACATACAGGCAGTAGAATAGTTTCTGCCGACCGCCAGGCATGTTCATCGGGTAGCCCTTGATGCGGCCATCGGCGAAGTTCACGCCGAACACCGTGGGGTTGCCGAACATCGTGGTAGAGACATACCGGGTGCTTGAGCAGAACTGAGAGTCAATGAAGCGTTCGCCAGTCACGTCCCCGTAGGTGAAGACAAAGTAGTGCGTATCGATGAAGGGGATCGAGTCGGCCGCCGACGTTCCTATCCGGCCACGGAAGTCGATGAGGGAGTACAGCTCTTTGATGGATGGCAAGCGCCAGTCGGAATAGCCTGCGAGCCTGCAGCGCGTGGCCCCCACAAGCGCGGCGGCGAAGGTCACTTTCGCGCCCGGGTCCTTCTGCCACATGAGCCCGGTGTTCAGGTCCGAGATCGTGCCGTCGCCATTGTCGCGGTACGACGGTTGTGCTCCGGCATACTGGGCATCCTGGCCATAGTAGTCTTGCCCTGGTGCCGGGGAGATAGCGCTGCCATAGAGGTCATAGCAGCGATCCTGACCCGTATCCACCACGGTCCACCGGGCAGCAGCGGTCCCTGCTCCAGCGGGCTGGGCGGCGCCGCAGCCGCCTGGCGCAAGCACACTGGCTGATAGCAGCAGGACGGCGATGGCGACAGAGGGTGTGCGCGGTTGCACCGTCATCGACTCCCTTCCTGTGTGAACGATATCTCGGCGGGACCTCCAAGGCAATATGGCAGTGCGACGGTGCGCCGGGTGATGAGATGCGGCCTGCGCGCCGGTTGGCGCGCAGGCCGTGGGTCGTACCGCGAATGCGTTACTACTTTGCCGGCTCTTCAGGGGCGTTGGGGGTCTGGTGCCACGGCCCTCGTCCCTCCGGCCCCCTGCCCTGCGGGCCTCTGCCTTCAGGTCCCCGGGCTTCGGGGCCCCTGCCCCCGCGTCCTCGTCCGTCAGGTCCGCGGTCCGGTGCTTCCCAGTACGTCGCTTCGGCCAGCTTCTTCAGGGTCTTGGCGTCGTACGCGGTGAGCTTGCCGGCGCAGGCGACGTAGACAACATCCTTCGCAACTGTCACCGTCACTGCGGGTCCGCCGGGAGGAGGCCCCTGCGGTCCTGGGCCTGCCATGGGCCCACCAGGCCCGTGCCTCTGCCCGATACCCGGTCCGCCCTGTCCGTGGGGGCCTGGCCCCGGGCCGCCCATCCTCGCCCACACCTGCGGACCCTCTTCAGCCGGGCCCGGCTGCGCCATCCCCGGCACTGCCAACACCATCGCTGCGATCACTGCGAGACCCACCGTCAGCAACACTGTCTTGTTCATCTTCGTTTCCTCCTTCTTTCTGACCGCGTCCTGCGCGGCCTGGCTGCTTCCTGCGTCGGGTAAGCTTTACCCGCTAAGATGAACGTGGCAGGTGGGGATGCATTACAGAACTGTAATCCTGCGCGGCTTGTCCCGCGGAAGGGCATCTGATACCATTCCGATATGCGCATTCTCGTTGCTGAAGATGAGAAGAAGACCGCCGGGTTCATACGGAAGGCCCTGGAGGAACAGGGCTTCAGCGTGACCCTCGCGCCCGACGGCGATCAGGCCTTCGATCTCGCGACCAGCGAGAGCTTCGATGTGATCGTGCTGGACATAATGCTCCCGGGCCGCGACGGCCTCAGCATCTTGCGCGCATTGCGCGACCGTCACAATACCGTCCCGGTGCTTCTTCTCACAGCCCGCTCCGAACTGGGCGAACGGGTTGAGGGGCTGAACCTGGGCGCGGATGACTACGTGACCAAGCCGTTTTTCATGGAAGAGCTCGTGGCTCGAGTGCAGGCGCTCATGCGACGGGCAAGTGGGGAAAAGCTCAGTATCATCCGGTCCGGGGACCTCGTCGTCAACCTCATTACACGCGAGGTGAAGGTGGGGGAGCGGACGGTTGAGCTGACCACCCGCGAGTTCAACCTTCTGGAATACCTCATGCGCTCACCGGGCCGGGTATATGCGCGAACACAGATTCTTGACCACGTCTGGGGATATGACTTCGACCCGAATACGAACCTGGTTGACGTGTATATCCAGCGCCTGCGCAAGAAGCTCAGCCCCGAGGGTGACCAGCAGTTCATCGAGACCATCCGCGGCGTCGGCTACCGCTTCCGGAGGTCCTGAGTGCGCAATCTCCCGCGCGTGCGCACTTTCCGCTATCGCATCGCCCTGCTTTCGCTGCTGGTCTCAGGCGTGGCGCTCCTCGCCTTCGCAATCCCTGCCTGGATTCTCATCGGCCGCCTGGACCTGCAGCGCATTGATAATGAAGTGCGCCTGCGCGTCCTGCCTCATCTGGCCTGGCATCCTGATAATCGCCATTGGGGCGAACTCGAGGACCAGTTGCGCTACGCTTACGGTCCCAGTGATGAGACGGCCGTGTTCTTGCTGGTGAAGAATCGTGCCGGACGCACCGTCTATCGGTCAAAAACCTGGCCGGAGAGCCTTGATCCGGGCAGTTTCCCGGCGCCGGGTGACAGGGCCAGCAGTCTGAGCATCCAAGAGCCGCCGCCACCCTTGCGCAGCCGGGGCGAATTCCGGCGGGAGGGTGGCCGGTCTCGCCGCGAGGCCCTGCTGCCACCCACCCGCATCAGGCAACCCGAAGCCTTCAGCTGGAATGAAGGGATCAGGCCCTGGCGCGTGGCAATCACGGGCAACGAGTACGTGACCGTCATCATCGGCGTGAGTCTCGCCGGGCACCGCAGTGCCATGCTTATGACCACAATGGCCCTGCTCCTGGCCCTTCCCCTTGCGGCTTTGCTTGCGGCAGGAGGGGGATGGCTGCTGTCGGGGCGCGCTCTACGGCCGGTGAGGGAACTCACCGAAGCAGCAGAGACCATCACGGTTCAGGGCCTGGACCGGCGCATCTCGGCCGGCGATGCCGACGCGGAATTCGCGCGCCTGATCAGCGTCTTCAATGCGATGTTGGAACGCCTGGAAAGCAGTTTCCAGCAGGCCACTCGGTTCAGCGCGGACGCGGCGCACGAATTGAAGACGCCGCTCATGGTCCTGCAGGCAGAGTTGGAACAAGCGCTTCAGGATGCGAAGGACGGCTCACGGGAGCAGCAGGTCTACGGCAATCTGCTGGAGGAAGTGCAGAGGCTAAAGAGCATCATCCGCAAGCTGCTGCTCCTGTCGCTGGCTGACGCTGGTCGGCTTGAGTTGAGCCTCGAACCGCTCAACCTCAGCGCGGCACTGGAGACCGTGCGCGAAGACACGGAGGCCCTGGCGCCGGATCTCGGTGTCTCTATCCAGTCTGAACCTGACATTTGGGTGGCGGCGGATGCCGAACTGCTGGGTCAGGTGCTTCACAATCTTGCTGCGAACGCCATCAAGTACAATCGCCCCGGCGGAACGATCCGCTACCAACTGCAGCGCCGCGGGACGCTGGCGCGCCTGACCGTGGCAAACACCGGGCCGGGTATTCCTCCGGAGGATGTGGGGAAGGTCTTCCAGCGCTTCTACCGGGCCAGCAAGGCGCGAGATCGATCAGTGGATGGCGTCGGCCTGGGCCTGAGCCTTGCCCGGGAGATCGCGCGCGCCCACGGTGGAGACCTCACGCTTGCACGAGGGGGACCGGACACGACCACTTTCGTCCTCACGCTCCCGCTGAGCGATCCGCCCTAGACCCCATCTTTTTTCGGTCAGACCTGTAACACTTTGCGCCCGTCGTGCATATAAGACTGGGCACAGATGCCAAAAGGTGAGCCGGGGGACTGGCCGACTGCGGCCGGAACGTGGATACGGCAGGAGCGTGGGGGCGGGGACGCTCCTGCCGGGTTCGCGTTCGCGTGGTCACTCGCCCCTGGCCGGCAATGGAGTCGACGCAAGCCAACGGAGTCCTGACTTCCACGCACCGGCAGGATTCCCGGCGCCTCTCCACGAACCGTCTCCTGTCCTGGCGCCTCGCGCGCCGCCACCCCAACTGTCCCTCGAGGTTACCGCGATGGTCAACACACTCTGTCTCAATGGCACCTGGCAAGTCACCTGGACCGAAGGTCTTCACGGCCGGTGGGAGCACGGTGTCGCGCCGGAGCTCGACGGGCAGCGTTACATCCCCATCGCCGTGCCCGGAGAAATACACCGGGAACTGCAGCGAGCGGGGATCCTTGATGATCCGAACATCGGCCTGAACAGTCTCAAGGCTCGCTGGGTTGAGGAGCAGGTGTGGGTCTATCGCCGGGTTTTCAATGCGCCCCCGAAGGCGGCGAGTTCCCCGTGCCGGCTCTGCTTCGAAGGTCTGGACCTCAATGCAGTGATCTTCCTGAATGGCGAAGAGATCGGCAGGCACGGAAACGTCCACCGGCCCTGCCATGTCGACGTGACCGGCAAGCTGAAGCCCGGCGAGAACACGCTCGTGGTCGTCCTGGAGAGCGGGCTGTATGACGTGGCGGACCGCGAGGGCGCTGCATACAACCAGGCTCCCGAAACGCTCCTGAACAAGCGTCACTGGATGCGCAAGGCTCAGTACCAGGCTGGGTGGGATTGGAACCCGCGGCTTATCAATGTGGGCATCGTGGGCAGCGTCAGGTTGGAGTGGTCCACCGCGCCGTGGATCGAAGACCTCGTGGTTCTGCCGGAACTCGCGCCGGATCATCGTTCGGCGACGCTCCGTGTGCGGGCTCATGTGACCAACCCCACCGGTGAGCCCGTGCAACTGCGTCTGTTGGCGTCCGCCGATGATCCCGGCGGCAACACAGTGGCCAGCGAATCAGCTGATTTTGCCGCCGGGGTGGGGGAGAGCGTCGCCGAGGTGCAGTTGCCCATCGACTCCCCGGACCTGTGGTGGCCTGTGGGGCATGGCGCGCAGAGCTTGTATGCGGTCTCGGCGTGCCTCAAGGCGGGCAGCGAAACCATTTACGAGCGCAAGACGCGCACCGGAATCCGCACGGTGGAAATCGACCGCAGCCCGCATCCTCAGGTGGGCGACTACTTCATCATCAAGGTCAACGGTCGCCCCATCTTCTGCAAGGGCGGCAACTGGGTCCCGCCGGATATGCTCGCGCCTCAGGGAGATTCCGAAGCCGGTGGCCTCGCGGAGGACATGGATGCACGGTGCCGTGCGCTGGTGGACCTTGCGGTGGAATCGAACTGCAATCTCCTGCGCATCTGGGGCGGTGGGTACTACGTGGGCGACCGCCTGCTGGACTGCTGCGACGAAAAGGGAGTGCTGGTGTGGCATGATCTCGCTTTCGCCTGCTCCAAGTACCCGGCGGATGATCCTGCGTTCCTCGCAGAAGTGCGCCGCGAGATCCGGTGGAATGTGCGCCATATGGCGAATCACCCATCGCTCGCGATCTGGTGCGGGAACAACGAACTGGAGTGGGGCGTCTGGGCGTGGGGCTATGACCGGTCCGGCAAGTCGCTGCCCGACTACAGCCTATTCCACCACGTGATCCCCGTTATTCTGCAGGAAGAGGACACCTCGCGCCCATACTGGCCCAGTTCGCCGTACTCTGAAGGCCACCGGTTCCCCAACGAGCCCACTACCGGAGACCAACATCCGTGGGATGTGACCCTCGGCCAGTATGGCACCGACTTCTGGGCCTACCGCAACTTCGTGGACCGCTTTCCCAATGAGGGCGGCGTACTCGGCGCGAGTTCACCGGCCACCCTGGCCCAGTGCCTGGGCGACCAGTTCAGCTTCCGGTCCTTCGCCTGGGAGCATCACGACAACGCCGCCAATTTCTGGCGTGCTGATGAGGGAGTGACGTACAGGGCGGTGCTGGACTGGTTAGGCCTGGAGGCCAGTCGGATGGAACTTGCCGACTACTGCTTCGCCAGCGCGCTACTGCAGGCTGAAGGGCTCTCCGAGTACATCTGCAACTATCGCCGGCGCATGTTCAGCAGCTCCTCGGCGATCTTCTGGATGTACAACGATTCATGGCCCGCGACCCACGGCTGGACCATCGTGGACTACTACCTGCGCCGGAAACTCGCTTTCCACCCGGTGCGCCGCGCTTTCCAGCCGGTGAGCGTGGTCGTTGCCGAAGACGAGGGCATGGTGACGGTGTTCGGGGTGAATGACTCGCCGGATGACTGGACCGGTGACCTGCGCTTCGGCGTGTTCCGCTTCGACGGCGGTCTGCCGCTGGATGATTCGCGCCCCGTGACGCTTCCGGCCAATGCCTCCACTCCACTTGCGCAGATCAGCCGCGCGGATTGGGAACAGCAGGGCTTTGCAGAAAGCGGGGCATTCGCGGCGCTTCTGGCCGATGGCCGCGTCATCGCCCAGCACCGTCTGCTCCTGGAACGCTTCAAGGACCTTGCATTGGCGCGGCCTGAGATTGAGGTGTCGCTGGCCGAAGACGGGCTGACGGTAACGTTCCGGTCGGATGTGTTCGCGTGGGGCGTGTGCCTGGATCTGAATGGGGAAGCCCCGCTGCCGGACAACTGCTTCGACCTGCTGCCCGGGATCGAGCGCACCATGGCATGGTCGCCGGAACTCGGCGAGCCGAAAGTAGTCGCGGTGGGGAACGAACTGGTGATCGGGCGCTGAACCAGCACTCGCTTCGGAGCACACCAGGCGCGGCCTGGTGTGGCCCCACGTCACGGCTGCAGCGGGAAGGTCTCGTCCAGCGTCGCCCAGTTCTCCGGCGGCATGCCGAAGTCGGGTATGCTCATGCGTTCGCCGTCGCGCTTCGCCGACTCATGGGCGACGATCCTCGGCCTGTGTCGCCGTTACCGCTGCCCGTTGTCAGGCGCTGGTCGCATCCCACAGTTCGTGCAGCATCACCTGGATGTGGTCGGCCATCTGCCTGCCGCCGTCGGCGTCCAGACGGCGCGAAAGGATCGGTTTGGCCCCGTACGCGCCGCGCTGGGCCTGGTCGGTGGTGGGCACGTAACCGAACCAGTCATTGGCAAGCTCGCAGATCAGCGTGAATCTTGCCGGTGACCACCTCTTGATTTCCTTGCCCCAGTCCGTGAAGATCTCACCCGGCAGGCCCACGAATGCCAGGTCACCCAACCGGAGCACTTGAAGCGTCACGTCCGCGATCTGGTTGTCGAAGGGCCAGTCATCGAACGCCCGGACCACATAGTCCTCGAAAGCCCCCAATTCCTCGCGAGTGCGAAGTTCCGCAACTTCTGCCCGCATCTTCTCTTCGCGGGTGTAGTAGGGGATCTTCGCCACTTTCAGCAAGTGGCCGCACGCGCCCGCTTCCATGGGTTCGGCTTTCTCTCCGGCGTTCATTGCAAGCCCGGCAACGGCTCGCCCGAGTTGTACCGTCTTCTCCACGCCCGAGATGGGCAGGCGCGTGGCGTTCCACGTGTGGTGGTTGATGTCCCCGCACGCACCGTTGAGGAACACCGTGATTACGTTCTCTCCATAGACCGCAGAAATCACCCTGTAGATTTCGCCGAACCAGTCCGCAGAGATATGCTTCGCACCACCGCCGCCGATGACGTCCCCATGGTTCGCGTAGTTGACCAGCACCGCGCGCACCTGGTTCTCACGGTCGCGCACGAAGACGCTGATGACCTCAGGGTCCACCGAACTCGTCGGCCCGAGGACCTCGCTCTTGCTGAAGACCTCAGACCCGTCCTTCTTGCGCCCCAGGCGGATGCTGCCCAGGTCAGGCTCGCACTGTCTGCCGGGGTAGAGCACCGCGTCGAAGTAGTCTGCATTGGCCGAAATCACCGCGTCGGCGATGAGCTGCGGCAGGCGCTGAAGGTAGTCCTCGTTCCACGGCACAACCCGGCCCCGGCGAGTCTCCGGGCCGGTATGGGTGTGGGTGCAGCAGATGAGCACCTGTTCGGGTTTGAGTCCCGTCGCCTTCTCGATCAGCGCCTTAGCCGGGTCGGTGATGTCCCTGTTGAGGGAGATCAGATCGCACGATACCAGAGCAATGCGTTCTCCGCCGGCCTGGAAGATGATTGCATTGCAGTAGAGATCATCGCGAACCGTCTCGCTGACTCGGTCGTGAAAATACCCTGCCAGCGAAGTGCCGATGGGCGGGGTGATGACGCTCCGGCCGACGCCTGCGGTGATCTCGGGCAGTCCTTCGGTCCTATATGTCAGAACAGACATGAGGGTGCCTCCTCAATTGCGGCCAAGTCTGCGGCAATTACTCGCTGCCGCCTTCGCCGTACATCGAACCATTCCTTCTCCTGGGTTCTTTGCCTCGCCTACATCTGATGGCAGGGATTGGCGGCCTGCTCGGTGAACATAGACAGTAAGCACGTTCGTTCATGGAGGCCCCCGCCTATGCTCGCCAAACCCCTGACACTGCTGCTTCTGCCGCTCCTCACACTGCCCTGTCTCGCCGCGCAGGAGTTCACTTCCGGATTCGAACCGGATGAGCCCGCGAACTTCTGGGCGCTCACCGATAATGGCGTTTCACACATCGTCACCGATCAGTTCCATTCGGGTTCCGCGAGCCTGAAAGTGACCGATCCCGATGAGAAAGTGGGCTCAAGCGCGCGTTCCGTCTCGATCCCCGCGAGGCCCGGCCAGATCGCGCGCCTGACCCTCTGGCTGCGTCTCGAAACCGGTGAACCCAACGGACTGGGGGTCTACTACAATTTCACCGATGCCGCCGGAAAGCGCTTGAACCAGCCATCGGAAGCAGCCATCCAGCGCCCTACCATGAAGCAGGGCGAGTGGGTGTTTGCGCAGGCATCGGCAACAATCCCGGAAGGCGCTGCCGGCGTGGGCGTCTGGCTTCACAGCTTCTCCACGGCCGCTGTCACCTGTTTCGTGGATGATGTCAGACTTCAGGTCATGGACCCGGGTGAGTTCGGCCCCGCGACCGCCTGGACCGGCGGAACCCTTGATGACCAGACGCGCAAGATCTGGCCCTTCGCAGTCCGCTGGGACCACCGCGTCTCCTCCAGCATCCAGTGCGCATTCGATCCTCCTGCCGACTGGAGCGGGAAGGGCGCCCTGCGACTGTGGGTGCACTCGGCAGCACCGAACAACTCCACCTTCATGGTCATCGCCAATTCCGAGAACCCCGCCAGCGAAGGGGCCGATTACTTCGCGGCCAAGATCACCGTGGATTGGGACGGTTGGAAGGAACTTGTTCTTCCGGTGCATGAGCTTGGCCGGTCACGGGAGCCGGTGGGCTGGAACAAGATTGACAGCATCGTTCTCACCGCTTCCGGCTGGGGACAGACGGTGAACCCGGAGACGGTGCTTGTGGTGGATGGCGTCGAACCGGTGGAAGCCGGCGCGGCCCTGTGGCCGCCGTCGGATGAGAGCCTGTTTGATAGCCTGGATCTGGAGCGCCCGGAGCTGGCCGCTGTGAAGGCGTCGGTGATGGCCGGGGACTATGCGGCGGCGAAGGAAGCGCTCGCCGAACACCTGCGCAACCGCACTACTCCGCGCTGGACTTTCGACTGGCGCGACGCCCCGATGCGCGGCGTCAAAGTGCCCGGTCCCGAGGAGGACAAGGCGCCCGACCAGTGGGACTACTACTCAGCATTCATCACCGTGGACTGGGAAGGCTGGAAGCTGATTCGGCTGGACAAGGCGGACCTCACTCCGCGTGCCATGGTGGAAGGAGAGGGTTGGAAGGGTAAGCAGCCCATCGGCTGGCACTGGATTCAATACATCGCCATGAACGCCAAGGGCTGGGGCCTCACGCCGGATCCAGGGACGGTCCTCTACTTCGACGACGTGCGACTTGTGGGCAAGGAGAAGACCACCGTTGTGAGCGATTTCGAGTCCGGCGCGGATGACTGGTCCGGGCTGGAAGCATCCACGGAGCGTGCCAAGTCCGGGGAGGCCTCCGGCAAGTGGAGTAACCAGGTGCTGACCACTGGCATCAAGAACACGAAAATCCCCCACGACTGGACTGACTACGATGCGCTGGAAATGTGGGTTTACTCCGAGAAGCCGACAGGCTCGCGCATTGTGGTCGTGCTGGACTCGGACGTGCCATCGCAGGTGACCTCCGCCGAAAAAGCACTCAGGCGCGAGTTCGACTACACCAAGGGGCCCGGTGAGCACGGCACGATCACCTTCGGCGACCGCATCGACTGGACCGCTAATCCCACCGAAGGTGAAGCGCGGACCCACCTGTGGAATGAGGCGCTCAACCGGCACTTCCATTTCCGGCAATTGTCCGAAGCCTATTGGAACACGGGGCAGGAGAAGTATGCCGAGGAGATCGCGCGACAGATCCTGGACTGGACCAGCGCGATGCCGCGACCGATGCTGTCCAGTGGCAACAGCGTGGGGCACTACGCCTGGCAGACGCTGACCACCGGGATCCGCCTCGCGGACACCTGGCCGCAGGCGCTCTACCGGTGCATGGGCTCGCCCGCATTCGACGCGAATCTGCTGGCGGAAATCATGAAATCCGTGCGCGAGCAGGCTCGGCATCTCGTGAAATGGCCCAGCAGCGGGAACTGGCTCACCGCCGAGTCCAACGGGCTGTTTACCGCGGGAATGCTCTTCCCCGAGTTCAAGGAAGCCGCCGACTGGCGGCGTATCGCCATCGACCGCCTCTACAAGCAGCTTGACGACGAGGTCTACCCCGACGGGATGGAGTATGAACTCGCCGCGGGTTACAACAACTGGGTTGTAACCGAGTTCGCGCATATCTTGGAGATGGCCGAGATGAATGGCCTGCGGGGAGAACTGCCCGCCGACTACCAGGACAAGCTGGAGAAAATGTTCAATTATCTGCTCTTTGCGTCCATGCCCAACGGCGCGATCCCCGGGCTGAATGACTCCGGCAATAGCGACGTGCGCGGCCTGCTCACAACCGGCTATAAGCTCTTCCCCGAGCGCGAGGACTTCCGGTTCGTCGCCACCGCCGGCGCCTGGGGCGAGACACCCGAGCAGACTTCCTACGCATTCCCGTGGAGCGGCCATTATGTGATGCGCTCCGGCTGGGACGCCGATGCCACCTTCCTCCTGTTCGATGCAGGCCCGTACGGCATGGGACACCAGCATGAGGACAAACTGCATTTCGTGTTGTGGGCCAAGGGCCGCCAGCATCTCCTGGACCCCGGAAACTTCTCGTATGACCGCTCCCGCTGGCGGCGATATGTGCTGGAGACTTACGGGCACAATACGGTGATGGTAGACGGGGAGAATCAGAACCGCGGGGCAAAGCGCGAGACGTACTGGTGGCCGAAGCCCTGGCGGGGAGACGCGCCACCGGAGAATGACGCGCGCTGGGCCTCCACGCCCGAGTATGACTTCGCCGCCGGCATATATTCCGACGGCTACGGCGAGAAGAACGCCATCGACGTCACCCACACCCGCCGCGTTCTGTACCTGAAGAAGCTGGACCTGTTCGTGGTCCTCGATGCCCTCGACCCGGCGGACGAGGGGGAGCACACATACGAAGCGCTTTTCCACCTGGACACTGAGGATGCGCAGGTTCTCGAAGCGGGTGTCGTTCGCACCCTCAACGAAGGCCAGAGCAATCTGCAGATCACCCCGGCGCCCGTGCTTGATCTGGAGATCGTGAAAGGCAAGCAGGACCCGCCAGTGCAGGGATGGGCGAATGGACCGTGGCGGGCTATCCCGACGGCGATCTACAAGACCGGCGGTTCCGGAACGGTGCGGATGGCCTTCGTCCTGGAGCCGATCGCGGCCGGGGAGGAACCAAGAGTTACGAGCGCGAAAATGTTGCCTTCCAATGCCGGCTTTGCCGCCTTGGAGATCTCCCTGGGGGACAGCCGCAGCATTCTTATTATCCAGCGCGACGAGCCGGGCGAGCCGGTGAATGTCGCGGGCATTGAGACGCGGGATGAGATGACCATTGTCATTCGCAATGCGGATGGGGGCGTCACGCAAAGGCTCTCGTTCACGGCCGAGCTGCCCTGATGTGCGTGGACGAAGGGGCAAAACCCGGCGTTGTGCCCTTTCACGGTCTCATTGCACAGGGCGGGCTGTATGGCATGGAGCGGGAGTTTCGCCCGCCCCACGCGGCTGAAGGCCAACGGCCGCGCCGGCTGTTCGCCGTCGGAACAGCAGGCGATTTGCCTGTCCGCCTTTCGGATCGGCTGTTGCGTCTCGTTCGTCCGCCTCTGACCACGTGCCTTCACGGGCCTATCACCGAGGTGAAACCACTGTGTCTCGAACCTGCGCCATGCTGCTCGCATTGCTGGTCTGCATCTGCGCCTGGGGAGACCCAACTCCCGCGGAGCTCACCGCGGGGTTTGTGCACCCGCCCAACTCTGCAAAGCCTCACACCTGGTGGCACTGGATGCACGGGAATGCCACGAAGACCGGCATCACCCGTGACCTCGAGGAGATGGCGCGGGTCGGCGTGGGCGGTGCTCAGATGTTTGAGGTCAGCCACGGTATTCCGCCGGGGCCGGTGGAGTACAACACCCCCGAGTGGCGCGCTCTCGTCAAACACGCAGTCACTGAAGCGGACCGGGTGGGAATGGAGCTGTGCATCCACAACTGCGCCGGCTGGTCCAGCAGCGGCGGCCCGTGGGTGACCCCTGAGCATGCCATGAAAATGCTGGTCTTCACCGACGCTGCCGTGCAGGGACCTGGGCAGGTCCAGGTGCAAATGAAGCAGCCGGAGACCCGGCGCGGGTTCTACAGGGATATCGCCCTTTTGGCCTACCCGACTCCCCCGGCCGAAGCTGCGATGGCCTCCCTCAAGCCCACGATCAGCGCCGACCAGGAGGGTTTCCAGGGTGACCGCCTCGTTGACGGCAACCCCGGTTCAGTCGCGAGCTTGAACTTGCGCCAAGGGGGCGATCAGAAGGGCATCATCTTTGAGTACCCCGAGCCCTTCACAGCGCGGTCACTCACTGTCTGGGCAGCGCCAGGACGTGCGGGACTGACCGTTGAGCTGCAGGTGGCTGACGAGGACGGAGCTTTCAGGCCTGTCACTCGGCTGGGCATCGGCGACCCCGGCCTGTTGCGCGCGCCGTCGTGTGTGGGTTTCGCGCCGGTCACAGGCCGCCTCTTCCGAATCGTGTTCCCCGGCGCATCGAGATCGGTGGCTTTGGGGGAAATTGCGCTGAGCGCCGGTTACCGCATCAGCAACTGGGCAGGCAAAGCCGGCTTCAACGTGAGCCACAACCCGCCCTTTGACACGGTTGATCTCGGCCGGGAAGCGATCATTGCCTCCGAAGACATCCGGGACATCAGCGCCAGCATGGACCCTGAAGGCAGGGTGACCTGGAACGCCCCTGAGGGTAACTGGACCCTCCTGCGCATGGGCTACACCCTCACGGGCAAGGAGAACCACCCGGCTTCAGATTCCGGGCGCGGCCTGGAATGCGACAAGATGAGCAAGGAGGCAGCGGAAGCTCATTTCAATGGGATGCTGGGTAAGGTGATCCAGGAGATCGGGCCGCTTGCGGGCAAGGTGCTGAATAATATCCTTATCGACAGTTACGAGGTGGATTGCCAGAACTGGACCCAGAAGATGCCCGAGGAGTTCCAGGCCCGGCGCGGGTACGCTCTGTGGCCCTTCCTGCCGGCGCTAACGGGCCGCGTGGTGGACAGTCTGGAGCAGTCGGAGCGCTTCCTGTGGGACTACCGCCAGACCATCGGCGACCTGTTCGCCGACTGCTACTTCGGGCATTACGCCGAGCTGGCCCACCGCCACGGGATGATGCTGTCCGTGGAGCCCTACGGCAATGCGGGCTTCAATGAGCTGATCTCCGGCGCACGCGGCGACATTCCGATGACCGAATTCTGGGTGGGGTGGGGAGCGGACCACAGCGGCGGGAAGATGGCCTCCTCCATCGCCCACACCAATGGCCGGAAGTTTGTGGGTGCCGAGGCCTTCACTGCCAGCCCTGAGAACGGGCGCTGGCAGAATCACCCGTTTTCGCTCAAACAACTGGGCGACTTCATCTACTGCGGCGGGGTCAACCGTTTCATCTTCCACCGTTACGCGCAGCAGCCCTGGGAGACGGTGCGGCCCGGGATGACTATGGGACCCTGGGGCTTCCACTTCGAGCGCACGAACACCTGGTGGAATGAGAGTCCCGCATGGCTGACCTACCTCGCCCGTTGCCAGTATCTCCTGCAAGAGGGCCTGTTCTACGCCGATCTGTGCTACTACCAGGGTGAGGGCGCCCCGGCGGGACTGCCAGGTCGCAGCGGCCTGCGTCCTGTCCCGCCCCCGGGATATGACTACGACGGCTGCAGTTCCGAGGTGCTCCTCAACCGCATGTCGGTCAAGGACGGACACCTCGTCCTGCCGGACGGGATGAACTACCGGATGCTCATTCTCCCCGATCGCGACACCATGTCGCTGCCCATTCTGGAGAAGATCGCATCGCTGGTGCGCGATGGGGCCACCGTCATGGGAAGGCCGCCCACAGGCGCTCCGGGTCTCTCGGGTTACCCTGATGCCGACGTACGGGTTCGGGCCCTGGCCGCCCAACTGTGGGGCCCGTGCGATGGGCAGACGGTCACCGAAAACCGCGTGGGCAAGGGCCGAATCATCTGGGGCAAGCCGCTGGAGGATGTTCTGGCAGAAATGAACGTCCCGCCCGATTTCCAGTACACGCCTCTGCGCGGTGATGTACGCATTCCATACATACACCGCGTCATTGCGGGGCACGACATCTACTTCGTCTCCAGCCAGAGCCGGCGAGTGGAGGCTGTGGACTGCTCCTTCCGCATTACCGGACGCGCTCCGCAACTGTGGGATGCGGTCACAGGCAGCATGAAGCCCGCTCCGCTGTGGCGCGAAGATCACGGGCGCACGGTGGTCAGCCTGCGCTTTGGTCCGGCGGATTCGATTTTCGTCGTGTTCCCACCCGAATCAGCGACGCCTCCTCACGCGGTCTCAGCCACTCTCGACGGCCGCCCGCTGGTCTCCTGGCGCACCGCGAACCTGCCCAATCTCGAGATCCGGCGCGCTGTCTACGGTGTGCTATCCATGCCGCAGCAGGACATGGTGGATGTGACGCAGCAGGTCGCCGCGCTGGTGCGCAATGGGACGCTGACCGTTGCCGCTACCAATGCCCTCGCCGGCGACCCCGCGCAGAACGTGGTCAAGCAGATGCGGGTGCAATATGTGTACAACGGAAAACCGGGAACGATTACGGTTGAAGAGAACGAGACCGTGCGGTTGCCCCGCCCGGGCGAGGCGGTTGAGGGGCAGGAAGGAAAACTTGAGATAAAGCGTGCCCTGTACGGCATCCTGCCGCCGGAAGGCGCGCCCGAGCCCAAGCCCGCGACCGTCGACGTTACCGAAGTCCTCGCCGGGATGGTCAAGGATAACACTCTCAGCGTGGTCGCGGGCAACCAGCTTGCGGGAGACCCGGCGCCCCTGATCGTCAAGCAACTCCGGGTGGACTACTCGTTGGATGGCAAACCCTACTCCCGCACCTACTCAGAGAACCAGACCATCAGCCTGCCCGAGGGCACGGAATCCGAGGCCACCCGTCTCGACGTCACTCCGGCCGAACTGGCCGTGAGCCCCGACGGGGATGTTACGTTGACTGCCTGGCAGAACGGCGACTATGAGATCGCCCTGGATACCGGACAGACCGCACAAGAATCGGTTGCGGAAGTCCCGGAACCCCTCCAAGTCACCGGCCCGTGGCAGGTGCGATTTCCGCCCAATCTTGGCGCTCCGGAGTCCGCCACCTTCGACAAGCTCATCTCATGGCCCGAGAGTGATGTGCCGGGCATCAAGTACTTCTCCGGCACCGCGACCTACACCCGCACAGTCAATGTTCCGGCCGGATTTCTGGGCGCAGACCGCCGGGTGAAGCTGGAACTTGGGCAGGTCCGCGAAATCGCCCGCGTGAGCGTGAATGGCACTCCGTTGGGCATCTTCTGGAAGCCGCCTTTCGAAGTGGACGTGACCGATGTGCTGAAACCCGGCGACAATTTGCTGGAAATCAGCGTCACGAACCTGTGGCCCAATCGCCTGATCGGCGACGAGCAGTTCCCGGAAGACGCGGAATGGGCTGGGGGCGGCCCGCTCAAAGCGATCCCGGAGTGGCTTGCCCAGGGCCAGCCGAGACCGGCCACGGGACGCATTGCCTTCGCAACCTACAAGCACTGGCACAAAGACTCGCCGCTGCTGGAATCTGGCCTGATCGGTCCGGTCACACTGCAGGCGGGGATAGTGGTGCCGGTATCGAGGACCCCTTAGCCGCACGGCGGGGTTCAGGCATCCGATTCCGATGCGTACCCCGAGCCTGTGCCGGCAGCTGCCAAGTGCGGCTCCAGTGCGCCGACTGGGCTGCAGAACTATCAATTCGAGTCAGTCGCGAGATGACCGACGGAGGTAGAGACCATGAGAACTTTCGTCTTGCTGTGTATTGCTGCCATTTTCACAATCCCTGCCCTGTGCCAGGAGGGCCCCGTCACCATCGGTGGGGTGACGTACGACCGGGTGGACCCCGGCGAGCCCTTCACTCAGGCGAGACTCACTGTTCAGAATTGGGCGCCGCCCGATCCTGTCCCCGCTGAATCCGCAGCGGGCATGATCCCCTTCGTGACCGGCGATCCCGGCGATAATCGCCCCGATCGCGCACCGAAGCCCGAGGAGCGCGTGGATCGCCTGTCCGCGTTCGTCACCCCGGACGAGTTTGAGCCCGTCTGGGTCAGCGTCTGGGCGCTGGAGGACCTCAGCAAGCTCACCTGCACCGTCGACGTTGGACAGGCGCCAATCACCGCTGAAATCCGCCATGCCCACTTCTGGCCCCAGCGCACCGGCTGGCGGTCTCGGCAGTGGTATATCACACCGGAACTGCTCTTGCCCTGTGCAGACGGTAAGCGCACCGTGCCGGACCACCACGGAGTGCTCAAAGAGGAAGACTTCGATGTTCCCGCCGCAAGCTGCGCAGTGCTTTGGTTCGACTTGCATGCCGCCCCGGAGGCCACGCCGGGCACCCACCGCCTCAACGTGCGCATCCAGGCTGAGGGAAAGCCGGCCCTTGAGCTCCCGCTGGATGTGGAAGTCCTGCCTTTCAAGCTGGACAAGCCTGATGACAAGTTCTGGCTGCTGTACGCCGACACTGGTCGGTGGCGAAACATGAGCGATGCGCAGGTGCTCGACGAACTGAAGGACTTCGCACGGCACGGCGTGACCGGCCTCGTCGAGATGCCTCTGGGTAGCGTCGACCTGTCCGAGATCAAGGACGGAAAGGCGAAGTTCGACCCGTCGGCTTACAACAAGCTGGCGGCACAGTGCATTGAAGCCGGCTTGCCGGGCCCCCACGTCTGCTCGTATGGCGGCATGGCGCCGCGGATCAAGGACATTCTGGGGATTCAGGCGGATCTGAATGCGGACGTCTGGCCCGGGGAGATTAGGCGCGGCGTGGAGGCCGTTGCTCGGGCAGCCTGCGAGGCCACGAAGGACGCGCCTGCCACCTGGTACTTCTACGGTGTGGATGAGCCGGGGGGCGACAATACCTACGCGATTCAGGAGTACCAGGCCTGGCATGCCGGCGGAGCCAATACCTACGCCACTTTCTACCGCCTTGACTTCCTGGAGAAAGCTTCGGAGTACCTCGACGCACCATGTTTCGTGACGGGCCTCGTTGCCGCTGAGGGCACTGCGCGTAAGGCCCGCGAAGCCTGCGAACAGACCGGCGCTGAGTTCTGGTGGTACGGCACCGGTTGCTATGTGAACCCCTTCCCCCAGGAAGGCTACCTCTTTCACAACCGCTACGGCGCGGGGTTCTTCTTCTGGAAGACCGGCGCGAAGGCCTCGGTTGCCTGGACTTTCTGCCGGCCGCATGAGGACGTTTTCAACGACTTCGATGGAAGTATCGCGAACTCCGCCGAGCCCAAAGAACAGGCAACTACCTACCCGCACCTGCTGAAGCCCAATGATTGGAGCACCTACCAGGGCGCAATCCCCACCCTGGCCTGGGACGGCATGCGCGAGGGCGTCGATGACTACCGCTATCTGTTCACCCTTGAGCGAACCATCGCTCGAGCACTGGAAAGCCCGGACCCCAAGGTGCGAGCGCTCGCCGGGAACGCGCGAGAATCGATGAACGCGCTGGTGGACGCGATCCCGTGGGCCAATCCCATGGGTGGCGTGGCTTTCGAGACCCGGAAAATGCACCAGGTGCGCCGCGCCATTGCCGATCTGATCGTGGGGCTCGAGAACGCCCTGGCCGGCAGACAGGCGAGCCTCGACGGACGGGACACGACTGCCACGGTCAAGGTCGCCGTCACCCGTCGCGGTAGCGGGCGGAGGGGCTCATCGCCCGTGGTCTTGCCGAGGGCTTGCCCCGTCGCACCGGTGATTGACGGAATGCTGGATGATGAGGCCTGGAAGCAGTCGGCAGTGGCCGACGGATTTCGTGACGCCTCCACCGGCGGGAAGACTGGTCTCGATACCGCGGCCTGGATCACCTACGATGACGCGGCGCTATACGTCGCATTCAAGTGTCCGGAGCCAGCGATGGACAGTATTGTGGCGAAGCAGACCGGGCACGATACCCCGATGGTCTGGGTGGATGACGGGATTGAGTTCTTCATCGCCGGGCCCGGCCGCACTCCGTACGCCCACTTCATCCTGAACACCAACAACTCGCTGTACGATGAGATCGGCCAGGACCCCACCTGGAATCCTGACGTGGAGTCCGCGGTCGCAAAGCGCGATGACGCCTGGTTCGCGGAGCTGTCCATCCCGTGGCGAGATCTGGAAGCTGGGGGTGTCTCGCGCAAGTCCATGATGTTTGTGAACTTCTGCCGGAACCGCTTCGCACAGGGCTCAACCGCTCCCCATACCGCCTGGTCACCCACCTACGGGGGATTCCACGTTCCCGAACGTTTCGGCACGGCCCTTCTCCAGGAGCCGCCCGTGGCACTTACCCAACTTGAGCTGCCTTCGCTTTACGGCAAGGGGATCGTCCGCACGAATGTACGCAACCTGACAGATCGTCCCCTGGTGGGCTTCGTGGAGGTTGCTGGCCAAAGGACGGGGAAGTTTACGCTTGACCCGGGCCTGTGCACCCGGCTGGCGCTGGTCAACCTTGACCTGCGGACCGAAGGCCCCCACACCATCCCGGTCTCGTGGGGAGTGGGGGACAGGGTCACGGGTAAAGCTCACGTACCGGTAACCACACCCCCGCCTATGGATGTGCAGCCTGTGAGTGGCTTGGTATCCAGTGGAGATGTGGTTGAGATGCCTGTGTCTGTGAACATGGGGGCGGTGGACAGGTCGCGATGTACGGTGATCGTGGAGGTCAGTGACGCAAGAGGGACCCGGACGCACAGCATCTCCGCGCGTCCGGGGAGTGAACTCGAAATCCCGCTTCAGTTTTCCGACCGCGCTCGCATTACCCCGCGGTTAGTCGACGAGAAAGGCCGAGTCATCGCTCAGGGCACGTCCCAGGTTTTTCTTGCAGTGCCGCGCTGATCCTGAGCGGACGCTATCCGGTCGACTGGCCCATCGCCTGCTCCACGTCCTCAAGAGCGGAGACCAGGCTGTTGCGCAATGCTGTCCAGGCGGGAAGGCAACCCACGACAATAACAACCAGTAACAGCGCATACTCGACCGATGTATTGCCGTCTTCGTCATGCCAGAGACGCCGGATAGGGTTGATCATCTCTTGATCTCTCCTTGATTAGACCAAGCTCGGTATACCCCGTTTGCAGGGCTCTTACACCGAATTGCACCTGATTTTCTCAAGGAAAGCGCAACAAGGATGGCCTGTTATTCCCGCACCTCTGTCAGCTCCAAACCGTCAAACCACGCGGGCTCGTTCTCGTCGAAGTTGTACAGGTAGATCGCGGAACTGCGCGGATCCGGGTGACTGGTGAAGACCGTCTCGAGGGTTTCCCACTCTCCGAGGCGGGTGCTGTTCAGGACCGCGGAACGCTCGAATGTGCTGCCTTCGAGATACTCCACCACATGCGCACCGGCCCACTGCGTCGCATTGGGGCTGCGCCTGATCATGCAGCGGAAGCGGTACCGCGTATTGGGCTTCAGCGGCGTGAGGGATGAGACGTGTTTCAGCGGCGCGGTGTCGCGGTCCAGGCGGATGCACCATTTGCCCTCACCCGGGTCCTCCTCGCACGGCGGCGCGCCCCAGTAGACCAGTCGCCCATCCTCGACCTCCTCGAAGTCCCCGTTCACAAGCGGCGGGGCGAGCACACACCAGGTTCCCGCGGTGCCCGTATCCCAGGTAACGTCCAGTCTGATCTTCGACCACCGGGTGAGCCCCCTCAGATGGCCACGGTCCAGGAGTCTTGCGCGGCGTAGACAGGTGGACACAGGCGCCACACCCTGAGACTCGATGTCGAGTTCGCCGGGCGGGAATTTGCCGTCAACATCGCATGATCCAAGCCATCCCATGGGGCAGAACAGGCTCAATTCCATCCCGTCCTCGCCGGGCCGCATAATCTGTTCCAGCCAGGGCACTACCCGCAGTTTGGGTTCGACATCCGCTGCGATCACCGCAGCCGAGACGGGGTCTGTGGGGACATTCAGTACGCAGAAGTCATCGGGTGCGGTACCGGTGGCATCGGCATCCCGGATCGGTTCCACCCGGCCGTCCAGACCGAAAACGTGCACCGTCTTGGGCGCGCCGATGGGTGACAGGTCCACGGTAACCTGCGCGCCCTCTACGCCCTCTTCGTTCATCATCGTGACCGCGATCACCCGATTCCGGCCGTCGGTGCGCCAGAATGCCCGGGCCTGCACCCGCGGGTCTGATAGCTCCAGTCCAACGGTGTCCTTGAACACCGCGGGCCAGTCGATGAAGGGCTTGATGCGCCGCCGCAGATTGATGATGCGTTTGACGCGGGCGTCGTAGCCAGTGATATCGAACCGCTCTCCATTCAGGAACACGCGGTGAGCTTTCTCGGGGTGGGTCAGCTTCCAGGTGGTGTTCGCGAACCCGTCAACCAGCAGGTAGTCGGGGAAGGTGTAGCGGAAGACATTGGGGGTCATGGTGGCGCCGGACATGAGGTGGTAGCCGACCCATTGCCCCAGTACGTCCGAGCAGCCCTCGATGGCCGAGGAGTAGTCCGGGTTGATCGCCCGGCCTTCGCGTGTCACCGTATCCAGAACTTCGGCGCAGCCGCCGGCCCAGTCATTCTGCCCCTGGTGCCCATGCCGCTCATTAAAGCACCGAAAGGGCCCGCCACGCCCCATCACATCCCAGTAGAAGCCGTCCGCCCCATACTCCTTCAGGTAGATATCGATGGCCCACCGGCGCATCCATTCCTGCCAACCGGGGGCACCCAGGCACATCATCCGCTGGGCCATGAAGGGGTGCTCGGTGGCCGGGACACCGCCGGGGTTCTCGATCAGTGCATTCTGCGGGTAGAAGTCGGGTCCCGGCGGCAGGTACTCCTCCGGCACGTCGGCGCGCGTTCCAGTCCCAAAGTCATCCGATACATCGTGGCTCGGCGTCCAGCGCTCATAGAGGTAGTAGAACATGACGTGCCCATCGTTGTCGTGGATTCTGCGGATAGCATCTTTCAGCTCCGCGGGCGTGCCGAACTTCGGGCTGGGGTACAGGTAGCTCAGGGCGTGGGAATGTCGTTTGCCTTCCTCGTCGAACCACATGTTGTCGATGCCCTGACCCTGCACATGGAGGTACTCGATGCCCATCCATTGGGCCGTCCGGTAAACATCAGGTATGCGGTGGAACGGAACGCCGTTCTGGACGCCAATGAGTAGCCAGCCGTTGGCGTCGTGCATCCACTGCGGGGCATCCGGGGGCTTCATCCAGCTTCGCGAGTAGGCCCGGTAGCGGTCGGCGGAAGCATGCCAGTCTCCCTGGTGAACCGCCAGCACGGATTCCGGACAGTCCCAGGTCTCCCCGGGCTTGACCACGATCTCGCGAGTGAGGGACATGTCGAAACTGGGGCCCGGCGCGGGGAGCGCCATCAGTCGCGTCCCCGTCATGCTCGGGTCGTGGGTAGCGAGATACACCCCGCCCTGTTCGCCGGACAGGTCCATCCAGCCCATGACGCCGCGACCGGGCCATGCGGTCTGGCAGCCCGTGGACTTGATTGCATTGGGCACGATCTGCCCGCAGACATAGGGGTGAACCAGCGTGAGTTTCTCCGGGTCTCGGGCCGGGCAGATGCCGTACACCATGGGCAGCTCGAAGGCCATGACCGGGCGATGGGAGTCGTTGGTGACCCTTCCTCCAAAATGGGCCGCCCCGTCGTTGGAGAGGCGGACGGTCACCGTCACGCTCACCGGCAACTCCTGAGCCCTGAAGCTCAACTCCAGGCGCTGCGGGTCCTGCGTGGACATTCCCGTCAGCTTCATCTGCTCGAAGGAGAGTGTTTGATAGCCCAGTCCTTCCTCATCCAGCACCTGAAGTGAGAAGAGCGGTCGGCGCTCTCCTACTGCCGCATAGACCTCACCGGTCCCGAGGTTTTCAATGCCCGCGAGGGCGCCGGTATCCGGGCAGAATGTGACCCGCAGCGGCCCGCCGGTCAGGGAGATCCGCCGGCCCACTGGCGCCGTGCCCAATTCCGGTCTTCGTACAAGCTCCACGCTGAAGTCGTCCACGAAAAACTCGGTGGCTGCGTCTGTCTGGCTCAGCCAGATCGTGTAGCTGCCGGGCTGAGGGATGCGCAGGCTCAGGTCGGCGCGGGTCCAGTCGGTGCTGGGCGGCAGCACCCAGCGTCCGATGAAGTACGTGGGGCCGATGCCCACCACCATCTGCTTGCCCTCGCGCACCCAGTACCAGAAGGACACGCGAAGCAGGTCGCCGGCCTCGAACCGTCCCAGCGCGCGTGACGTGCCCTCGTAGTTGCCGCCCATGGTCTGGACATTGTCGGTCACCACTCGCAGCGACCGTGCGCCGGTCCGCGCGAAATCGCTCTTCTCGACTACGCTCGGGGTGCCGTATACGCTCCACGGACCCGTTTCCGGGAGTTCCATGTCCCCGTCGGGCATGTCTATCCCGAAACAGGTGGTTGCGGTCAGTGCCAGGAAAAATGGGATGAGCCAGCGCATCTCCCGCGTCCTCCATTTGTTGATCGCCCAATACGGCAGCCCCACGCCGCTTCGAAATGCTTCCCCTCATGTCGTGCTCTTACCTGTTCGCCGGTTGGCAGAAGGTCTCGGGGGGCCTTGTGGTGAAGGGCAGCCGCCTCAAGAAACCATTGAAGGGTCACTCGATCATGCCCGTTCCCGAATACTCCATGACCTGCGTCTGCCCAACGGTTGCAGCAGCCCTGAACATTCCTGTGCCGTCGGGCGCGACCGGTGCACCGATCCCAGAGATGCTCGTCGACCTGACGGGGTCCCGACACATTGCCGTTCTCGCGCCGGATGCCCTCGGGCTGCACAGCCTCCGCCACTTCGCTAACGACATGCCTTTCCTGTCCGCACTCTGCGCCCACCGCATGGTCGTTCTGCGTTCGGTCATGCCCTCGATCACGCCGGTGAACTTCGCAACGATGATCACGGGCGCCGACCTTGCGGGCCACGGTGTGCGATCCAAGGAGATGGACTTCGCCTGCGAGACGTTGTTCGAAGTGCTCGCCGCGAAGGGGTTTTCGGCCGCGGGTTGTGGCCGCCCGGGATACACCGGCGGCGACCTTCTGGCCCGTTGCGCGCAGCACAAGGGTGTCGCGCGTGTGCCTGATGACGCCGGGACCGAAGAAATCACGCTGCGCATCGCCCGCGAGAGCCTTCCGGAGTTCATTATCACCCAGATCGGTGGCACGGACGATCATTTCCACCGCTTCGGGCCGGCCAGAGACGGCGCGCGCCCGAAAGTGCAGGAGACCGACCAGCGTCTGCAGAGGCTGTGCGGCGAACTCGCGGCGCTTGACTACGCCATCATCATTCTCGCCGACCACGGCCAGCACGAGACCGGCGATCCATCGCATATGGGCAGTCATGGCACCGATTCCGACGAAGACTGCCTGGTGCCCTGCACCTGGATCGCCGCGCCCTGACGGTCTCTCCGGGAACTGCCCAATGGAGGGTTGACAGCTATGCCAAGGACAACAGTCGCTGCACTCCTCACGCTCTGCGCCGCCTGTTTCGGCGCACCGAGCGCGAAGTCTATTGCGGTCATGGAGCCGCCGGTCATCGACGGACAGCTTGCCGACGCCTGCTGGCAGGGACCCGCTCCGATCCGGGATTTCGTGGTGCTGGGAGACGAAGCCCCGGCGCGCAGCCAGACGCAAGCATGGGTCGGCCATGACGCCGACAACCTGTACATCGCCGTCAAAGCGTTGGACGCCGAGATGCCGAAGCTCTCCGCAACCGTCGTCGGCCGGGACGCCAATGTCTTCGCCGACGATAGCCTCGAAATCTTCCTGGACCCGGCGCGTGACCAGTTCCACTATGTCCAGATGGCCTTCAACCCGCTGGGCACCCGCTTCGACTCTTCGGGTGATGCCGCGGGCGGTCTGCCCGACTGGGACGGCGAGTGGTCCGTGAGCACTGCTCGCGGCCCCGATTACTGGTCAGCCGAAGTGGTAATTCCTTTCGCCACGCTGCCTTTGACCGACGCCGGCGAGACGTGGGGCATCAACATCTGTCGCCACCGCAAGGTCGACGGCGAACTGTCCTGCTGGTCGCAGACCGGAGACCGTTTCGCGCGCCCGGCGAGCTTCGGCACTGTGGAGATCCCCACAGATCTGGAGCGCTACCGGATCGAGCTGACCGTGGCCGACTGGGGACGGGGAATCCAGGGCCGCAATGTGCTCTCTTACTCGGTCGCCAACCGCTCGGGCCGGGAGCGCGACCTGTCCCTGCGGCTGGCAATCACCCCTCCGGACGAAGCTGGGCGCGAGGAGTTTCATCCCATTGGCATCCTGCCGGCGGGTGCAACCAAGGCGGCCACCATATCCTACCAGGCCTTCCAGCAAGGGCCGCACGACCTGGCTCTCGCGGTGACGGATGTGGAGACCGGACGGCCCGTTGCCGCCGCCGGCCGGCGCATTGACGTGACCTCGAGCGCCACCTTCTCGGTCTTCAAGTCGTACTACCGCGACCACGTGACAGTTGGCTACCAGGTCCAGGTGCCCGAGGAGGAACTGGTGGAGCACGACATCGCCCTGCAGTTGCGAAGGTTGGGTCAGGACACGGTACTCGCGGAGGCTTTCGTCCGAAAGTTGAAAGCGCCCGAGGGACTGCTGCGCATCCCGACCCGCGACTTGCCCGTGGGCCAGTATGAGATCCTCGCGCAACTCACCAATGGCGCAGGCGAAGTTGTCTGCCAGGACACTCTCCGTTTCCCGCAACTCCGCGCAGCGGATGCGCCCGAGCCAATCGTCTCGGTGCGCGATGACAACATGCTCCTGGTGCAGGGCAGGCCGTTCTTCCCGCTGGGAATCTACGAGCGGCCCATGTCCGACGCAGCCTTGCGCAACCTGTCGGATGCCGGTTTCAACCTGTGCATCCTCGGCGGCGGCCTCGGGGCCATGCGCCATGTGCTGGACCGCGCGCAGGCCCACGGGCTGCACATGTGGCTCCCTCTCAGCCACATGCTCGACCTGTCAACGGACACCGAGAACCGGAGGGAGAGCCTGCGCAAGCACGCGAAGGCCCTGGGCGATCACCCCGCGCTTCTGTGCTGGGAGAGTATCGATGAGCCGGCATGGGGGAGCCAGAGCGCCGAAGGTCTCTACGAAGGGTACTGCCTGATGCGCACCCTCGACCCGAACCGCCCGATCTGGATGAATCACGCGCCTCGAAATCTCATCTCCACGCTGGCCCACTATAACCGCGGGGCGGATATCGCGGGGGCTGATATCTACCCGGTGCCCGAACCCGCGACGCACTCGAACCTGCCGGACAAGACCATCGCCGTCACCGGCGCGGAGACCGACAAGAACCGGCAAGCGGTCTGTGACGAAAAGCCGATTTTCATGGTGCTTCAGGGCTTT